>SYMT01000681.1 GCA_005805375.1 Actinomycetota bacterium
GAACCCGGCGGAATCAATCATCCCAACCGGACGAGATTTCCCCGGGATCATCCCCCATCACACCCCCGCCCGGTACCCCTGGCACGCCGGAGACTTGCCGCGAGGGACGCGCGCAAACGGAGTTGCGCGACTCCACATCGGCCAGTGATCGCCTGTCGTGCGTGCCAGATGCCGTACCCGAGCCACGCCGGGCGCCCTCTGGGCGTAGCAAGTGGACCTCCTCCCGCCCACGCACGCCGTGCCCGAGCCACGGGCGTGAGCAAGGGGACCCCCTCCCGCCCACGCACCCCGTACCCGAGCCACGGGCAGGGGGGACGACTAATTCTGCTTCGTTCCGTAAACGGATTTCACCGCCGCCGCTCCGGCGGGCTGGTCGCTGTCCCATGGAGCGCGAGAACGCACCGCCGAGCACTCGTGGTGGGCGACCCGGTTTTCACTGGTTACCCGAAGGGCAGTTTCATGTCAAGAAGAGCCTGTGCAGGACTGCAATCGAATGCTCCCTATAATTTTCTTATAAGCCGGCGGAGGGGAACGATCAGGGGACGGTGAACGTCAGAGTGATTGATGTCACCCCACCTACAAGTGGGGATTGACATCGAGTTGGGCAGCCGGTAACATCTTTGTCGGCAGAGCCACTGGTGGGTTCGTCCCAACTGTGCTCCGCTTCGGCAAACCGGGCCTGACTGCAGGCAGGTGTTCGAAGTGGAACATCAGAATAGTCGTCTGAGATGGCGACAGGACTTGGACTCGACGGATCTTCCTCAACTGGAGGCAACAGTATGCAGAGACGTAGGGGCTTCACCCTTATCGAACTTCTGGTCGTCATCGCGATCATCGCCATTCTCGCTGCGATCCTGTTCCCTGTGTTCGCACAGGCGCGGGAAAAGGCCCGGCAGGCAAGCTGCATGGCCAACATGAAGCAGCTCTCCAACGCGGTCCTGATGTACCAGCAGGACTATGACGAGAAGTATCCCCAGCTTCACCTCTCCCCTGGCCCACGCACGGATATCTTCGAAATCCGTTACTGGCACATTCTCATCTTCGCCTATGTGAAGAACTGGCAGGTGTACGTGTGCCCGAGCTGTTCGGCGGACACCCGGTTCACCGGGCCGGGCAGGTCGCGCTCTCGCGAAGACAATGCGCACATCGGCAACACCTGCCAGGTGTACATTCCCGCGGATCTGGGTGGAAACCCGGCAGCGCTCAAGGCGACCCTCTCGGGCGGCGGCTCCCCCCGTGATGAATCCTGGGTCGGGTCCGGCGGCTACGGCTGGAACGCCTGTGCGACCCGCCTCGGCGGGCAGAGCATCACCGATGCGGAGTTCGTGTCCCCTGCCGGCACGATCATGATCGGCGAGTTCACGAAGTCGGCCAACGGCGGGGCGCTCTATCCGCCCCCGTCCGACGTCGCCTACCGTGCCCGCCTCGGGATCGCCGATGGGTGCGGTTGGACTGTCAGCCCGTGGTATCAGCCGGATAACAGCGGCAATCCGTACATCTGGCAGATGTCCTTCCGTCACAGCGACGGCTCCAACGTCTCCTACTTCGACGGCCACACCAAGTGGCACAAGAAGGCCTTCCTGGAGTCGAACCCGCAGATCTTCCACAAGGACTCGACCCGCATCTAGTCAGTCCGACAACCGTCACCGGATTCGGCTGACGGCACAACAGAGTGAGACCCCCCGGAGAGTTTTCCGGGGGGTCTCACTCTGTTGTGATGCCGGGCAGTCGTTCGCGCCGACGTGGAAGAGTTCGCGTTGTCTTCCGATCTATCGTAACTTCGGCGCACTGGTTACTACCTGGCCCGTTGGACGCCCCAATGGCGGGCAACCTACTCTCGGATTCGGTCCCCATCCGGACCTGGATCGCTCAGACCCGGACCAGTCGTCTGCCACGGCGCCGGTGCTCGGCGAAAACGGCCTCCCGGAGTGCCGATTCGACGGATCAAATCGGCCCGAACGGACCGGGAGACCGGGCAGCATCCCGGAGCTGCAGGTATCGTGACGGCGACAGTCAGCGCCATTGCGCCTGGCGCTCGCCGGAGTATCCGCCGGCCCAGGGTGTTTTGGGTGAAAAGTCTCTACGCTCATTGATGCAAACCCCGAAACGCCGGGGTCGCGCGCGGTAGTTTGAAAGTCGCGCCCGCCGGGCCCCGGATGAACCGCCGCCGCTTTAGGGGCGCACCGAGCGATTTGGAGTCCCGCAACTCCGATTGCGGGTCCAACCCTGCCCCGCGCCCGTCCACCGCAGACTCCGCAGAAGGCCGTAGAGGGGGGCCCGGCCGACGGCCCGCGCCGCCGCGCCGCGGCACGAAAAAAGGGCGCAGAACGAAAAAGGAGTCCGTCGCGCTGCTGACGACCTCCTTCTCCTGCGCCGGCTGAGATCCGGCCCAGGAGAGTGCAACCGATAGATCCCGAAGTGGTCCAGCGTCGGCCTGTATTTCGGCGTCCGCCATTCCGAGAGACCCGCCTGGTTCTGGGCGGCCTGCCCTATCCGGTCTGGAAGCGCGAGCGCCTGGCCAACCTCAGCGGCCCCCAGATGCGGACGACCGACTGGCTCGGTTGCCGAGGCGGTCCTGGAGTGCATCCACAAGAAGCCGGGTGTCAGCCGGCAATACCTCGCTGCCTCCCTCGGCATCCCCGGGAACCAGGTGCGCGGCGTGCTGGAGCGACGCGAGCTCACTCGGCTGAACCCGCGTTTGCAGGTCGCCGGGATTGACCCGACAAAATCCCACCGAGTGGTGCCAGCCGCGTCCGCTTGCGGCGTCTGTGGTTGACGCAAGTGGGGCAGGTTTGGACCGGCAATCGGAGTTGCCAGACTCTACATGGCTCGGTGCGCCCACAGCGCGGCGGCGGTTCATCCGGGCCCCGTTCGAGGGGGGCTGTCGAACCCTGGCGACCGGCGTGTTTCGCATTTTTCACCGATTACACGCAGTGGCGGTACCGCATCCGCACCCCAACGCCGCATTCACACAGGTCTTCCGACTACCTGGCGGCAAGCCCTCCGTCGTCGTGGACAACGCGGAGGGCCGCTCGATTTCCGCCGGAAGGAGAGTGGTGCCGGCCCGAGCCTGGGTTGCAATTCTGCGCGTTCCGGACCGGAACTACCCTGCGGGAGAGTGCCCCCTCAAAGCGTCCAGAACGTCCTGAGGATTCTCCAGGCTGAGGACCACCGAATAGCCGGCTGTGGTGGGAACGTAGAGCACGCGTGAGCGGTCGGTGAGGAAGACCAGTGCCTTTTCGCCGTTCCGGAGCCGAAACCAGCCCGCGAGATAGCCGGGCATTCCCGTGCCGTTTGTGCGCGCAACCGGCTGATGTTCCCGATCCGCGGTCAGGTCTAGCGGACGTGCATCGTCGAGGCGGAGGACGTTGCGTGGCACCAGCCGACCGTACAGGTCACCCACCACACGCAATCCTTCCGGAGACACCTCGACCCGGGTGTGCCGCGATCCCCACGCGAGGTACAGCATCAGTCCGGCCATGCCGAGCATGAATACCGCCATCCCGAGCCCGAACCAGACCGGCGCGCTGCCGCCGGGTGTAATCGGAAATACGTGTCGCATCGTCTCCTCCGAATCCGTGTTGCCGGCGGGTGGGAACTCTCGTCGGGCTCTGCCGCCGTACACGATCCATGTTCAGTCTGCCGGTATGCTAACGAACTGACAGAGGTTCGGATACGCGATACCGGCGGGATCGTAAGGGAATGCCACGCATAGAATTATCTTGCGCGTAATGGAGCCGTGCCCCCACCTGGGCTCAGGCGCATGTTGGGCCAGAGCGGGCCGGTCCGAGCCAGGACCACGCTCACGCGCCCAGGGGGAGCCCGGAGTCTCCGCGCGTCGTTCCGGAGCACGTGGCGCGGTTGCCGGAGGCCTCCGAAACGGAGTTCGGAGACTCCACATGCGTCGCCGTACTCGAGCCACGCACGTCAGCCAGGGAAGTTCGCCGAAAAAATATCTCTTCTGTTGTCGCGCCACGGATGGCCGCACCCGCAGCCTCCACGGTGTGGCCGGCCCGGTCGGGATAGTTGATTCTGCCTGGTTTTCTAGCTGCGGCGCATCAGCGCTGCGGCGGCGTTGAGAGCAGCGCGGGCCGCGTTCAGGCGCTCGACACCGCCGGGGAGCGCGCGCACGAGCCACGGGTTCTGGAGAATCATCCCCCCGGCAACCGCCGGGTCGGACTTGCGAGCGGCGGCCACGAACTGATCGGCGGCGCCGCGAAAGCCCTTGAGTTCGCCGACGGCAGCCAGGAGGGATTCCTCAATGAGTGAGAGCCCCTGACTGGGCCAGATGCGCTCCCGAAAGCCGGCTGCGCGCCGGCTGCGGCGAGACTCCACCTGTTTTCCCATCTCGAGGATGGCGGCGACGGGCAGGGAGGCCGCGCGTTCGAAATCGGTGGTTGCGGCGAGTTCGCCAAGGTCCCTCAGGGCTCGTTCGGTTTCCTTCAACGCCGCGACCAGGTGGTCGGGCAGTGCCTGTTGGGCCAGTGCCTTGCCCCCGAGCGCACCCATCATCCCCCCCAGGTGCTGGCCGACCAGACTTCCGATCGGACCGAGGGCAGCGCCGAGGCCGGCCCCAATCTTGCGGCCGACATCGGTTCCGATCTGAGTGGAGAGTCCGGAAACGAGCGATTCGCGCGCGCCCTGTCGCGGAGCCAGCGGGTGCAGGAATGCGGGGGCCGCACGCTGGAGAGCCGCCAACGCCAACAGCAGATCCGGCCCGTCCGCCTGAGCCGCCATCGTGCTGCCCTGAGTGAGCGCGGGCAGCGGAGCGGCAGTCAGGTCATCCAGACCGACAAGCGGCAGCGTGCGTCCCTTCTTGCTGAGCGCACTCGCCAGCAGCGCAAGCGGCCGTCCATTCCAGCCATGCTCCGCGCCCCCCCACACAGCGGAGGCGCGGCCCAACGCTTCGGACAGGCGCGCACGAGCGGTGATGGCTACCGCCTCCGGGAGGCGGCTCCAGAGTTCCCGAACGATCGCCTCGACCGGCGTCTCGGGAACCAGGGGCTGGGTGATCTGCCAGTGGGTCACCACCTCCGGATCGGTTCGCGCCCACTCATACAGCACGCGCGCCGGGCTGATCTCGCGCGGCAGCGCGTCCACCCGTGCCGGATCGAGCCAGCCGCGCTCGACCCAGGCTTCGAGAGTGCCCGGCTGCCACGGGCGGGGCGCGCGCAGCGCCGCGGCGCGCCGCTTCCGCTGCACGGTTCTGGCAATCGCATAGGACACCAACGCCGCCGCGACGGCCCCGAGGCCGAGGAGCGCGGGAAAGAGCAGCTCATTCATCACGGGTGTAGTTTATCCTGACGGCCCCCGGGAGGTGAGAAGCAGGAAGGATCGCGGGCGATCCGGAAACAGGGGACGGAGACCGGAGCATCGGGGATGGGCGCAATGCGGACGACGGCGAATGCGGGGCGGGAGTGCGGGAGACGGCAGCGCGGCATCGGGCGCGGCGGCAACGATCGGGGCCCAACCCGGGGCGCCGGGTCGAGGCGAGCTGGCATCGCGTGCCTGCCGCTGTTGATCATCCTCGCAGCGGCTGTGCCCGGTGATACCGCCGGCCGCGGGCAGGGGCGTCTCCGGGCGGCGGAGAACCGCCCTGCGGAGTTCACCAGCAAAGATCGAGAGATTGCCATGCCGGGACTGGAGCGGGCGTTGGGGAGCCTGCCGTCGCAAGTACTGCCCCACGGGGAGCAGGCGGCGCGGGCAGAGATGCTGCGGGCGGACCTCCGGCTTCGGCGGGAGGAAGCTACGCGGCGGGACCGGGAAGCGTGGAACGCCATCCAATCCCGCGCGGATTGGGATCGATTCCGTGACCGGCGCGTGAGCGCCCTCCGCCGTTCTCTGGGAGAGTTTCCAGACCCGCCTGCACACGTGGAGGCGCAGGTCGGGCGAGTGGCCGTCGGGAATGGGTATCGCGTGGAAGCGCTCGCATTTCCGAGCCGCGAGGGATTCGTGGTCACCGCGAACCTGTATGTTCCATCGCCCCTACCGGCGAAGATGCCCGTTCTGCTCCTGATCCACAGCCACCACAACCCGCGGTTTCAGGGTGAACTGCAAGACATGGGCGCTCTCTGGGCCCGCTCCGGCTGCCTCGTGCTCGTCCCGGACCTGATCGGCTATGGGGAACGCCGGGGCCACCAGTCCGGGTCCCGCCAGGAGTATCGCTACCGGTACGTGAGCGGGCTCCAGTTACTGCTGGCAGGTGACAGCCTGATGGGCTGGATGGTGTGGGACCTCCAGCGATGCCTCGACGTGGCGCTGGCGCGACGCGGAGCCGACCCGGAGCGGGTGGCTGTACTGGGATCGGTGGCGGGCGGCGGGGATCCGGCCGCCGTGCTGGCGGCGCTGGACTCACGTGTTACCTGTGTCGCGCCGTTCAATTTCGGTGGACCGCAGCCGGAGACCGAGTTCCCATTGCCCGAGGATGCGGAGACCCGGTTCAACTACCTGGGCAGCGCGTACTGGGAAACAACGCGTAACCTGGCCTTCAGCGGCCGGGACGGCTTTCTCCCCTGGACCATCGTGGGTGCTGTGGCGCCGCGCGCGCTGATCTATGCTCACGAGTTCCAGTGGGACCGCGAGCGTGATCCGGTGTGGAAGCGCCTGCAGCGGATCTGGAGTTTCTATGGCGCCGCAGATCGACTCGGCTTCGCGCACGGCGCCGGTCTCCTGCGAGGCACGCCGCCTGAGGCGACGCACTGCAACAACATCGGCGAGTTTCACCGGCGGGGCATTCATCCCTTGCTGCAGCGCTGGTTCGGCATCCCGCTGCCCGAGGAGCGCCAGGACCGCCGCCCGCCTGAGGAGCTGCACGCTCTGACGCCGCACGTGCTGGCCCGGGTGGGACGTCGGCCCGCCCGGGAAGTGTATCTGGCCGTCGCCGACGCGAGGGCACGGGAGGCGTCCCGTGTCCTCAATGAATTGTCGGCGGGGCGCCGGGTTCGCCGGTTGCGCGAGCGCTGGGCGCTCCGGCTGGGGGGCATGGGCACGGGAGACGCGCCGGCGGCGGAGCGGAGCGGCGAGACCGACGTGGAGGGCATCACGGTCGAGCGGTGGATCCTGAGGCCGGAGCGGACGATCCAGGCGCCGGTCCTGCTGCTGCGTCCCCGCCCCGCCGGCGCACCGGGTGCAACGCCCGTGTCCCGCACCCGGGTTGTCGTGGCTTTTTGCCAGGAAGGAAAGGAAGCGCTCCTCCTCGGGCGGACGGAAGAAATCGCGGGACTGCTGCGGCGCGGCATCACGGTCTGTCTGCCGGACCTGCGCGGCACGGGAGAGACTCGTCCTGCGGGGGCGCGCGGTTTCCAGAGCGAAGCCAGCTCACTCGCCGCGTCGGAGTGGATGCTGGGTCGGACTCTTCTCGGCGCGCGTCTTGCGGACCTGCGGAGCGTGCTCCGGTGGCTGCGGGCGCGTCCGGATGTGGACCCGCACGGCGTCGCGCTCTGGGGAGATTCCTTCGCGCTTCCCAATCCCCCCGACTTTCGCGATCCGCTCATCGGCGAAGGCGATGCGCCACGCGGGTCGGAGCCTTTGGGCGGGCTACTGGCCCTCCTCGGAGGACTGTTCGAGCCGGATGTCCGGGCGATCCTCGCGCGCGGGGCGCTTACCTCCTTCCGCAGCGTGCTGGAGGCGCCGTATTGCTATGTACCCTACGACGTGATCGTGCCCGGTGCGCTGGCTGAAGGGGACCTGGGGCCGATTGTGGCGGCGCTCGCTCCTCGTCCGGTACGATTGGAGCGCCTGGTGGACGGGAGAAATCAACTCGTTGGCGCCGGCAGCGTGCCCGGAACACATGGCCCGGCGCGCCGCGGCGCGGTGGAAGTCTCGGTCGAACGGGGGAGGGCGGACGAGTGGCTCGTGGACCGGCTGAAGGACGGGAGCTGAGGTCGGAGCGATGACCCGAGCGGGCGGGATCGACCCAGCGGGAAAGGGGTATCCAGGTGGTTGGATCGGACTGGATGGTTGGCCCCACAATGCAAGCAAGCCACCCAGTCCGATCCAGCTCCCCGGCTGCCCGTTACCGCTTTTCGCAGGACACGAAAGTAAAGCTGTAGATGCCCATTCCGGGTTCGGCAGTCGCCAGCTTCAGTGTCCGCTGGCCGAACTTCGCGTTTTTCACGAGGTGGTACATCCGGGGCTCGTTCAACACGAGGTAGCTGCGGCCTTTGGGATCGTACTTGATATCATCGCCCTTGTCGGTGCGCGCGAGCGGCTTGCCGTCCTGGAACACGTAGACACGGAGGGGCTTTCCGTTCTCTGGTCGGAGCACTGAGTTCACTTCCAGGGAATGGTACCGGATCGCGATGTAGTCTGCTGGTGCGGACAGGCGGCGGGTGGAGACGAGCGCTTCCGCTTCGTTGCGCCAGGCGCCGTGTGCGTACACTTTGCCGTCCTCCCATTTGGAGGGATCGCGAAAGGTGACCAGCCGGCCCGGCTGATACCCCTCGGGGTTGCCGAGTGTGTTCGCGTGGCCGCCGCGTTCATAGCCTAGATAGAGTTCGGGAGTTACCGGATAACAGACCGCTCCCGGCTTGTCGGCGCCCCGCACCACATCGCCCAGGCTGGGAAGTTCCACGTTCGGGTTCACCTCCCGGAGTAGCTTCTGGATCTGCGCTTCGGTGCTCTGGTAACTCCCCTCGCCGAAGTGAAAGTAGCGAACGAAACCGTCCTTGTCAATGAGGTACTTTGCGGGCCAGTATCTGTTGCCGTATGCCTGCCACACCTGGTAGTCGCTGTCCACGACGATCGGGTGCTTCAGCTCAAATTGCTTGACGGCGCGTACTACGTTTGTTTCGACCTTCGCGAACTGAAACTCCGGCGTATGCACGCCCAGGATGACCAGCCCCTTGTCCTTGTACTTATCGTGCCAGGTCTTGAGATAGGGGAAGGTTCGGATACAGTTGATGCAGGTGTACTCCCAGAAGTCAAGGAGGACGACCTTTCCCTTCAGTTCCTGCATCGTCAGTGGCGCCGAATTGTGCCACTTCAGGCCTTGCGGCAGGGGCGGCGCCTCTATCTTGACCCCCTCGTCCGGAAGTTTCTGTGCGGCTGCTCCGGCCATCGCGATCAGTCCACCCACGAGCGCTCACAACAGCGCCCGCCCTGCCTGCATCATGTGCGTCTCCTAACCCCTGCCGCCGTCCGGGCCGAGCCTACGAGCCCATCCGCCCGACGCCGTCCGGCTGACTGATGGCATGTTATCAGACCTGGCAATGACTGCAAGAGGACCGGAGTTCCCAGTTGTCCCCGGACCGCGTGGGATTTCTGTTGCAACTCCGGCCGTTCTGCGGCATGACAACTGTGCTGGAAAGCTGATTGCCGATTCGAGGTGATCTGCTCTCCGGTGCCGAATCAGCCCTTCGTCAAGGAGTCACGGTTCCATCACGCGTCGTCGAGGCTTTACCCTCATAGAACTTCTCGTGGTGATCGCTATTATAGCGATTCTCGCAGCGATCCTCTTCCCTGTCTTTGCGCAGGCGCGTGAGAAGGCGCGGCAGGCCACATGCCTATCCCAACATCAAGAACATCGCGCTCGCCGCGATGATGTACGTCCAGGACTACGACGAGACGTTTCCCGGCGGGCCGGGCGTTGCCAGCCTCTGGTACCCCGGGCCGCAGGGGTCCTGGGATAACCTCCCGACCAACGCTTTTGGGAACGTGGTGCCCGCGAACGTCGGGAGCCGCCTGCAGCCGTACATCAAGAATGGCGGCGTCTTTGTGGACCCGAATGATCCGACCGGCAATCGCTTCGCAGTCACCGGCGCCTTCCCGAACGGCCGGTGGAATCCTGCGTTCACTCGCCTCTCGTATTGGTGGCACAGCGGCCTGAGCCAGGGTTGGAGCTGGCCGGATTACGGCTTCAGCGGCGCGCTGCAAAATCCGGGTACGCCGCACAGCCTCGCCACGCTGACGCGGCCGACGGAAACCCAGATGGTGCAGGATAACTGGGCGGCCTACCACACCAGTGGTCGCCAGGGTGAGGCCCGCTGGAACATCGGCTATGCGGACGGCCACGTCAAGTTCTCCCACTACGTGGACGGGTGGGTAGGCGCAAGGAACCAGCCGTGGACCTGGAATCTTTACAATCCGGCCTCTCCGGTCAGCGTCGAGCGCGCCTGTGTGCCCGACTGTCGCGCCCAATCCCGACAGTAGGTGCTTGGCGGCTCCGCCGCCTGCGTCGTGCAGACCCCGCCCGGGAACGGGCGGGGCTGTTTTTCTCAGGGCTGCAAGCGCGGGAGCAGTCCGTCAATGAGCCAATCCGCATAGGCGCTGGTGTCCGGGTCCAATTGCACGGTCGCCTCGCGCACATGGTCGGAGCGCAGCAAACCCATTCGCCGCAGCAGGCGCTTTTCAACATGAAGAAACACCTCCATGTGCTGGAGGGTGAAAACGATGAACGGCAGCACCGACTGGAAAGCATCAAGGGCAGCCCGATCTTCACCCCGCTTCCGTTTCCAGTAGGTGTCGTGCAGCACGCGCAGGAGGGGCACACCGGGCATCACGCCGCAGATGCCACACGGAATGAGTTCCAGCATAAACATCCCGCCCCACCCCTCGAGCACGCCGATGCGGTCGTCCGTCGCCTCGCGAATGGCACGGATCCGTGGGGCCATCAGCGGGTCTTCGAGCTTCAGGTACCGGAAGTTCGCGTGCTGCTGCCGGAGCCGGGCCGCAAACGCTGCACCGACGGTGCTCCCCCCCGGGTTGAAGTCCTGAATCAGCAGGCCGGTTTTCAAGCCTCGGCAGACAGCGCCGAAGTAGCGGAGCAGATCTTCTTCCGACAGGCCGAACACCCGAGGTGCGGCCAGACTGATGAGATCCGCCCCGGCATCCTCCATCGCGCGCGCCAATTCCAGCGCCGCCGAGGCAGAGACGTGGTTTGCCTGGCCGAGCACGGGGATCCTCCCCCGCGCCTGCTCCGCCGCGACCTGCACCACTCTCAGCCGCTCCGCCTCCGTCAGCTTGTAAAATTCCCCGGCGTAGGCGGGCAGGCATACCGCCGCCGCCCGCTCGGCCACGCAGAATTCCACTACATTCCGCAGGCTCTGCTCGTCCACGCTCCCATCCGCCAGGAACGGAGTTGGAAGCACCGGCACGATCCCCTCGATTTCCACCACGTCACTACTCGCCATTTGCCTTTCCCCCCTTCATCGTTCCGCTATCATCTATCGTCACTCCTGCTTCCATCTCCGTCCTTCTGGACCCCTACCTGCTATGAACTGGGACGCCGTCACCGCTGTGTCTACCGCAATCTCGATGCTGGCCTTCGTCGCAACAGCAATCTATGTGCGGGGCCAACTGAAACACATGGAGCAGGACCGCTACCTCGCGGTCACCAACCAGTTGTTCAGCATCTGGGAGGGTCCGGATTTCATGGACGCGCAGCTCTGGCTGCTGCACCGGCTCGAAGAACGCACCTGGGGCGAGTTCGTCAGCGCCCACCGCGCCGACTACGGTGAAGCGGCGTTCCACCGCGTGGGCTCGTTCTACGACCGGCTGGGAACCCTCATCCGCCTCCGGCTCATTGATGAGGAGGAGATGCTCTCGACGATGGGACCCTACGCCATCGCTGTGTGGCAGAAGATGGAGCCGCTCGTGCGCGGCGCGCGTGAGATCGAGCACTCCCTGCTGTTCGACGACTTCGAACGACTCATCCCGGCCTGCCGCCACTGCTACGTACCCAGCCTGGGTGCGGGCGGGAACGTCATTCCATTCTCCCTGCTCCAGCCGGAGGACCAGATTACCGCGGCCGGGGTGCGCGCGCTCCGCGCGCAACAGGCGCCACTCGTCGTGGTGGATCTTCGCCCGGCGCCGGTGGCCGAATCTCACCCGTGCTCCGACCTCGACGTCCTGTTGCTGCCTGCAACCGAGTTGGAACGGCGTTTTCGCGAGATTCCTGCCGATCGGGAGGTAGTGCTCTTCTGTGATTGCCCGGAGGATGCTTCCAGCGCTCAGGCCACGTACTACCTGCGGCGGCATGGGTACTCAGCCCGAGCCGTGCGCGGCGGGTTTGCGGCACTGAGTGCCGCCGCGGCCGAAGCCGCGCGCAGTGAAGGAGGAACCGGTAATGGGGAAGTGCGAACTCCCTGATGGGCGTCCGCTCCCGCGCTGACTGCCCCGCGCTCGCTCCATTTCTCCATGCATCCCCGCGCCTGCCGCACCAGTCATACCGCGAACCGAGTCTCCCCGAGGTGGCTTTCGAGCTTCTCGTTGCTCGGGACGTGCTTCGGCGCGGGTTTCGTTGTCTCGCTGGCACTGCTTCTGGTGATGCTCTCCGCCCGTCCGGGCGGCGCAGCTTCGGCGGCTGTCGCCGGGATCGTCAACCCGACCCCGAACGCGGTGTACGACCTGCGGGCGCTGGACAACCTCATCCGGGTGCGAGGAATCGCGCGCTTCGTTATCCCCCCCAGTGGTTCGGTGCGACTCACCGGGGTGTTCGTGCGCGTGCTCCGCGGCGCCGTCACTCTTGCCGAGACGATGACTCCGGCGCCCCCGGGAGGGGGTGCATTTCAGGTCGCCCTGAGTCCGGTGGTGCTCGCCGGCCCCAATGATTACTCTGTAGAGGTCGCAGCGGTTTGCTCCGACGGGTCGGTACAGTTCCCGCCGTCGGTCTCCACGTTTCGGTTGGTGGACGCATCGTCCCGGGCGGGTCCGGTGCTCGGGTCGTTTGAGATCACCGCAGACGGCGCCATCAGCCCTTTCGACCCGGCCGCGTCGGGGGCGGCGCCTGCGCCCTTCACCGTGACCAATCGTCTCGCCGTGGACCTGCACGGGGTGGCGACCGACCTCACTGCCGGCGCGGCTGTGACCGAATTCCGGGCCGCCAATGTGGATCCGGTCACCGACCAGGTGCTGGGGCCGCAGCCGAACTTCGGCTTGATCCCTTTCGTGTCGCTGCCCGGCGCCCCCGGAAACCCGCGTCTGTACCGCATCCCCGGCTGGCTTCTCGCCGGAACGAGCGACGGAACTAACGACGGTTTGCGTGGCGTGGTAGTGCAGTTTCGCGACTCGACCGGTGTGACCTCCGCTGTATACAAGCGCGGCATGCTTGTGGACGGCACCCCTCCCGGAGTCGTGTTTACTTCGCCGGCGGCCGGTCAATTCATCACGGGGCGCGCGTTTGTGGTCCAGGGGCAGATTTCGGATGCGCTCGCCGGCGTGAGAGAGGCGTCATTTCGCCTGGAGATGCTCGACTCTGTCACGCGGAATGTCCTGGGAGGTCCGGTAGATCAGGCGCCCGTGACTCCCGGTGCCGACGGCGGATTTCGCGTCACGACCGCGGTGCCCCGCGACGGAGAGTTTCGCATCACCATCCAGGCACTCGATTTTGCCGGCAACACCCGCACCGCGTCGGTGGAATTCATCGTGGACACCACTCCACCGACGGTGAACATCCGAGAGCCGCGGGCTGCTTGCGTCGGTTCCCCGGTGAACATTGCGGCGGACGTTCGCGACGCCAACTTCAATCCCTCCGCTGTCATCATCAACGTGAACAACGGCGCTCCGCTCGCCTTCACCGACACGCCCGATCCGGCGGAGCCGGTGCTGCACCGCCTCACCGCCTCGGTCGTGCTGCCGGAGCAGGAGGCGGCGGTGCTCCGCGTCCGCGCGACCGATCGGGCCGGCTTCGCCGCCGGTGACGAACGCACATTTGCGGTGGACCAGGCGCCGCCCAGTGCCCGTCTCACGCAGCCCACACCCGGGCGCGTCTACACCGGCGACCTGCGAGTGCTCGGCGAGCTGCGCGACAGCCTCCAACTGCAGAAATACGAACTGCTTCTGGACGGTGCGGCGGCCGGAAGCATTGTGGCCGACGTGCCCGTGGCGGGCGCCAGCGCGCCGGTGGACTTCCTCATCCCGCGCTCCCGGCTGCCGGACGGTCCCCACACGCTGCTGCTCCGCGCGACGGACCGGTGCGGACGCACATCGGCGATCGAGCCGGGAGTCAACGAGATTCGCTTCAGCTCGGACAGCACTCCGCCGCTCATGGAATTCGTGGCGCCGGATCCGAACGATCCCGACTCGCGTCCGGACCCGAACGCGGCGAATCGCCTCCTCGTGGATGTGAAGGCGACCCTGGCGGACCCGAACCTGGATCCCGGTCGAGTTGTGCTGAGGGTGGACGAGGTCGCGACGACCGGGTTCCTGCTGGACCGGGTCGGGGACACAACGACTCTCACCGTAACGTTGAGCCTGGCGGAGGGCCGGCATGTCCTACGCCTGGATGCGGCCGACAACGCGCTGCCGCAGCCGAATGTAGCGTCGCGAACCCTGGAGTTTCTGCTGGACCCCGTGCCCCCTACCGCTCAGGTGAACGCAGTCAACGCGCTCGCCGGCGGGGTCATCAACGCCACGGCGATTCCGGGTGTGACGCTGGCGGCGGGCCGGCTGGAAATTCTGGGGACGGTGAGCGACCGGATCGGTCTGAGCCGGGCCGAGTTGCTGGTGGATGATGTGACGTTTCAGGTGGACCGCAGTCTCAGCGGGAGGACCGGGGATCAGGCAGTCCGCTTTGAGCTGGACACGGCTCTGCTTCAGGACGGCGACCACGAACTGGTGATCCTGGCCACCGATCAAGCCGGCAATGTGACCGAGAGCAACCCGCGCGGGATTCGGGTAGACAACGCCCGCCCGGACATTCGGATCCTGGCTCCGGTCCGCGGCGCCGTCGTGCGGGGCGATCCTCCGGGAGCACTGTTCGAGGTGCAGGTCGGGGAGCGTCACCTGCGGCGGGTGACCCTGCGGGTCGGGGCTCTAGTTCTCCACCAGGCGGATTTCCCCCGTCCCGGCGAGCCGCTGCAGAACGTCACCATCGTCCGCGTCATCGCGCCGGTTCCGCAGGGCCGGGATCTGACGCTCACGGTGGAGGCGAGCGATCTGGTGCAGAACGCCGCCAATCCGATCACGCAGGTCTTCACGTCCGACACGGAGGACCCCGCCGGCGCCGTGCTGACCATCGCACCGGGAGGCGGTCCCGACGACGTCGTCTCCTCCGGGCTGGAGCCGCCCGTCGTGCGCGGTTCTCTGCAGATCGGCGGCCTTGCCACCGATTCGCTGGCGCTGGCACAGGCCCAGTTACTGGTGGACGGCGCAGCGGTAGCGACGCGGGAGACGGGTTCGGTGACGGCGTTTCCTGTCACGTTCCCGCTGGATACCGGTACCCTCATTGAAGGACGGCATACCCTCCGGTTGCAGACCACGGACACGGCGCAGCGGACCAACCTGCGCCAGACCAACAACACACGCGACATCCTCGTGGACCGGTCGGCACCGTCTGCAATTCTTCTGGAACCGCTGGCCGACCAGGTGCGGGGGGTGCCGGACGGTCCGGTTCTGCGCCTGAACGTGAGTGGGCGAGTACGGGACAACATCGGCCCCCTCACGGCTCCGAATGTCCGCCTGACGCTGACCGGCGTCAGTGCGGCGACCGGGATGGTGCGGACCATCGAGCCGCCGCTCATGCTGACCCCGACCTCTGTGGGGAGCGCCACCGAACTGGACGCCCGCGCCGGGGGCGTAGACATTACCGACTTTCGGGATGGCGAGATTCTAATCGAACTGCGAGTCACCGACGCCGTGGGCCTCACCGGGGTAACTTCCCGGCGCGTGGTGCTGAATCGGACCGGACCGACGCTGGACTTCGTGAAGCCGGCGACGTTCGCCCGATTCCTGGGCAATTCGGTGCAACAGGTTCGCTTTCGGTTGGACGATACTGATCTTGCTTCGGCCACTCCGGGCGGGGCCGCCCGGAAGGACCGGCTCACGCTCTCGAACATCCGGGTGCTGGTCTTCGACCTCAAGAAGGGGGGACGCAATGGGGGCTTCGTCCGGGGCAACCGGGTGATCGAGACCCGGACCATCTCCGATCTGCGGAAGGTGGCTGCCGACGCTCCCGACGGCGACGCAGGCACGTTCCCTTCCACGGAAGAAGAGGCCGGCGTCGTTCTGCAATTCAACTTGCGACTGGCGCCGGGTCGGTATCGCCGGAACCAGTCGTATCTCATCCAGGTCCTGGGAGTGACGGACTCCAATGGGAATGCCATTGATGAGAACAAGCCCCTGCGCGACAATTCCGTGTCCCCGGACGGCGGCTTCACGGTCTTCTTCCGCTGAATTGGGGAGTAGAGTGTATCAGGCAGGGAAACTCAAAGTTTCGACGTGTGCATTGCTCGCGGTGGTTGCCCTGCCGGCGGCGGCTCAGGAGCGGCGCGCCGATTCACTCCAATCCCTGGGAGTGGGCGCGCGCTCTACCGGAGTAGGAGGCGCGTTCGTGGCGCTGTCCGAAGACCTCACGGCGCTGTTCTGGAACCCGGCGGGTCTCTCGCACCTCACTCGGGCGCAGGTGGCGCTCGACTTTCGCACACTGCCCCGCACGCTTTTTTCCGACGCGACCCCAACCGGGCCGCGGGATCTGAGCTCGACCGGTCTCAATTTCTCTTTCGCGGGCTTTGCTTACCCGCTGGCGCGAGAACTGGGGCCCGGTGAGCTGAACCGCAAGGGGACGCTGGCAATCAGTCGCGCATTGGTGGGCTACGAGCAGACGCAGGCAGGCCTGGGCGGGGGAGCGGTGCCCAGCATCGCACGCTACTGGTTCACGTCTTTCGGATACGGCAAGCACGTCAGTCCCCTGCTTCGCGTCGGCGCGGGCGTCCATTACGTCCAACTGAACACCCTCTCGCCCGATGACCCGCTGGCGGGGACGGCCTCCGCACAGGGAGCGGGAAACGGCGTGACCTTCAGCCTCGGCGCCAAGTACAAGCCTAAGCCGGACAGTCCCACCACGCTCGGTTTCACCTACTTGCACCCCACGCGGGTCAGCGATCTCGGCCTGGCCGGCGCGGTGTTCGGGCAGCGGATCAGCGGGCGGGTGAGCAGCGGTCTGGCCTATGATTTCGGCGATGTCGGCCCGGGCAACCTCACCTTCAGTCTCGAGGGGCGCTACTATTTCGGCGGAAACAGCGGCGCCTCTGCCCTCGAGCAGCGCGGCAACGTGGCGGACGTACACCTGGGCGCCGAGTACGCGATCCCGCGGGGGGCCCGGACGCTGTTTCTCCGCGGGGGGTTCTACACCCGCAATGCCTCGGATCCCGCGCTCTTTTTTGACGACCGGGTGTTCACCCTGGGCGTCGGGCTGGAACAGGGGCGGAAGGTGCGGCTGGACGTAGGCGTGGAGTTGAGCGCAGTAGACGGCGCGCCCACCGTGACGAGTTCCGTGCGCTATTTCCTGCCCGGCGGAGGAACGCGGCCCCCGGTGGACACTCCGGAGCCCCCGAAGCGGCCGGAACGCAAATCGGCCGAGGAGCGGATTCGGTCGCTGGAACAGCAAGTCGAAGCACTTACGAAAGCCCTCGAGGAGCTGCGCCGCGAGAAAGGAAAGATGCCGTGATTCGGCACAGGCGACAGGACGATCGGCGCGGGAAACGACCGGCCATGGTGCGGCTCCTTCCGGTTTGTATGTCCAACGTGTTGCGGCATCCCGTGGATCGGCTGCTCCGAGCGCTCTTGGTCCTGGTCTGTGCATCCGGACTGGCGAGTTCGGAAGGGCCGCGCGCTGTGGCCGCCCCGACCGCGCGACCCAATGTGGTGCTCATCGTCGGCGATGACATGGGCTGGCAAGATTTCGGGTTCATGGGACACCCCGTGATCCGCACGCCCCGTCTGGATCGCTTGGCAGCGGAGAGTGCCGTCTTTCCTCACGGTTACGTGCCTACGTCGCTCTGCCGCGCCAGCCTCGCCACGCTCCTTACCGGTCGCTTCGGACACGAGCACCGCATCTGCTGCAATGATCCCCCCACCGGCGTGGATCGCAGCGCCATGCTCCCGTTCCTGCGCGACACTCCCACCATTCCCCGGCTCCTGGCGGGGGCGGGCTATCGCGCCCTGCAGACGGGAAAGTTCTGGGAGGGGCATTACAGCAACGGAGGCTTCACACACGGGATGACGACCAGGGGCCGGCATGGAGAGGAAGGACTTGCCATCGGGAGGCAGACGATGGACCCGATCTACCGGTTCATCCGCGAGCGCGGCGCACAGCCGTTTTTCGTCTGGTACGCCCCGATGTTGCCGCACGAGCCGCACAACCCTCCGGCGCGGCTCCTGGCAAAGTACACGGCTCCCGGTCGGCACCCCGGGTTGGCCAAATACTATGCCATGTGCGAATGGTTCGACGAAACCTGCGGGCAGTTGTTCGATTTCCTGGACCGGGAGGGCCTGCGGGACAACACTCTGGTCGCATTCGTAGTGGACAACGGCTGGATTCAGGAAACCGGCCCCACCCGGCGCACGAGGGGCAACTTTGCGCCCAAGAGCAAGCTCTCGCCGTACGACGGTGGTCTGCGTACCCCGGTGATGGTGCGGTGGCCCGGGCACACTCGGGCGGGCAGCTATCCGGACCTCGTTTCCACGGTAGATCTCGCCCCGACACTATTGCGCGCCTGCCGCGTGAAATTGCCCCCGGGCCTTCCGGGCATGGATCTGATGCGCGCCGCGGACGGCGACGGGCGCCTGGGACGTAAAGCCGTGTTTGGCGAACTCTACGTGCATACGGCGCTGAGCGTGGACCGGCCCCCGCTCAACCTCACGCACCGTTGGGTCCGCCAAGGCGACTGGAAGCTGATCGTGCCGGTAGACCCGCAGCTTGCACCGGAACTGTACGGCCTTGCACACGATCCTGCCGAGGAAAAGGATCTCGCCGCCGCGCAGCCCGCTCGGGTGGCCGCTCTCCGGGAGACACTGGATCGGTGGTGGAAGGGGTTCTGACCGCGGGCATCCTTACTGGACTTTGGCCGATTTGCAGGGGCGGAACCGCCCATTCCGAATCGCAGTTCGCGTATTTGGTGGGAGGAACCCCGAGGGCCCGCGGGTCAACGATACTGGTACGTCCGTCCTCCAGGATTCTCTCGGTCCAGTTGCCCCATGAATAAACACCCAGACGGCACACCTCTACGCCAGGCGTTAGAAGCCCTTGATAAGAACCAGGGCCGCGAGGTCGCGACCCTGCTGCAGGCGCAGCTTCAAGCGGAGAGTACGGACCCCGTGTTGTTTTCTGCGCTGGGGATTGCTCTGGGGCGTGTCGGGGATGTACAGGGTTCGCTGCTGGCGCTCGAAAAGGCACATTATCTACAGCCCGATAACCCGCACATTCTTTACAACTATGGCCTGGCTCTGGAGCACGCGGGTCTCATTCGAGAGGCGGTGCTGCGCTATCAGGCGGTGCTGCGACTTCAGCCGGACCACGAGCTGGCCCGACGGCAGGTGGCGTTGCACAGCGGGTGGGATGGACCCGTTCGGGAGGTTTCCTCGGAGAACCACAGTGCCTCGGCGGTGGCACGCTCTTTCGTGGAAAGTCGTCCTTCGGGTCTCGCGCCGAGTGCGGATGTTGCCGTAGAGCGCGAGTCCGGCCGCTCTCCGTCGCCCCCGGAGCGCCACCGGCCGCCGGAGGCGGAGGTGACCTCGTTTCCCGTGCCGCCGGCCGCCGGTGGCGCCGTTGCCCGGCCGCCGGCGCCGCAACCGGTTGCAAGGTCCTGGCAGGCGCCCACGGCCGGTCGTTCCTCTGCGGAAGGCGTCCGGCCCGTCGAGGCAGGCGGACTCGCTGCTGGGGAAGGCGGACGGCGCGGCCGGTGGGTGATTGATGAGCGGGTCGAGGGCGCACTACAGCAGGCGCTCAACCAATCTGGGGTGGCTGATGTCGGCAGCCGCGGCTCACGACCGGTGTTCACGCCTCCAACACGGCTCCCGGGGCCCCCGGGGTGGGCTGAAGATGAGGCGCCGGCGCCCGGGACTTTTCTGGTTCCTGCGCAACTCCGTGGGGGCGGCGGTGCGTCCGTCGCGCCGCCGCTTCCCGATTCATCCGGTGCCGGCGCGCTGCCCACCGCCGACGCAGGAGCTGAGCCCGATGATCCGGTGGAAGGGGGCCGGCCCCCCTTCTGGGCCGAATTGGTGGAGTTTTCGCGAGCGCCGCTTGCGGTGTGGTTGGATCAGCCGGGTATCTGGTTTGCCTGCTTCGCGGTGCCCAACGCGCTGGCAGCCGGTCTTCTCAGTCTCGGAACGTCGGCCCGGATGCCCGGAGAACTGGCCATACTGGCGTGGCTGCTGGCTCTGGCACTTGGATTGGCGCCGCTCCTGTCCGGTCTGGCCGCCCTGTCGCGAAATTCAGACGATCCGGAGGTCCCGGATGTCTCCGACGACGGACGTGGCCCCGGCGCCCAGATGGGGCGTATTCTGGTGTTCACCGTGCCGGTGGTGATGCTCTCGATCCTCCCGTTCTGCTGGGTGGCGTCGCTGAGGTCGGGCCTGAGCCCGACAGACCTGGTAATCGGGGGGCTACTGATGGCCGCACCCGTCCACGCACTGGCGGCGCCCTGGCTGGCGCTGGCTACCGAACCTCCCACCAGAGCAACCAACCTGGGACCGGGCGCGGCGGTCCTGATTACCGGCCGCACCTGGACACACCTGGCAATGATCTTCGGAGTCAATGTAGTGCTGGGCGGCGCTCTGTGGTTCGTGCTGGTCTGCTTTCACGCAATGCTGCGGGTCCAGGGTTACATTGTCGAACAGGCGATGCTGGTGGTCGAACTCAGCTTCTTTCAGAGCCTCTGGGGCATCACGGTGGGGGTTGCGGGCTTCGACGCTCTGAATCAGGCGCGCGCAGTGGAAAATGGTTCCGACGCCCCGTGATGTTCCGCACCGCTCCCCGCTTCGCCGTATCTTGTCGGAGATCGGGGGAGACGTGCTGGGAGGCCGGGGAGGAGGCGTGCGGACGGGCGCGGCGTCATCCCGTCCGGGGGGGCTCCGCCGCTTCCCAGGAAGCTCCCAACCCGAGTTCCTGGGCCCGCGTGGTGA
>SYMT01000682.1 GCA_005805375.1 Actinomycetota bacterium
GGCGTCCGGAGTACCCCCGTGGCTGGGACAGGGCGGCTATGCCGATGCCTCGACGCTGACCTGGCGACCGGGTACTACGGCCGGAACCATGGCGGCAAAGAGTCCCTACGTGGAGGAACACCGCCACTTCGCGCAGGCGCTCCTGGCGGGCGAGCAACCCCGCGCGAGCCTCACGGATGGCTGGCAGGCTCTGCGGGTATTGGAGGCGATTGCCGAGAGCCTGCGCACCGGGGGCCCCGCCGTCCCCGCCTGAGTGGGTCCCCACGAGTCGTTTCGGCCGGCGGTGAACCACCATCGCCGGCATCGCACGCGCAGCGGCTGGCCCCGTTAGAAGTGAGTGGAGAGAAGTGAGAAAAGAGCGGAGGTCTCGGACACTCAGTCCTCACTCTTCTCCACTCACTCTTCCCGGTGGAAGATCTCCCGCAGGCGCCAGCCGACCTGCTCCGGGTCGCCGGGGCGCAGGCACATCGGACCGAAGGTGAGCACACCCTCGCGCACACGCCCCGGACCGGCCTGGACGCTCGGCGCGCCGTTCTGGAGTGCGCACAGGAGGTCCAGCGCCGTGCGCCCGAGGGCGGCTTCGTCCACGATCAGCGCGAGCGCCGGGACTTCGCGCCGGGGGTCATCAGTCAGCTCGAACCGCGCGTGCGGGAGTTCGCCCGCGGTGCCCCGAATCCCCTCAAGGAGCTGCACCCACCCGCACCGACGCGCTTCCGGGTCCTCGGCGACGAAGAGCCTGAGGGCGGTGATGAGGCCCACAATCTCTTCCTTGCCCACTTTGCAGGGGCGGCCGATGCCGTGCTGCGGGGCGCCCGGCAGGATTTCCTTGCGAATCAGCGAGGCAGGCGGATTCCACTGCTCCCACAGGATGTCCAGGTCCAGATGCTGGAGTGCGGCGGATTCAATCAGATCACGGCGGCCGCAGAGGATGCCGCTCGCCTGCGGTCCGCGAATTGCCTTCCCGCCGCTGAAGGCGACCAGATCGGCGCCCTCGGCAATGAACCGGCGCAAATTGTCAGCGGGCGGCAACTGTCCGGCAGCATCCACCAAGACGGGAACACCGTGCCGGTGGGCGATCTCCGTAACCCGGCGCAGCGGCGGGACGGCGTGCCGCTGCGCCACATAGAGTACAGCGGCCGTCTGCGCATTGATGGCGTCCCCAATCTCCCAGGCTTCGGTGTCGCGGACACCGGCGCCGCTGAAACGATCCGGGATTCCAACCTCAACGAGCTGGACTCCGGCCGACCGCACTGCATGATCATAGAAATTGCGGTGGCTGCGGGGGATGATGACCTGATTCTTCATCCCTGTGGTATCCGGCAGGCGGTTCATCCGCCCGGGGTCCGACCCGGTGACGCAGGCGGCAGTCCCCAACAGCAGCCCGGCGGCAGCGCCCGACGTCACATAGCCTGCTTCCGCTCCGGTGAGTTCGGCGATCACCTCCCCCGCCCGGGCCTGAAGTTCGGCGATGTCCACGCAGGACTGCGAGGCCTCCCGCATCGCTTCAGCCACCTCGGGTGAAAGGAGAGAGCCGCTCAACCGGGTGGCGGGGCCATTGGCGTTGATGATCACGCGCACGCCGAGGCGCTCATACACATTCGACATCGAGAATCCTCCGATTACTATTCTCAACAGAAAGCGATTGGAACCTGCTTTCCCGAGCGCCCATCATTTAACATGTGTGAGGCGGACCCCTGCGGATCGCCTCACCACCGTTGCTCGCCATTCGCCTCCGCCTCTAGGAGATCGGCACATGCATTTGCTCCGCGTCCCGTTCCTGCTCATCGGCCTGGTCGCGCTCGCCTGCCTCGTCGCGGCAGCACAGGCAAAGGATGAACCCGTCAGGCTGGAGATCAGCCCGGGACAGGTGAAGTTACGGCTGGGCGAGTCGAAACAGTTCGCGGCAAAGCAAAAGGGGAAGGACAGCCCGATTCGCTGGCAGGTCGAGGGCGCTAATGCGGGCCGGATCACAACGAACGGAGTGTATCACACCCCCAGCGAGGCCACCACGCCCGCGACCGTTCGGGTCATCGCCACTGCTGATGGAGAACCGACTGCGCGGGGTGAAGCGTTGGTGTTCCTCGAGCCGGTGGACATTGAGGTAAAGCCCGAGACGGTCTCGCTCCAGACCTCAAAGACGTTTCAGTTCACCGCGAAGGTCGGCGGTGCTGCCGATCAACGAGTGCGGTGGACGGTGGATGGCGGTAACGGTGCGGGACGCATCACCGAGGCGGGGATCTTCAACGCACCCAGCAGCTTCGCCACACCGGGCACCATCACTGTCCGCGCCACTTCGATGGCGGATCCGTCCAAGACCACTACCGCCACAGTAAAAATGGAGGCCGTCTCGATCAAGATTGATCCGGACGAAGCAACACTTCGCCACGGCGAATCCAAGCGTTTCACCGCGAAAGTATCGGGCACGCCCAATCCGAACATCATCTACCAGGTGCTCGGCGAGGGGATGGGGGAGGTGTCGAGTCAGGGGCTCTACACCACCGCGGCTTCGATGGCTACGCCGGCGGAAGTAACAGTGGTGGCGATGGCGGAGTCGGACCCGACGAAGCGGGCGATTGCCAAGGTGAAGGTGCCCCCGGTGCAGATCGTGATCGGCGACGAAGTACGCAACCGGCCGCGCAATCCCCGCGCGTCCCCGCTGGCCCGAATCGGACGCGGCGTCTATCGCGCCATGACTCCGGGAGTGGTCCGCCTCTTCATGCCGTTTAACCCGATTGACCTGATTGTGCCGGGACCAAAATTCCAGGGCAAGTCAGGGAAGCGCTATGTGCCTCTGGGCGGCGGTACGGCGCTGGAGGCCACCGTCAGGGGCAGCACCAACGACCGGGTTCGCTGGGTGATCGAAGGCAATCCAGTCGGCGAAATCACGGAAGATGGTTTTTACCAAACTCCCCGGCAACTCGCCACGCCGCAGATGGTGCAGATCCGGGGGACGGCCCTGGCTGATCCGACCAAGTCCGTCGTCTTTACGCTCACCATTCCCGATGTCGTGGTGCATGTCCCTGAAAAGAAAGAGAACAAGTGCCTGCTCTACGGGCTGGTACAATTGCAGGCGAAGGTGGAAAACTCCGAGGACGCGCGCATGAAATGGAGCGTGGAGGGGGGAGACGGATTCGGCACTGTCACGGAGGCGGGCCTGTACCACGCTCCGGTGGGGATCGCCACACCCACCACGGTTCATGTGAGGGCTTCCTCCGTCGCGGATCCGACCAAGTTTGTGTTGATCCCGGTCCAGATTCCGGCAGCCTCGCTGGACCTCTCACCCGGTTCAGCCGAAGTGAAGCCGGGCCAGAGCGTCCGCTTCAAGGCGAAGGCAAAAGGCTGTGCGGGCGAAAACACGCCGGATGTGATCTGGAAACTCACCCCGGAAATCGGCACGATTTCGGCCGACGGCGTGTATCAGGCGCCGACCGAGGGAGGTGCGCAAGTCGTCCAGGTCGCCGCTTCGCTGCGGGCCGATCCCACGAAAACCGCCACCGCCCGCCTGAAGATCCGGGAGAAGTAAGCGGGACGCAAGGAGTGGGGAGCGGGATTGCCCGCTCCTCACTCGGCGATTCCTACCTGCCGCCCCAACTGCCTTCCTGGACGGCGAGGCGTTCCTTGAGCGGGCGCCACCAGGCTTCGTTGGCGCAGTACCACTCGACGGTGAGGCGCATGCCTTCCTCGAAACCCACCGCGGGCTCCCAGCCCAGTTCCCGGCGAATCTTGGCGCTGTTCAACAGGTAGCGCCGGTCGTGACCGGGACGATCGGGCACGTAGGTCTTCAGCGTCTCGGGCTTCCCCAGGAGGGCCAGCACCCGGTCGGTGATCTCCTCCACACTCTGCTCTACGCCGCTGCCGATGTTGTAGAGCTCACCGATCCGGCCCTTCTCGAGGATCAACTCGATGGCTCGACAGTGGTCGGTGACATAGAGCCACTCCCGCCGATTCTGGCTGCTGCGGTACAGCGGCAGCGGCAGGTCGTCCATCGCGTTGGCGGTGAAGAGCGGGATCAGCTTTTCGGGAAACTGAAACGGCCCGAAGTTATTCGCGCAGGTGGAAAGAGTCACGGGCAGATGGAATGTCTCGTGGTAGCTCCGCACCACGAAGTCACCACCTGCCTTCGCCGCGTTGTACGGAGTGCGCGGCCGGTACGGATGCTCCTCCGAGAAGGCATCCGTACTATCCAGGTCGAGGTCGCCGAACACCTCACACGTGCTGACATGGTGCACCCGGGGAGTCTTCGCCCGGCGGCAGGCCTCCATCAGGCCCTGAGTCCCGAGCACGTTGGTGCGAAAGAAGGAAGCCGGATCCAGCACCGCCCGGCTGTTGTGGCTTTCAGCGGCAAAGTTCACCACCACATCCACCCCGTGCTCGGTGAGCAAGTGCTCGATCAGATCCACATTGCCGATGTCTCCCCGTACGAAGGTATACCGGTCGGCGTGTGCCGATGCCACGTCCGCCAGGCTCTCCAGGTTTCCGGCGTAGGTGAGCAGATCCAGGTTCAGCACCCGATCTCCCGGGTGCCGTTCCAGCCAATAGCGGATGAAGTTCGAACCGATGAAGCCGGCGCCGCCGGCAACCAGTACGTTCATGGAGCGGGTCTACTCGGCAGCCGGCGCGGCGATAGCCTCGGGGGCCGGCGGCTCCGGGACGGGCATCGTCTCGGCGACCAGAATGTGCACCGGCACGCTCATGCCGCGCATCAGCTTCAGGTTGACCTGGTATTCGCCGAGGCTGCGGATGGGGTGCCGGATGTCCACGTCGCGACGGTCCACTTCCTTGCCCGTGGCGCTCTTGATGGCATTCACGATGTCAATGGTGGTGACCGAGCCGTGCAGGCGCGTTGTGCCTTCAGCAGCCTTGTGGATGATGACGAAGCGCTGCCCACTCAGTTCTTGACCGAGGGTCACCGCCGTGGCCCGCTCACGGGCTTCGCGTTCTTTCGCGGCGGAAATCCGCTTGTGGAAATCCCGCATGTTCCCGTCGGTCGCCGGGACCGCCAGACTGCGCGGCAGGAGGAAGTTGCGGGCGTAGCCGGGCTTCACTTCCACCATGTCACCCGAATGCCCGAGATCACGCACATCCGAGCGCAGAATTACTTTCATAGAGTTGTTCCTTCTCCGTCCCGGGTCGAGCCCCTGTGGCCCGCCCACTCGATTTGTCAGGGTTCATAGGGTTCCAGGGTTCATGGGGTCTCAAGGGTCGGCACGCGACCGCCTGGAACCCTGTCACCCTATGAACCCTAGAACCCCGTCACCCTACGAACCCTACTACCGCTGGTACCGGAGACCGATAACCGGCTCCGCGCGAAAGAAGAGGTTGTCCAGACCCACCGTCAGATCCAGCGAACGCGACAACGGTAGATTCCCCCGAACTTCGCCCCGGGGGCGGTCTACACCGCTCGCGTCCAGGGAAAACAGCGGACGATGCGGGGGCCCCACATCCAGCCCGACCCCGAGACGCGACATGCGCATCCCGTACCGGGCCCACACGCCGGGACGCAACTCCTGACCGGCCTGCGCACTGAAGCGGGTAGTTTCCCCGACGTCGCCCACGCCCACCCGGTAGAAGGTGCCGCGGGACCACGGAATGGTAGCGTCAAAATCGAATCGTGTCCGGTCTTCCCGCGTCCCACGCACCAGGTCTACCCGATAACGCGTGTCCGCAAAGCGATCCCGCACCGCCCGCGCCGTGTTTCTCCCGGAACCCAGAATACTTCCGGCGCGCTCAAGCACCGTCGTTGCCTGGGCAGTGGCCTCCCGCAGGCTGGAGATCGTGGCGCGCAGATCGTCCTGCACCTTTTGATCACCGGTGAGTCCCTGGAGATCCGCGGCGGTCTTCTTCAGGCTGGAGGTGGCCTCGCGCAGGTTGCCGGCGGTAGCCTGGAAATCGGCCCGCAGCCCGGTATCGCCCAGAAATTTGCGTGCCTCTTCCAGCGTGCCCTGCAACTCCGTGACCGAGCGGTTGAGGCCCGTTAACAACTCGGAGATGCGGGCGCGATTCTCAACCACCGTCGCGCGGGTGTCACCGACAAGCCCGCCCGCGTCGCGGACCGTCGAGGTAGTAGACCGGACGAGTTCGCTGCTTTCACGCACGACAGCACGGGTGTCGGCGACCAGGCCGCGCGTGTCCGCCACCAACCCGGTGCTCTGATCGGCGGTACGGCTCAGACCGGCCAGCAGCCCATCCGCCCGCGTCAGTGTCTGCTGAAGCCGCCCCCCGTTTTTACTCAGAGCTTCCATCAACTGATCGAGCCGGGCAGTGGCACGCTCCATGTTGCGCGCAATCACTACCCCGCTGGCGGATGCTTTCGCGAAATTTCCCGCCGTGCTGCGGAAGCTGCTCTTCAAGTTGGGATCGCCCGTCACATCGGAGAGGTTCTGGGCGAGCCCGGTCAGCTTTTCGGTAAGGCGGTTGAGGTTGGGCGCGAGTTGCTCCATTCCGCCGAGGAGGCGTTCCACACTCGGGCCGGGCTCTCCGCGGAGCGGCTCGGCCGGCGACGGTGAGAAGGGGCCCCCTCCCGGCGCGATCTCCACATAGGGCTGGCTGAAGCCGAGCAGGCCCCCCACAATGCGAACGTGATCGCCCGCGCTGATCTGATACAGGTCCTTCCGGAGCCGGAGGGTGACCACCGGCTTCACCTCGCCCGCACCTACCACGGGCGCAAGCCGGATGCGTTCGACTTCGCCTACATCCACGCCACGCACCCGCACGTAGGCGCCCTTCTGAATTCCCTGCGCTTCGTCGAACGCCACGTCGCGGGTGTAGGAAGTCCCCTGACCCAGACCCCCGCGAAAGAAATAGGTCGCCCAGACGAGCAGGCCGAACGCCGCGAGCGTCGCCAACCCCACCCGTACTGTGTCCTTGCCGCGCATGATTTCCTCTGTGGTATCGGTCCGGCGTCAGGAGATGGTCGAAAGGGAGGTGATGGGGCCGTCCGGTCGTCCTTCGAGGAATTGCTGGACCACCGGATCAGACGAACCTCGCACCCGGGCGGGTGTATCACAAAGCCGGATGTACCCATCATACAGGAACGCCACGCGATCCGCATGGCGCAGCACGCTGGCGACGTCGTGGGAGACGATGACCGAAGTGACCCCCGTCTCGTCGCGCACCCGAACGATCAGTTCGTCAATCAGTCCGGCGCCGACCGGATCAAGCCCACTGGTGGGTTCATCGTAGAATACGATCTGCGGCTGGGTTGCGAGCGCCCGGGCAAGCCCCACCCGCTTGCGCATGCCGCCGCTGAGCTGAGCCGGCAACAACGCCTCGGTCCCCGCAAGACCCACCGCCGCCAGCCGGGCCGCTGCGGTGGCCCGCAATTCGGCTTCGGGCAGACGCTGGTGGTAACGAAGGCCGAAGATCACATTCTCATACACACTGAGAGAGTCGAACAAAGCCGCATACTGAAACACCATCCCCATCCGCCGCCGCTGGTCGTTCAGCGCCGCCTCGGAAAGGGCAGCCAGGTCCACCTCACCAATACGAATCTGCCCGGACGTGGGCCGCAGCAGTCCGGCGAGACACCGCAGCAGGCTGGTCTTCCCACTCCCGGAGAGACCCAGCACCGCGACAATCTCGCCGGGTTGGACGACCAGTTCAACGCCTTTCAGGATGACCCGATCCCCCACCGCAAGACCAAGGTCCCGCACCTCGACCCGGACGCTCATGGGCCCGGGGTCGGATGACGGGCGAACATCCACTCCGCGAGAAAGTAGTCCGCCACGTAGACCAGCACAATGCTCTGCACGACCGCCGCCGTCGTCCGCTGGCCGACACCGGCCGCCCCGCCGGACGTCGCCAACCCGTGCGCGCATCCCACCACGGCGATGATGGCGCCGAACACGAGCGTCTTCGCCAACCCCAGGTAGAGGTCATCCGGCTGCAACAGGTCCTTCGCGGAGAGGATGAACACCTGGCCCGGTACGCCCGCCCCGAACACGGACACGATATAGCCGCCGAACACCCCTGCGGCATTGGCGAACACCGTGAGGACCGGCAGCATCAGCACACATGCCAGGAAGCGGGGCGCCACAAGATAATGGGTCGGGTTCACGCCGAGCGAACGCAGAGCATCTACCTGCTCGGTGACCGCCATCGTCCCCAATTCCGCGGCAATGGCCGACCCCACGCGGGCGGCGACCACAATGGCGGTCAGCACCGGCGCTGCCTCTCGCGCCATAGACACTGCCACAATGCCCCCGATCAGCCCCTCGGCCCCCATCGCCTTCAATTGTTCGGCGGTATGGAGAGCCAGCACCATGCCGGAAAACGAAATGGTGAGCAGCGTGATCGGAATCGAGTTCACTCCGATCACCGACATCTGCCGCAGCGTTTCGCGCGCCAACACTTTCCCACACAGCACTGCCCCAAGGGCGCTGGCGCACAGGAGCGCCAGTTCCCCCATCCAGGCGAGTATTTCTTCCCCGGGCCAGGGTACAGGCTTTGAGCGATGCGTTCCGAGTTTCAAACCATGTGCAGTATAAGACGAGGTGGTAGGAAATAGGGAATGTGTGTGGGGAAATAGGATGCAGGGAACGGGAAGAGGGCCCGGGAGAGTTGCGGAACCGCCCTGGGACCGGAATTCCCGGCGGCCCGTGCTCGCTTCCGGGAGGTGAGGACCGCAATGAGGCGCGGAATTTTGCTGCTCCTGGCCGCGGCCGCCGCCGGGATGTCCGGGGCGCGCGCGCAGGAAGCGCCTGCGATGCAGGTCATGGAAGCACCCGGCGGTGTACGGTTCGGGCTCTTCGGTGCACGGTCCGCCACGCCCGCGCCGACGCTCTTCGTCTCCGCCGTGGCGGTGGACGACATGGCGAAGCAGCCGGTGTACACCGAGACCGGACGCCGCCTCGCTGCCCAGGGCTGGCTCTACGTCGCTCTGGACCCACCCTGCCACGGCCGGGACCAGCGCCCGGACGAGCCTCCCCAGTTGGATGGATGGGCGCACCGGGTGAAGGCGGGGCAGCCGCTGATGGAGCCGTTCACTCGCCGGTGCCGCGCGGTGCTCGACTTTCTGGTGGCGGGCGGCTACACCGATCCGCGCCGCGTCGCAGCGGGGGGCACGTCGCGCGGGGGCTTTTGCGCGCTGCACTTCGCGGCGGCCGAACCGCGGGTGCGGGCCGTCGCCTGCATCTCTCCGGTCACGAACTTGCGCGTCCTGCGTGAATTCGCCGGCATCGGGGAGGAGCAGGTGCGGGATCTGAACGTGTCCGCCCTTGCCGAGCCGCTCGCGGGTCGAGCCGTCTGGCTCAGTATCGGGAACCACGACGAGCGCGTCGGCACCGACGACTGCATTGCAGCCGCCCGCCGGCTGGCTGCCGCGGGCCGCGCCCGGAACCCGGACAACCCGGTCGTCCCCGTCGAACTCCTCGTCGGTCCCAGCCGGGGCCACGGCGCCATCGAAGGCGCCTACGAACTGGCCGCGCGCTTCCTGGCCCACGCCGTCAAGGGAGGCCGATAGGTCCGACCCTCCGACGTGGGCCGGTGACGGACCTTCCGCAGACGCAATGCTCACAGCAGGAGACACTCCGATGAAACCACAAGAGACGCACTCGCCGGCTTCCGACGCGCATCCGTCCGCCGAGGCGACAACGACGGACCGCCGTACGGTGATGGCTGGGCTCGCAGGATTGGGCGCCGGACGGCTGGTGGGTGCAGCGCTCGGGGGGGCGTCCGGCGCTCCGCCTGCGGCCGCCGCCCCGGCGGCGTGGCCGGCACTCGAGATCACCAACGGACCAATCCGCGCGCAACTCGCCCTGCCCGATCGCGAGAAGGGCTATTACCGGGGCACCCGCTTCGACTGGACGGGGGTCATCACCAGCCTGGAGTGCGAGGGCCATCGCTACTACGGCCCGTGGTTTGACCGCACCGACCCGTCGGTCCGCGACTTCATCTACGACGGCCAGGAGATCGTGGCCGGGGCGTGCAGCGCCGTCACCGGACCGGTGGACGAGTTTTCCACCCGGGGCGCCGGGCTCGGGTTCGAGGCGGCGAAGCCAGGGGGCCTCTTCCTCAAAATCGGCGTGGGCGTACTCCGGAAACCGGATTCGGGGCGCTACGATCCGTTCACGCTCTCGGAAATCGTGGATGGGGGCCGGTGGGATGTGCGGCCCGGCAAAGATCGGATTGGGTTCACGCATGAGGTCGCCGACCCCGGCTCGGGATATGCCTATCGCTATGAGAAGCGGGTCCGCCTGAGCGGGGACCGGCCCGAACTCGTGCTCGAGCACACGCTGCACAATACCGGCGCCCTGCCCATCGAGAGCGAAACCTACAACCACAACTTCCTGGTGCTGGACCGGCAGCCCACCGGTCCCGACTTCGAGGTCCGCGCCCCCTTTGCCCTGCGCGCCCAGCGTCCGCCGGACCCGTCGCTGGCCGAGATTGCGGGAACCACGGTCCGCTACCGCAAGACGCTGGTGGAACGCGACACGGTGTATACCGGCCTCGAAGGCTTCAGCGACTCGCCTCGGGATTACGACTTCCACATTGAGAATCGGAAGCTCGGCGCGGCCGTGCGCGTGCGCGGCGACCGGCCGCTCGTGCGCCTGGCGCTCTGGTCCATCCGCAGTACCCTCTGCCTGGAGCCCTTCCTCCGGCTGCGAGTGGAACCGGGCGGCACGTTTCGCTGGACCTATCGCTACGAATACGGACGCCCTGCCGCCCGGTCCTGATGGTCTACATCGCTGCGTCGGTTCCGTTACTCCCACGTCTTGTTCTTGAAGCCGAGGGTGGCGGCGTTATGGGAAGTGGCACTCTTGATCGAATCGGACACCCCCTCGGGGAATTCGGCGTTGATCTCCACGCTCACTCGGACGCACGACTGCGGGTCGCTGGCCAGCAGGCTGATGATCTCGTCGGCAATCTGCACCAGGCGCACCTTGGCTGTGGCGGCATTCACTTCGGCCATGCCGATGAATGTGTGCGCCTTTGCAGGTTCGGGGGAAATGTCCGGTGGATCATCTTTGACACGGGGCGTCGGGGTTTTCGTCGAGGTAACGGGAAAGACGTAAGCCGTCTCGGCCGGCGGCGCGGCGTGGGCGGCCTCGTAACGGGCCGCCGCCTCCGGCTCGATCAGGAGGAGCGTATCGTCCACCTGCACGTTCGCGTCGCCTAAATGGAAGCCGTCGAACTTGCCTTCGTGCTGCCCGTAGGCAGTGCCGAAGAAGTCCCGGCTGGCGGCGCCCTTGAGGACAGCCTGCTCCAGCACGCTGCGGCTCTTCAGACGCGGCAGATAGAGGTAACGAAGCGTATCCTCCCAGAATGCCAGGGCGCCGGCTGCGGGCCGGTCGGTCTTCCAGTACAGTTCCTTCAACTTGGCCCGCAGGTGGATGGGGGACCAGGTGGTAATCACCAACTCGTTGTCCGCGCACACCCGCTCGATCTCGCTCCCGAGGGCCGCGCCGCCGGTGTTCAGGGGGAACACCTCGACCAACGGCTTGGGATCCCGGGGAGAATGCTGCCCGGGACAGAGCAGCCACCGGTAACACTCCCGGGCGGCGCGCGGCAGCACCTCCTCGGCGGTCTGGAGTTCTCTCTCGGCCTGCCTCCGCTGCAACTGGTCGATGTTCAGGCGTCCTTCCCGCACGTCCTCGACGAGAGAACCCCACGCCAGCGCCACCCGGATGCAATCGCGCAGCCGGGCCAGCGCGCCGTGGTCGGGGGCGAGAAACATCAGCCGGTTGCTCCGGTAGCGGGGTTTGGCGCCGTGACTGCGGATGCACTCCAGGACGGCATCAAACGCCAGGCGCGTCTCTTCGCGAGCGTAGGCGTGCTCCGGTGGGAGCACGACCAACCGCAGTGCGGCGTCATCCGGCACATCGGCGTGCGGCGTGAAGAGGTGGACTCCGTCGAAAGCGGTGGCGCCGTCGGTCAGTTTCTCGAGCACCTTGGCCAGCTTGCTGCGCACCTCCGTCCGGGCGTCGAACCGCTTCTTTCGGTCTTCCATCTCGCGGCGGAGGTTCGCCCGGGTGTCGAACCAGAACCGCGTCGTGTCCTGTGCCTTGTCCCCCGAACTGTTCAGGTAGTGCAGCCGGTCCGCCAGGCGGTTCAGCGCATCGGAGTAGATGGCGGAGGTCTGGCCGGGCTGCAGGCAGCCGAGCAGCACCCGCGCGCGGTCCAGACCACGGGCGCCGGCCCGCGTCGCCACCGACGCGGGCGCGCTGCCGAGGAAGAGGGTGCGGGCCACGCGGCGGAGGGCGTTCACCGCGCCGAAGCGCGGCTCCTGGCTCTCCAGTTCCGTCGTTTCGGCCCGGTCCCCATCAATGTCCTTCTCCAGCACCGCATCCCAGCCGGCGGGCAGATAGTAGGTCAATTCATTGCGGGAGCCGCCGTCGTAGAGCGGGAGGCTGCCGGGCAAGATCATCAGGTCCCGGTTGTCGTCCTTCCACAGGCGGTAGATGACCTTGGCCATGAGCTTGAGCACGCCGCGGGTGCGCTGGAAGCCGTCAATCGTGCTCCAGTCTTCGTAGAGCCGGTCGAAGACTTCCGGGTGGAGCGGATACGCCTGCACCAGGCGGTCGAAGTAGCGGGCCTCCTGGGTTTCGGAGGGGAGTTTCGCTCCCTCGTCCACATAAACGGCAGCGAAGGCGCGACACACCGCCGCGCGCGCCTGCTCGTCGCGCACCGGCTCGAATAACCGTCGCCGGACGATTTCGAACGCCTCTTCGGTGGCGACGGGCTTCCAGAGCGCCTGCACCCGCCCGAACGTCTTCTCCAACGCTCGAAGTGCCGCCACTCCGCGCTGGCTGCCCGCCTCTACTTCCGACTCGGGCAGCGACGCCAGCAGCATCGCGTTTGGTACGAGCTTCGCGGCTTCCGTAAGGGCCTGGACGAACGACAGATTGCTGTCGAAACTCCCGCCGCTCAACACCTGCCCTTCCGGGAATTGTCGGATGTACGCGACCAGCTCATCAATCAGCACCACGCACGGCGCGCAGCGTTCCAGGAGGGTCTGGAGCACGTCTTTGCCGGGAGAAGTGCCCGTGGCATCGGCTCCCTCTACGAGCGCAAACCCGTCTTCCCCGCCGAGTTGCCACGCGAGTTCTCCCCAGAGCGTGCGGAGGCTCTGCCGGCCGTGGCGCCACGGCTGGCCGGGTGCGTGGGCGTGGCCGTCCAGCACGGCGACGCGGGCGCGCGGCACGTCGAGCAGCCCGGACTGATCGAGAAGCGCCGGGATGCCCGCCAGGTCGTCCAGCGCGACCTGCCGCGTGGCGAGGTGATAGACGGCCAGCATGGTGTGGGTCTTGCCGCCGCCGAACGCCGTCTGGAGCTGGATGACGGGCTCACCGCCCTGACCGTTCAGTCTCTGGGCAACCTGCGTGAGCAGCCGGCCCATGCCTTCGGTGATGAAGGTGCGCTGGAAAAACGCCGCCGGCTCCTGGTATTCCCGGGTCGCTTTCCCGGTGTGGACGGCAGTGATGTCGGCGGCAAATTCCGATTGTAGGAAGGTGCCTTCCAGCACGTCCGGATGGGGGACGGCTATCTCTCGCCAGGGTTTCATAGAATCTTGCTCTCGTGATGAACTGACTAATCATCGAAGAGTGAGCCTTGCGCCTTGCTCGAGGGAACGGCACTGGCAGCACTCTCGATGCCGGTCCAGCTCGTGATGAGTTCGTTGTAGGCGCGGGCGTCTTCGGCTTGACCAAGGCGTTCGCACAGGGTGTAGAGGCGATAGGCGAGCTGGCGCACGGCTTCGGCTTTGCCGCCGAGGGCGGCGAGGAGCGCGCCGGAGGCTGACTCGCCGCCTTGTTTCAGGGCGCGGATGAGCTGGTGCAGGGCTTCCCAGACGGGCGTGCGGGTGTCGGTGCGCGGGTCCCAATCGGTGGGATACTCGGCCCACTTGAGCAGGCGCACTTTGCCGCTGCCGCTTTGCAGCACC
>SYMT01000683.1 GCA_005805375.1 Actinomycetota bacterium
CATAGCTCGATAGCCCGCCCCAGATTGGGCTCCGCCTGGTTCCAGGCGAACCGCCGCCGCCGTAAGGACGCACGGCGGTGGGCGCGACGGGGCAGGTTTGGGCCCGCAAGCGGAGTTGCGGGACTCCATATCGCGCCCCTGCGTATTTCGGGGTCTTCACCGGGAAGTGTTTCCCTGTTCTTACCGAAAACATCCAGGGGATGCGTTCCCCTGGATTCAGAAGGGCACTCCGCGTGCAGCGGCGGCTCCGATGGTTACCGGGTCCGTTCCCGGAAGCGGTGCAGGGCCTCCCGGTTCACGATGTACTGGGGTTCGCGGCCGGCGGCGACATCCAGGAGGCTGCGGCAGGCGCTGCTGCCGTTGCCCAGGAAGCACTCGTCCGTCCAGCAGATGGCGTGGGGGGCGACAATCACGTTGTCCAGGGCGAGCAGCGGGTCGTGCGGATCCACAGGCTCTTGCTCAAACACATCCAGGGCGGCGCCCGCGATCCGTCGCTGCTGAAGCGCGGCGGTGAGCGCCGCCTGATCCACAATCGGTCCTCGCGCGACGTTGATGAGGTAGGCGGTGGGCTTCATCCGTGCGATCCGCTCCGCGTGGATCAGGTGGTGGGTTTCCGCCGTCAGGGCGCAGCAGATGCCCACGAAGTCGGAGCGCGCCAGGAGGTCATCCAGATCCGTTACCTCGACGCCCACTGCGGCAGCCCCCTCGGGGGTGGCATACGGATCGGCGGCCAGCACATGCATTCCGAACGGTGCGATCAGGCGGCAGATCTCGCGTCCGATGTTCCCCAGCCCGACCAGCCCGAGAGTACGTCCGGTGAGCCCCACTCCCATATAATGCAGGCGGTCATTCCAGGCCCCTGCCCGGGTGATGCGGTCTTTGTCCGCCAGGCGGTGCGCCAGGGCCAGCACATAGAGCACCATTGACGAGGCGACCGGACGGCGCACCCCATCCGGCGTGATGGTCAACAAGACGCCGTTGCGCGTGCAGGCTTCCACATCTACGTTGTCGTATCCCACCCCGAAGCGGGCGAGCACCCGCAGGCGCTGCACGCCCTCCACGGTCGCCGCGGTCACACGCGGGGCCAGGACGAGCACCCCGTCGTACCGTTCCACTACCTCGCGCGGCAGTTCGGCGTCCCGTTCCGGGATGAACTCCCACTCTACGCCCTCGGCTTCGTCCAGCATCCCCAGGCCGATATCCCCGACCGTCAGGCTCCCGTCGGGGTTCAAGAAGTCCCCGGTCACACCCACGCGAAACGCCACTTTTTTCCCTCCCGCGCAGGATACCCGAAACCCCCGCGCCGCTCCCGTGTCATTCAGCATAGTCATAGCGTCATCGCGCCGCAGAAGGGTCCGCCATGCAGATCGAATGGGGTCCGGTCGCCCGGAATTGTGCCGGTACCAGCCGCCGGAGCTTCCTCAAAGTCGGTACGCTCGCCGCCATGGGGGTGAGCCTGCCGGAGTTGCTCCGCGCGCGGGAGGCCGCCGCCGCCGAGGGTCGGAAGCCGGCGAACATGATTTTCATCTGGCTGGATGGGGGGCCGTCTCACATGGAGACGTTCGACCTCAAGCCGGATGCACCCGCCGAAATCCGCGGCGAGTTCAAGCCGATCGAGACGAACGTTTCCGGTGTCCGCATCTGTGAGCACCTGCCGAAGCTGGCAAAGGCGGCGGATCTCTATGCGATCCTCCGTTCCGTCACGCACAACGACTCAAATCACGGCGCCGGCAATCACTTGATGACGACCGGAAAGTCCACGCCCGTGCCGGTCGGCTGCGGCAATTCGGTGAGCTACCACCCTTCGATGGGCTCCTTCGCGGCACACGAACGAAGCGCCTCCCACGGGCTTCCGTCCTATGTGCTACTCGGACGGGCGATGCGGTCCGGCGGCCCCAACTTCCTCGGACCGGCGTACGGTCCGCTGGTGGTGACCGGCGACCCGAGCAGCGATGCCTTCCAGGTGAAGGACGTCTCCCTGCCGAAGGATGTGGACGAGCAGCGACTGGACGCGCGCCGCGGTCTGCTTCGACAACTCGACCGCATGCAGCGCAACGCCGAATCCGTGAGTGATCCCGTGCGCGGGCTCGACAGCTACGCACAAAAGGCCTATGCGCTCGTTACCTCTCCCGAGGCAAAGGCTGCCTTCGATCTGAAGAAGGAGGATGCCAAACTGCGCGATGCCTATGGCCGGAACTTCTTCGGCCAGCAGTGCCTGATGGCCCGGCGCCTGGTAGATGCCGGCGTCCCGTGGGTGAGTATCCACTGGGGCGGGTGGGACCACCACTTCAACCTCTTTAACGACATGAAGCGCCAGCTTCCGATGCTGGATCCGGCTCTCGCCACGCTGCTGCGGGACCTCAAGGATCGCGGCAGCCTCGACAATACCCTGGTCGTTCTCCTGGGCGAATTCGGTCGCACGCCGAAGATCAATGCCGGGCCGGGTCGCGATCACTGGGGCCCGGGAATGGCTGTTCTGGTCGCCGGCGGGGGCACCCCTGGCGGTCAGGTCATCGGCGCTACCAGCGCCGACGGCCACAGCCCTGTGGAACGGGCACTCAGCCCGCAGGATCTCTCCTGTACGATCTTCCACAAACTGGGCATAGACTACCGTAAGGAATTCCACAACGAAATCGGCCGCCCGACGCAGATGGTGAGCGGCGGCGAGGTGATTTCCGAGCTCGTGTAGGGGTCGGGGGAGGCAGCCGGACGCTCCCTCCGCCGCACTGATGAATGACGCCTGGAAAGGGGAGAGCGCAGAGCGCTCTCCCCTTTCTGTTCTCGAGGGAAGCGCAAGTACCTGCTATGAAACTCCGCCTTTTGGCCTGTCTCGGCCTGCTCCTCGCTGCGTGTCCGGCGCCGGTAGCCGCCCAGGAGATCCTGGATGCCGTCTACCCGAACGGCGCACCGCGCGGCGCCGAAGTGACCCTGACACTGACGGCCAAGACGATGCCCGATCCCGGGCGACTGCTGGTGGAGGGGGACGGCATCACTCCGCTGGGAGACGTGGTGAAGGGCTCCGTGAAGGTGCGGATCGCATCGGATGCGACGCCGGGGGTCCGGCAGCTTCGTGTGGTCGGGGCGAAGGCCGCCACTACTCCCCGGCCGTTTGTGATCGGGGAGTTGCCGGAGCGGGCGGAGAAAGAACCGAACGATCGGGCCGACCAGGCGGACGTGGTGACCTCGCTTCCCGTAGTGCTGAACGGCACGCTCATTACCCGTGCAGAGATTGATGTCTACCGCGTCACCCTGAAGAAGGGGGAGTGCCTCGTGGTAGCCGGCGAATCGCGAGTCCTCGGGGCGCCGACCAATCTGCTCGTGCGCGTCCGCGACCGCGCGCTGCGTGAACTCCTCGTCCAGATGGACTACCGCACCCGCGACCCCCTCCTCGGCTTCACCGCCCCGGCGGACGGCGACTACTTCGTCGAACTCCAGGAGGTGATGAACAACTACAGCAATCTCACCGCCGCCTATGTGTATCGGGTGGTGCTCACCACCGGCCCGTGGGTAGACTACGGCTTCCCATTGGGCGCCCAGCGCGGCGTTTCCACCGCGATCACCTTCCGCGGCTGGAATCTGGGCGGGCAACCGGGGCCGGGCGAGGTTGTTGAAACAGTCGAGATCCCCCTCGAAGCAGGCTCACCGTACCGGTTGACCGCCGGAGGCGCCCAAAACCGTGTGGATCTGGCGGCGGGGAATGCACCGGAACTGACCGAGGAGGAAACGGACCAGTCCGGGCCCCCGTCGGTTGTGGTGCCGGTCCCGGTCGTGGCCAACGGCACCTTCGGGTTCCGCGGCGATCGGGATACCTACCAGTTTGCGGCGAAGAAGGGGGAAGTGCTCCTCCTGAACGTGAATGCACGGGAGCTCCAGTCGGTGGCGGACGCGGTTCTCACTCTGAAGGACGCGACCGGGAAAGTGCTCCAAACCGTGGACGACGGCGGACGGCGCGGACGGGGTGCGAGCCGTGATCCGGAACTGCTCTGGACACCCCCCGCCGATGGAACCTACTCGATCACCCTCAATGATGTGGCGCTCGGCTCACGCGGCGGGCCGGCATTTTACTACCGGCTCTCCATCGCTCCGCCGGTTCCCGTTTTGCGGGTCACCGGTCCGGCGCCGACGACCGTCCTGAAACCAAAAGAGAAAGTGGAGATCCCGCTGACGGTGCAGTATGGTGACCTGACGGGACCGGTGCAGATCGAGGCGGAAGGATTGCCCGAGGGAGTGACCGCCGCGTCGCTGACGATAGCCGCCGCTCCGAGCCGCTCCGGCTCGTCGGAGGTGAAGCTGGTGCTGCAGGCCGGGCCCGACTTGAAACCGGGCGCCGCGGTATTCCGTATCCGGGCTCGATCCGGAGAGCAGCAGACGGAAGCAGAGGCGGGTTGGGTGCTCTCTGCCGATCGCAGCGGCACGCTGGCAGAGGGGACCACGCGCGGCCTGGTGCTGCTGACCCCGAGTCCCTGACGAGGACAAAGCCGGGCCCACAGGACCCGGCTTTGGTGCGGAGGAAGAGCAGCAGAGAGCGGTCTTCCCGCTCCTGCTGCTCCGCTGGGTGCTAGATCAGCACTTGAATCCCATCGCCTTGAGCTTCTTGGCCCACTCGGTCTGCTCAGCAGCGTCCTTGGTGGGCTTATAGCCGGCGCCCTTCAGGGCGGTATACGACTTGGTGCCGCAGGGGTTGAGGTCCTTGTCGGACATTTTGGCTTCTTCGGCTGAGGTGTGGCACTTCTTGCAGTCCAACTTCAGGACCGGCTTGTACGGCTTGGAGGCTTCCGCCTTCTGCGCCCCGCCGAAGAGCGAGACACCAAGCAGGCCCGCGAGCAAGAGCCCGCTGCACAGCATTCTCTTCATTCTGTGAACTCCGTGGAGTGCATTCGGCACTCCGGTCTGGCCGCTGCCTTCGCGCTGCCTGGCCGTTGAACCGGATTCCCCGGTGCAGCGGCCACTTCCGGGGAAAGGTAGCGACCTTCCCCGATCTACTGTTCCTTGGCGGGCAAGCAGTTTCCTGCGAGATCGCCGCGCTGGTTGGGCAACCCGGGTTGGTCTGCCCGCCGTCGGGGCCTGGGAGGAACTCTGATCGCCCGTCAGCCAGCTAGACCCGCTCCGTGCTGCCCGCGTTCCTGCCTATTATGGGTATTTGCTGCCCGGATGTGAGGCCGATCACACCCGTCAGACCGGTCCCGGAGTGCCCAAAATCCGGGCATCAACCGTTGCCGTTCTTATCCGGCGTGTCGCCCTTCTTCTTGTCCCCGGGCACGTCGTCCGACTTTCCCTTCTCACCGTGGACACAATCATCTCCTTCCGGTCTCGAAGTGCGCCGGCAGGATCTATTGTCGCCCGGTGAAATAGTCGTCGTCCGTCTGTCCCAGGTGGTGCAGGTTGAACCGGGAGTAGGGCGCCGGGGCCGGATTCGGCTGCGCAGTGCGGACATGCCCGTCGAGGAACAGGGTATTCGCCAGACCCTGGTGGCGAAAATGGACGACGGCGTAGCGAAACTGGACCGTACTGGAAGGAGGCCAGATGGAAGTAGTCTCCTTGATGTTGCCCAGCCGGCTGTCGTAGTTGGCGGCATCCGCGAACAGCACACAGCGGGACGGCCCGCCGATCGCCGCCTCGCTCACCCCGGCCTGTCCGAAGCCGGAAGTCAGGTACGCCACGTTGTAGCCGTAGCCGGCTGTCGCACCGTCGTAGTCCGAAAGTCCGTTGAAGCTGGGGCAGCGCTGGATGTCGGTGTTCCGGGTGTACGGAAAGAGATGTCCGTCGCTGCGCGCAACGCGAATGGGGGTGAAGCGGGTATCGAGGCGGCCGAACCAATAGGTGTTGGTCGCAAACCAGTGCGGAAAGAACTGCTCGTCGTGATCCTGCACGTACATCCGCGTGGCCAGTCCCAACTGGCGCAGGTTCGAGGCGCAGGTCGTCTTCCGCGCCGCCTCGCGTGCTTGCGCAAAGACGGGAAAGAGAATGGCAGCAAGAAGCGCGATAATCGCGATCACGACGAGCAGTTCGATAAGAGTAAAGGCGCGGTGCGCCTGTGTTCGGGGCATCCTGGTGCGTCCTCCGGAACGGGGCAGCAGCCGAGAACATCCTCGGCGCGGCGCGGTGAAGAGACGGCGCGTGGCAGCCCATCCCGAGCGCCCGGCGACGGCCCACAGCAAGAACGCCCCTGTCCCAGGGGGGGACAGGGGCGTCAGAGGGGAACGCACTACGCCGGACGTCAGGGATGCAGCCTCAGGATCCCGGTCCGAGTCGAAAGCGCGCGTGCCCGCCCGACCCCTTTGAACCCGAAGGGGATCTCGGCCGAAGTACTGGAAACGCAGGTCTCCTGGCTCCCGGATCCACGCTTCCCCGCGCCTTCTCCCAGCCGAGGGCCGGAATGGCGAGTGCGGGGTTGCTCCCCGGTTACAGTGGCGGCACCGCGCCGGATTTACACCGGCTTCCCTATTCTCCCCCGCCCGCCGATGCGGAACAGAGGGCACGTTTCAAGCCACGCGATCAGGATGAAGTTGTCAAAGCCGGGGGATGATATCACATCCCCCCGGACGTTAGAGGGTAGCTGGAAGAGGGAAGAAGGGAGACCGGGCGCGGCCTGCCGTTGCACGGTAGAGGGTAGATGGAACGCGCACGAGACTCACAGAGCCGCAGAAGGGGGTCCGCAGACGCTGCCGTGCCCCCGTTCCTATTGTGCCAACAGAGTCTGGTAGCACGCGGCGCCGAACCGGGGCAAATCCTCCAGCAGGAAAAGCATGCCGCCGCCGCGATACGGAAGCCCTCGATCGAATCGTTCCAGGATTCCTCGGCGCAGACGGGTGTCGCGCGGGGCGGTGGCGGGTTCGATATCGGAACGACCGAACACGAAGTAGAGACCGTCTCGTCCGCCGGAAGGGATCGGGAATAGATAGAACTCCCGAAGCGGAGCGGTGAGCCGCTCTTCGGGCCCCAGGATCTCGATCAGATCGGGCCCCAGCAGCCACGAGTAACACGCGAAGGCCCGGAACGGCCGGTCGGGAAAGTGCTTCGGGAAGAACTCCGCGGCCTGAGCGAACGAATCGCCCCAACCTTCCACGGTATACGGGTCACCCTCCGGGATGTGGATCTCCAGCACCGTATCGTCGCGCCGCAGCACGGGACGCCAGTCCGCCCGCGAGAGCCGCCGTTCCTCGCGCAGCGCCACGCCTCGCGCCACTACGGGGACACCCACCACTTCGTGCGGGCCCTCTTCCAACCGCGCCTCCCAGGAGCCCTCCGCCGGCGCTTCCGGCCCGCGCCGATCCAGGAAGCCGTCGGCGGTGAACCAGGCGCCGTTTTCCGCAAGAGCCAGTGTCTCGTGGGTGTGCCGATGGCGAAAGACCACAATCCGCCCGCGGAAAGGCCGCTGCACGTACTGGACCCGCCCCAGGCGATGCAGATCTCCGGAAGTGACGAGGCGGAACCAGTTCAGGATCCAGTGCTCCAGGCCCGGTCGTCCGTGGATCCGCCGGTACCGTCCGGAGGCGATCCCAAAATCGCGGGCGGTGGCGCGCGTCACCAACTCGGGGATCCCCCGCTGTGCGTTGCGCTCCCGCAGCCGGGGCAGTCCCGCCAGGCACAACAGAAGGAAGAAGAGCCCCCGCTGCTCGCCCAGAGCCGGTTCCAATTGCGGCCACTCCTGCCACCGGTTGTAGTCGTCTCGGTGGAACAGGAGCCAATGGGCGTGCTGCGCCAGACGGCGAAGGTCCGCGTGTTCCCGCACTCGCCCGGCGGTGTCCAGCAGCGCGCCGGTCAGGTCTTCGCCCAATCCCACCCACTCCGCATGCTCCCGCACGACCGGAGCAGCGAGGAAATCCACCGGCAGGTCCGCCGCCAGAGACTCGGACCACTCTACCTCGACGGCCGCGAGGGTGTCCGGCTCACCGAGACGTTCCAGGAGTGCAGCGGGTTCGGTCATGATAGGCTTCTTCTTCGCGGTTCAGAAATGACGGAAGGGGTTCGCAGTCGCCCGCTGAGCTGCGTCCACCGGATGCCGGCAGGATGCCGGCGTTCCCGGGGAGAGGGCCGACTCGACGCCAGCCCTCCGTAACGCGCTCGGCCATCCGCAGGGCGATCGGCGGCTACGCTGCCGGCGTGTCTCTTGCCTGAAGGCGGGCGGCAGTGCCGGGGTCGCCGATGTGCAGCGTGTCATACGCCTGCTGTGACGACGTGAAGGGACCGTCGTGGTCCTTTGAGCCGTGCCAGTTCAGGTTGGTATGAATCGGATTGGTGGTTCCCGTTTCCGCTTCCCGGCGGGCGATCCACGCTTCCATGCGTGCGCGCAGGGCGGCGACCACCCCCGGCTCGGATTCCGCGAGGTTGTGGTCCTCGTTCGGGTCCTGAATCAGGTTATAGAGTTCCACCTCGGGCTTGAAGTGGAAATCCGGCTCAAGGGCGACCATCAACTTCCATTCCGGCGTGCGCCAGCCGTGCTTGCGCATCCAGGTGCACTCCGTGATGTAGAAGTCCGACCAGTTGCTGCTTCGCTCGCCCCGGATGAGCGGCAGCACGCTCCGGCCGTCGAACGCCGTGTTCGACTCGATGCCGAGGACCTCCAGAATGCTGGGCACGAGGTCCTGGTGCAATGTGTAACCGGGAATACGGAGACCGCGCGGGAGGCTCGGATGCTTCAGCACGAGCGGGACATGCAGCGTGCAGTCGTACATCCCGTGGTGATCGAAGTAGCACTCGTGGTCCATCAACGTCTCGCCGTGATCCCCGTTCAGCACGATGAGCGTATTCTCGGCGAGGCCGAGTTCCTCCACCCGCTGGAAGATGCGCTGAATGCAGGCATCGAGGTAGGCGATGGCGCCGTCATACTGGGCGATCACGTAATCGGCATCGGTGATGCCGGGCGGCATCCAGGTGGCGAAATAGTCGCAGAACGGCTTGAACTCCATCACCGGTTGTATCGAGGTCCTGGCCGGATCGCAGGGGTCGAGGTCGTAGAAGAGGCGCTCGAACGGCTGCGGCGGGAGGTAAGGACTGTGAGGGTCCATATGCCGGAGGAAAAGGAAGAACGGCTGCTCGCCCTGCGCGAGGCGGTCCAGTTCGGGCAGAGTGACGTCATTCAGGTTCTCTGCCTTGCGGCTCGGACGCTCTTCCCATTTCCCCCAACCCGCGTAGTTCAGATAGCTGTCGAACCCTCGCGAACTGGGATTGCCGCTGAAGCCGACGCAGGTGCTTGTGTAGCCCTGTTCCCGCAGGATCTCCGGGAGTGTGCTCACCCGGTCCGACAGGGGCCCCTTGTGCCGCAGAGCGACCGCCGTGTGTGAGAAGCAGTCCATCCCGGTCAGCATCGTGGCGTACGCCGGAGTGGTGGGGATGTGCGGGCTGTAGTTGCGCTCAAAGACCACCGCATCGCGGGCAAACTTGTCGAGGTGCGGGGTGGTCAGGCGGGGATAGCCGTAGAGGCTCATGTGGTCGGCCCACAGGCTATCCACGCCGAGGAGGATCAGGTTGTGCTTTTGCGCCATGACGGGAGAAGTTCCAAGAGTGAGCGTTCCCGGTCCTGGACCCTGCCGTCCGCGGGAATCCGGTGCTGCTAAATTGGCCGTCCGCACCGGCGCGCCCTGCCTCTGGTCACACCCGTGCGAGAAATCGAGCC
>SYMT01000684.1 GCA_005805375.1 Actinomycetota bacterium
AGACCGGGATTAAGATCACTGCAGCGGAGTTGGGAGAGGTGCAACTGGAGCCCGCGGCCTTTCGTGGAGAGTGGAACTATACCATCCGGCCGCGTCGGGAGCGGTGAAAACGACCGACTTATTTTTGAGCGAGCCCTTAGGGGTTAGGTACACTCCTATCCCTTGAGCCCGGTCATCGCGATGCCCCGGATGAACTGCTTCTGGGCGATGAAGAAGAGAACTACCGTGGGCACGATGTGAATCAGGGAGGCCGCCATCAGTAGCTCCAGTTGGGTGCCGAACATGTCCTGGAACATGCGCAGGCCGATGGAGACGGTATAGCGTTCCATCGCGTTCAGGTAAATGAGCGGGCCCATGAAGTCATCCCAGTGCCCGAGGAATGAGAAGAGGACGACTGTCACGAGGGCCGGGCGTGAGAGGGGCAGGAGCACGCGCCACCAGATCCCCAGCGGACTTTCGCCGTCGAGGAGTGCGGCTTCGTCCAGGTCGCGCGGGATGGTGAGGAAAAACTGCCGCAGTAGGAAGATCGTGAATGCCCCGCCGCCGAAATAGGAAGGTACCGTGAGCGGCGCGAAGGTGTCAATCAACCGCAGTTCGCGCCAGATCAGGAAGACGGGGATCATGGTGACCTGCGCGGGCAGCATCATCGTGGAGAGCCTCAGGTAGAACAGCGCGTCGCGGCCAGGAAACCGGACGCGTGCGAACCCGTCCGCCACCAGCGAGGCGCTCACCACCTGCCCGATCGTGGCCAGGAACGTAATGGTGATCGTGTTCCCTACGAACGTGGGGAAGGGCAGTTCGGTCCAGGCACGCTGGAAGTTTGCCCACTCGGCCGGGCGCGGGATCCACTCGGGCGGGACCGCGAAGACCTGCTGATTTGTCTTCAATGCCGTGGAGACGGTCCAGAGGAACGGCACGGAGAAGAGCGCGGCGCCGGCGCAGAGGACGGCGAACGCAGCCGCCTGCTGCAGGCGGAGCGCGGTGCGGGGGGAACGTGCGGCGGCCATCGGCTAATCCTTCTCCCCGCCTTCGTAGTAGACCCACTTCGAGGCGCTGCGAAACTGCACCAGCGTGAAGATCAACAGGATGACGAAGAGGATCCACGCCATCGCCGACGCCTTCCCCAGCTTGAAGTAGCGGAAGGCGTTGTTGTACAGGTAGAGCACGTACATCAGCGTGGCGTTATTGGGGCCGCCGTTGGTCATGACATAGGCCGAGGTGAAGACCTGGAACGAGCCGATGATACCCAGCACCAGGTTGAAGAACTGGGTGGGCGAAAGCATCGGCAGGGTGATGTGGCGGAAGGCCGCCCAGCCCTTCGCTCCGTCGAGCGACGCGGCCTCGTAAAGTTCGTCCGAAATCCCCTGCAGTCCCGCCAGGAAGATCACCATCCGACTGCCGCCGATCCCCCAGAGACTCATCAGGATCAACGACGGGAGCGCTGTCTTCGGGTCCTGGAGCCACTGCGGCCCCTTGACCCCGAGCATGGAGAGGCCGTAGTTCAGCAGGCCGGCGTCCGGATGGAAGATCCACTGCCACACCAGCGCCGACGCCACCGCCGGCACGAGCGAGGGGAGGTAGAAGGCCGTGCGGAAAAAGGCCAGGCCCTTGACCTTCTGGTTCAGCAGCAGTGCGATGGCCAGCGAGCCGGTGAGCCCCAACGGCACCGAGAAGAGCACGTAGAGCGCTGTGTTGGTGAGCGACTTCCAGAACAGCGGGTCCTGCCGGAGGAGCACTTCGTAGTTCCGGGCTCCGACCCAGGTGAGGGTGTGCAAATCGTACTTGCAGAACGACAGATAGAGGGACGCGAGCATGGGCCCTGCAGTAAAGAGCAGGAACCCGATGAGCCAGGGCAGGATGAACACATAGCCCCAATTCCCGTACTTGCGCATCAGAACCCCTCCTCGCCGGACAGAATGCGATTCACTCGCTGGGAGGCATCCGCCAGCGCGGTCTTCGCGTCCGACTCCTGCACATTGAACAGCGGCTCGAGGGCAGAAGTGAACACCTGGGACCACTCCTGGTAGCGGTAATCAATCGGTAGGGTGCGGCCCCGCCGGATCGACTCGAGGAACACGTCGGTGTGGAACGGCGGCTGGTCGGCGCGCAGGTACTCCGGATCGTTCTGCACCGACCGGCGCGTCGGAATCGCCCGCCGCAGTCGTCCGCAGAGCAGCATCTCCGCCACCGGGCCGGTCATGAACTTCACGAACTCCCACGCTTCGTTCGGATGCTCCGTCTCGGTGTGGATCACGAGCTGGTTGCCCTTCACAACCGTGGCGTTCCCGATTTCGCCGGAGGGGGTCGGCACGATGTCCCACCGGAAATTCGTGATGTTGCGCCGGAAGCGAGGCGATTCGCCCGCCCAGCCCCAGTGCATCGCCACCTTGCCGGATTCGAACGAAAATGCCGAGAGCGCGGTATCCGCCGGTGTGGGTGCACAGCGGTAGCGCCAGCGGAGATCGGCATACTCCTGCAAACCGCGCTCACTGTCCGCATCGCCCGCCATCGTGAACCGGGTCAACTCGCGGTTCAGGAAATCGCCGCCGTGGTTCCAGATCACCGACCCGAACATCGGAAAGGTGACGGTGGAGGTGCCGAACTGGAGCGGTCGGCCTGACGCCTCGTGTTTCGTAAGCGCCTGCGCTGCCTGCACAAAGGTCGGCCAGTCCCACTTCCCCGCGCGGTTCAGCTCGTACGGATCCCGCAGCCCGGCGGCTGCAAACAGATCCTGGTTGTAGTAGATGATCACCGACCCGAAAAGGACGTTCAGCCCGTAGAGCTTCCGGTCCCAGGTCCCCTCTTCCAGGCAGAGAGGGATGAAGTCGTCCAGGAACCCGGTCGGCTCCCGCGCTACAAAGCGATCCAGCGGCATGAAGTACTTCTTGCGCACCAGCGCTGGGAAGTAGTAGTGGTCTGCCCGCACCACGTCCGGAGCGGTACGCGAAGCGAGCATCAACTGGAGCTTGTCCTGATAGGCACTTCCGGGCACCATGAAAAGGTGGATGTGGATCTCCGGGTGGCGCTTCTCAAACTCGGCGGCAATCTGTCGCTCGACCGCAAGTTGCTCCGGATTGCCCCACGCCATGTAGCGCAGCGTCACCCGGCGGTCTCCGCCGGCCTCTCCCCGCTGCACGCCGCAGCCACCCGTACACCAGGGGAGGCCCGCCGCAAGGCCGGCCCCGAGTAGTCTCCGCCGCGTCAGCCGTTTCATCAGCACCATGCTCCCGATCGCACTCACCATCGCCGGCTCCGACCCCTCAGGGGGGGCGGGCATTCAGGCCGACCTGAAAACGTTCCACCAATGGCAGGTTTACGGAATGGCCGCCATCACCCTCCTTACCGTGCAGAATACATGTCGCGTGAGCGCAGTGGAGCCGGTTTCGCCCGAGTTCATCCGCGAACAACTCCGTGCCGTGCTGGAGGACATTCCCCCTGACGCCGCCAAGACGGGAGCACTCGGCACAGCGCCGATCATCCGAACCGTGGCCGCCGTCCTGCGCGATGCCCCATTCCCCCTGGTAGTGGACCCCGTCATGGTCAGCAAGCACGGTGCGCCCCTGATCGCCGAAGACGCTCGCGCATCCCTGATCCACGACCTGCTGCCCCACGTCACTCTCGTCACGCCCAACCTGCACGAGGCCGAGGCGCTGGCGGGGTTTCCGGTCACCGACGCGGAGAGCATGGAGCGCGCGGCCTCGCGCATCGCCACCTTCGGCCCGCGCGCCGTGCTGGTGAAAGGCGGACACCTGGACGGCGACGCCCTCGATCTGCTGTGGGACGCGGGCCGGATTTCCACGTTCTGTGCGCCAAGGATCGAAACAACCAGCACGCATGGCACCGGCTGCACCTATTCCGCCGCCATCACCGCCGGGCTGGCGCACGGGAACGCGCTCCCGGAGGCCGTCCGGCGCGCCAAAGCGTTCGTGACCGAAGCAATCGCCACCGCCCCGGGTTACGGCGCGGGCCACGGCCCACTGAACCACCACGCCCACCCACCGACCAGCGGATAGCGAATGGCGAATCACGAATCAGTCCCCAGTACCCGAGCCACGCCGGGTGCCCCCTGGGCGTAGCAAGTGGACCCACCTGGCACCTACGCACCCCGCCGAGCCACGCCGGGTGCCCTTGGCGTGTAGCAGGTGGTCTCCCGAGGTGAGTGCCGAGAAACGCGCGCAAACGGAGTTGCGCGACTCCACATAGGCCAGTGGACCCACCTCCCGCCCACGTAACCCGTACCCGAACCAAACCGGGCGCCCTCTGCACACAGCGCAAGCCAACTGCCGAGAGGGCCGTGCCGCAGGCGAAGCGAACAGTAAAGCAAGAGGCAAAGCGGACGGCAACGCACAGGTTTCGTGGCCGCGCCCCGCTTGCTCGTGGTCCCCGTCGGGGAACAACGCTTCGATGAGACACGGGGCCAAGCCCGTGAGACAATTCAAGCAACGAAAAGACGTGATGCATGGCGGGGGGTTTCCCGTGGAGTCTCTGTCCACGCTGTTCCAACCGGCGTCGGGCGTGGGCTTCGCGCGCACGACCTGCTCGATAAGCACCGCGGGAACCGAACCCGGTACTCCGACCTCCGGACCGGTACTGAATCCGGCAGGAACGGTGGCGCAGACAGCCTCACATCAGTTCGGAAAGACCTGCATCATCCGACGCTGTGTGGCGTCACAAACAGAGGGAATTGCCCGTAGAGATTCTGCTGCGGGCGGAACGAGGATGGCATCATGAGCATGGCGCAGGGGACTCACGAGCAGGTACTGCCGCTGCTGCCCGCAGGTGAACGGCGCGGGCGCGCCGGGATGAGCGTGGCTGAGGCATTCCGGGTCGCGTTTCAGGGGCTGGCCGCCAACAAACTGAGGTCCTTCCTGACGATGCTCGGCATCATCATCGGGGTCTCCTCGGTCATTATCATGGTCGCGTTGGGGCAGGGGGTGGCCAACGCCACGCAGGAGTCCATCCGCAAGATGGGCACCAACGTCCTGTCGGTTTACCCCGCCAGCCAGATGCGGGGCGGGGTGAGTCAGGGCCTCGGCTCGCAGCAGACCATGAAGATGGAAGATGTCGAAGCAATTCGGAAGAGTTCCCCCTCAGTGAAGGTCGTCGTGCCGGAATACCGGGGCAGCGGAACGGTGAAGTTCCAGAGCCAGAACACCCGCACGACAGTACAGGGTGCGTCTCCCGAGTACTTTGCGGTGCGCAATCTTCCGATCTCTGAAGGGCGCATGTTCGACAAGGACGATGTGGACCGCCGCGCCAAGGTGGCCGTGCTCGGCGACACGGTGCGCGAGAACCTGTTCGGCTCCCTCCAGGCCGTGGGCAAATACGTCAAGGTGAACGGCCAGAACTTCAAGGTGGTCGGTCTCATCCAGAAGCGCGGCGCTTCCGGCTTCCGCAGCCCGGACGACCAGATCGTCATTCCCGTAACGACGGCGATGGTCCGGGTATTCGGCGTGGATTATCTCGGCGGCATGAGTGTCCAGGCAGTCAACGAGTCGAAGATGAAAGAGGCCGAGGAGGAGGTGAAGCGGGCGATTGCTAAATCGCACAAGCTTCAGCCCGGCGAAGAGGATGTGCGCGTCTTCAATCAGGCGGACCTGAGCGAGAGCGCCGCCCAGCAGAACGCCTTCCTCACGATGCTGCTGGCCGGGATTGCGATGGTGTCCCTGATC
>SYMT01000685.1 GCA_005805375.1 Actinomycetota bacterium
AATCGGCGGCAAGGGCGTCGTGCGCGGAGTCGGTACTGAGGGAAGTACGGCGATTTGGATCGAACCCGTCCTCGCCGCCCCAGTAAAGGTAGCTCGGCACGCCCCCGCGCATGGTTTCCCCCAGGTAGTTGGGCACGAAGAGGTCGAGATAGCCGTCGCGGTCCCAATCAGCGATACAGGGGCCGACGGGAGCCCAGGCGGGCAGGCGCTGGGAGTCCCAGTTGTGGAAGCCGGTGTTGCTGCCCCAGAAGATGGCGATGCCGGGGTCGTGCTCGTGGGTGTTGGTGTCGTGGTAGGCACCGACCACCAGGTCCAGGCGGCCGTCGTTGTTCAGATCGGCGCTCTCCAGGCTAATGGCGTAGGGGACTTCGAGCTGGGCCTGCTTCTCGGGATCGAAACCGTCCGGGCTGCCCCAGAAGATCCGCACCAGGTCCTTGTAGGTAGAGGTAGCGGCAATGTCCAACCAGCTGTCCCCATTGAAGTCGGCGATGCAGGAACCGGTCGAGCGCCCCTCACACTGGATTTCCACCCGGCGCCCAAAGCCCTGCGCGTTCCCGTAAAGCACGATCACCTTCGTGGGGCCCGCTCCCGGTGGGGCGTCAAACGCGCCCAGCACCAGATCGAGGTAGCCGTCCCGGTCGAGATCGGCCGTGTTGCTGGTGCCGAGGTTGGATTCGGGAAGCACCGTGCGGCGTCGCCCGAAGTCGAAGCCGGCGGCTGCGCCCCAGAAGAGATTGACGCCGCGCTGCGGATCGTTGCGCGCTGCGGCGCCGGCATGCTGGGAGTTCAGCGAGAGCAGATCCGGGAAGCCGTCTCGATTGAAATCCGCACAGGTGGATTCGTAGCCGCTGCGGAAGGGGATGTCCACACGCCGCGCCGGGGAAAAGCCCTCCTTCCCGCCCCAGTAGAGCTGAAGCGGCACTTCTTCGCGGAGGGCGCCGCCGACGCTGTTGGCAAAGAGGACGCGCGCCGTGACCGCGCGTTCGGCCGGCGCGTAGATCACGTGGGTGGCGCCCTCCGTCTCGAAGCCCTTCGGGGCCAGACGGAGTTGCCGGTCGCGCGCGCCCCGGTAATACACCGACTCTGCAGTATAGGAAAGCTGGCCCTGGTGGACGGCGATGGTGAGGTCCGCCAGACCGTCGCCATCCAGGTCACCGATTGCCGCGGCGGCGGCATGGCGAACCGGCAGCGCGAGCGCACGGTCGCGAGAGTGCCCGTCCGCACCGCCCCAGAGGATCTGCACCGCGTCCCGGTCCGGATCGGCCGCGCCGGCTGCCTCACCCCCCAGCGCCCGGGAGAGCTCGAAATTGGTGAGCACCAGATCGGGGACGCGGTCCCCGTCCAGGTCCCCGATCGCAACCTGCGTGGCAGGGTAGGCGGGCACGTTGAGAGGTTCGCGCCACCGCCGGCTGGGGGCGGCACGCAGCACCACCACGGTATCCGCCCCAGCGCCGACCACCAGGTCTGTGCGCCCGTCTCCGTTGACGTCGCCCGCGGTCAGGCAGCGACCGCCGGCCATTGAGGTGCGAGTCTCCGTCGGGGTGGGCTCCTTCCCGGCTTCCCCGGACCAGAGGATGCGGATACGGCCGGAGGCGCGCAGCACGGCCAGATCGCGGGCGCTGTCCTGGTCGAAGTCGGACGCCGCCAGCGCGACGGCTTCCGGGACCCCGAAATCCTGGTAGCGCGACAGCAGATAGCCGGCAGCGTTGCCCCAGTAGACGCGGAGGATGTTCCCCTCGGGCTGCCCCGGACGCCACGCAGGACCGTTCAGCACCGCGATATCGGGCCACCGGTCCGCATTCAGGTCCACAATCGCCACATCCACGGCAGCCTGGGTCGGCAGCATTCCGTTCAGGCGGCGCGGGTTCCAGCCGACGGAGCCCCCATAGGCCACGGCAAGGAACCGCCGGGGATGCTGAAGCCCGCTGTCATTGGGGCAGAACACAGCGTCCAGCCAACCATCGCGGTTGAGGTCTCCGAGCGCCACGCGCGAACTGCCCTGCACCGGCAGCCGGGTGGAGCGCGTTTCCTGCTCGGTCTCTGCGGCGCCCACCGTGGCGGCCACGAAGTTTCGCGTATCGTGGGTGCTGTTGAACAGCAGGTCAATCCAGCCGTCCTGATTCAGATCGAAGCGATGGATGGCCCGCACCCGTCCGTCGCGGGATACGTACAGATTCTGCCCCGAGGCATCCAGCACACCGTCTGCAAAGTCGGCGAAGCTGTCTTCAACAAACGTGCGGGGCGCCGCGCCGAAGAGCAGGGGCGCCACCCCCAGCAGGAGGAACGCCATCCCCGTCGCTATCGCCGCCCGTCTGATCATGTCTCACCCTGATTGTGTGCTGCGCCGCGAAGGCTGCCCGCGCCGCAGTCCGTCCAGCAGCGCCGACGCGTGCCCCGGCGTATTGCAGCCTCCCGATCTCGCCTCACGGGTGGGGATGCGCCCGCATGATTGCGGATTCGTGTAGCGCCCCGTTCCTGCGTTCGGCCTCCTCACCCCGATTTCCTGCACGCGCGGCCGGGAAGTGGTCGCACCGGCCGTTTCCTCGCGTCCGGATGCGCCAGGGGATCCGGTGTGCCGGAACACGCGGGAGGGTGCGGGTGCTGCTCCCCGATCCTGGCGGTCTCTGTCGCTCATGGGCCACGATGCCTCTCGGCGGACGGGTCTGCGCTGTCGCATCGCTGTCAATCCGAACGTGCTCACGCCCTCTCCCCAAAGCGAGTGTTCCGGCCCGGCTCCTCGCCGTCCGCTCCGGGTTCGCGAAAGTAGATGAGGAAGATGACCAGGACCGCAGTCGCGCCCAGAGCGGGCAACATCCAGATCTGAGCCCAGGCGTGCTGCAAGGGGCCGCCGGGAGCGAGTTCGTGGCGTGCCATCACCTCCCCGGCAAGCAGGGTCCCGACAAACGCACCCACTCCCCAGAGGATGAAGGCAATGAACCCCTGGGTGGCGCTCCGATTTCGCTCGGTGGCCTCCTGATCCACGTAGAGCTGGCAGGCGATGAACAGGAAGTCATAGCATACGCCGTGCAGCAGAATGGCAGCGAAGATCAGTGCGGTCTGCGGCGCCGCGGCAACCCCGACGCTCTGCGAGAGGAAGAAGTAGCGGAGCGCCCAGGCGAGGATGCCCAGGAAGATTGTGCGCTTGTAGCCCAGCATCTTCAGCATCACAGGAAGCAGGAACAGGAAGATCACGTCGGAGACCTGCGCGAGGGTCATCTTCCCGGCGATCTCGGTCCACTGCAACTCCGTGAGGTAGATGGACATGTTCACGAAGTAGAAGTAGAGGGGGATGCAGATCAGGAACATGCAGGCAATGAAAATGGCAAAGGACGGCTTCCGGAGTAGCGCCAGCGCATCAAGGCCGAGGATCTCCCCCAGCGGCACGTTCTGGCCGACCTTGCCCGGCGGGGTGTGCGGCAGCGTGAAAGAGAACAGCCCAAACACGATGGACGCGCCGCCCGCCAGATAAAACTGGATCGGCGACTGTTCTCCCCGCAGAAGGCTCAGGATGACCCCGCCGCCGATCCAGCCGACCGCCGAAAACACCTTGACGCGAGGGAAGTCCTGCTTCGGATCCGCCAGATGGTGCAGGGAGAGGGAGTTGCCAAGCGCCAACGTCGGCACGAACAATGCGCAGTACCCAATGAGTGTCGGGTAGAACACGCCAAACGTGGTGGTCTGCGGCAGCAGGCAGAGGACCACCCCACCCAGGAGACCCAGCACGCCGAGCAACTTCTCGGAGGCAAAGAAGCGATCGGCGATGAGGCCGACGAAGAACGGCGAGATCATCGCACCGATTGCGAAGGCTCCATATGCGGCGCCGATCTGCGTGCCTTCGAACTTCAGGGTGTTGGCGAGATAGGTCCCCATGCTGGAGTACCACGCGCCCCAGATGAAGTACTGGAGAAACATGAAGACGGACAGGCGGAGCTTGAGATGGGTCTGCATGGGTACGCGGGTCCGGGGCAGGATTGAGCCAGGGTCAGTTGCAGGTGGACGCCTGCTTGTCCTTCCCGGTGGCCAAGTCCGCCGATGCCGGGCGATGTTTCGCCGTTGAGGCGGCCGGCCAGTGTTCAGAAATTTTTTTCGAACTCACGAAGGAAGCACTATACAAGCAATAGAATGATCTGACAGGCTGGCGCGGCATCCGCCGTGCAGCAGACAGCAGACCGAAGCACAACAGGAGCAACACTCATGCATCGGAGACGGGGTTTCACCCTGATCGAGCTGCTCGTGGTCATCGCGATCATCGCCATTTTAGCAGCCATCCTTTTCCCGGTCTTCGCGCAGGCCCGGGAGAAGGGACGCCAGACCCAGTGTGTGTCGAACATGAAACAGATCGGCACAGCACTGATGATGTACACCCAGGACTACGACGAGACCTACCCGTTCGGCTACCAGTATCACGGGACCTACAACGCGAGCGGCGCCTGCACGGCGAGCAACCACCTGCTGGAATGGTGGCAGGATCTGGCGCGTCCGTACGTCAAGAACGAGATGGTCTACCAGTGTCCGAGCCGCAGTCCCCATATTACCTGGGGGTCTTTGCGGGTTCCCGGGATGCCCAGCCCGCTGGTGAAGGACTACACCGCAAACGGGATCTTCAACTTCTGGCCCGCGGGCTCGGAGCGGTATCTTCCCCGGCAGCGCGGCGGGAAGGGGCCGATGTCCGGAAACGGGGGCTGCGGCGGCACCCCGGTACGCATGCCTGAAGTGGCCGCTCCCGCCGAAACGATCGGAATTGTGGACGCCTCCGGCTTCGAGTTGTGGACCCTGGCACAAACCGATGCCTGGCCGGACCAGGAATGCCCGCGCGTCGGCTGCTGTTCCGGAATCTACGGCAGCACCGGCCGATGCTCATTGATCGTCGCCCCGCGCCACAACGCCGGGTTCTCGGCGTCCTACATGGACGGCCACGCCAAATGGGTGCGTAAGAGTCGGCCGGGTGAGTGGACAATTGAGGCGGACCCGCTCGACCGTTAGTGGGAACGGAACACCCATGCCGGCATCGGGATGCCTGGGCAGCCGCTCTTCTTGAGCACGCCGCGGGAGGAGCGGTTGGTGTTGGTCACCAGCAGGCGTCTCGTGACAGATAGGAAAACAGCCGGGCTATTCGGGGCCCGGCTGTTTTCTTGCGAGACGCCCGGCCGCTGCCCGGCCGATGTCTCCTCCCTCGGTGCGAACTGTGCTCGTAGAAACCCAATCCGCTCCCGAGGGTTCCTGGCGGCGGCGGGCCGTGCGGGGTTCGCGGCGCGAGGCGCCGGCGCCAATTCTTTCCGATGGTGAGGTCAGGGAGACGCTCCACGGTCATCGCGGTGGCCGATGCGTTCCTGCACATTCCAGTCGGCGCGAGTAGCCCACGATTGCGGCCGGGTGCTTCCCACACAGCCTGGACCAGGGCAACCATCCCCTTACCAGGTCCAGCCGCCATCCGGGCAGGCGTTGCCGATCAGCCACCCACGCAGATCGTGTGGTGCTCGGACGCGTCTTCGGCGCCAACCCCCACGTAGATCGTGTAGGGCATGTCTCCGGCGTCAACCGTAACCGGACCACAGCCCTCGCCGCCGGAAACCAGGTGATCCAATGCTGGCCGGGATTCCGGCACATGGGGCGCGGCGGGAACGGCCCCCCGGTTGGACGAAGAAAAGAGGCGCCCTCCGTAATGGAGGACGCCTCTCTTACAAGACCTGCGGTTCAGCTAGCGGACGCGCATCCCGGGCCAGGTCGGGTTGAACGGCACGGAGGTCACCTTGTTGATGTAATCCGGTGTGTTCTCCGGAATGTTGGTGCCGTTGAGGTTACCCCACGTCAACTGGTCCCAGCGTCTGGCGGCCACATGCCCATCCGTGAACATGAAGTTAACGAACTGGTTGTGCGGACCGGCCCGCTGCACATAGGGCTGCACCCAACTGTTTGCCGCATACGGGTCCAGCATGCCGGGAGTGAGCGGCAGGTTCATTTTCCGCAGCCACGCCGGCATCTCACGCTCGCGCCAGATACCGCAGTCACTCAGGTACGCACAGTCCCACCAGGCAGAAATGCCGTCGGCGAGCGCGATCTGATCGGCGGCACGGGGAACTGTGGACAGTCCCTTGCCCTCGAGTGCCGTGTAGTTGTAACCGTAGCTCGTCCAGACGTACTGAATGCCCCAGCGCAAAATTGCATTTTGCATGCCGCCCTGGACACATGTCTGATTCGGGCCCCGGTTCACCCCGCTCATTTCGGGGTTGGTGGGACACTGGAACATCTGCCCGTTCTTGGTGTAAACGAACAGCAGGTTGCCTACCCAGCCGCCAAAGCCGCTGCGATCTTTCATATCCTGGCAGCGGCCCCAATTGGCAGCCCCGCCGGGATAGGCGACCGGGAACTTCTCGTCGTAGTCCGCGACGTACATCGCCCAGGCCGATCCGATCTGCTTCAGGTTCGAAGTGCAGGTGCTCTGTCGTGCCTTCTCCCGGGCGTTTGCAAACACCGGGAAAAGAATTGCAGCCAGGATGGCGATGATCGCAACCACCACGAGCAGCTCGATGAGGGTGAACGCGCGCCACGAGAACCGCCGTCTCATTGCGAGGAAACTCCTTCTTGTGGATGAAACAGCACTCCACCCGGTGGACATCCCGCTCCAGTGCCTCCGCTTTGCCGGGAGCCGGGTCGGGACGACCAGCCATGACGTGCTTACACTATTGTAGTTCATCGAGTGCCGACCGACATCCTTCTCAGACTGCCGCTTGTACCAGGAAACTTCCTCCATTGCGCACGGACAGTTCCGAAACCACACCCCTGCTCCTGTTAACCCAGGGATTTGCCGGTGATCGGCTGGGCGCCTGCCTGGCTCCCGCACTGCGAGCGCAGTTTCCCCACCGCCCCCTGCTCGGCCTCGGGGGCGCGCGCATGGCGGAGGCCGGAGTGCAACTGGCCGCCCGCACCGACACTCTATCTGCAATCGGATACTCGGGGCTCCTGCCGCTGCTGCTGCCGGGCCTGTGGGCGCTGCGGCAGACCCGGCAGCAGCTTCGGCGGGAGCTGCCTGCGGCCGTGATCGCCGTGGACTTCTGGCAGCCACTGGCGCTGTTGCATCGGGTGGCGCCATCACTGACCACGGTCCCCCACATCTGCTACCTCCCGCCCGCACCGAATCTGATCGGCGCCGGCCGCGTCCACGCGGCGGTCGCGAGGGTGTTTCATTCGACGCTCACTCCGTTTCCCCACCAGGAACGCCTGTTCCAGGGGGCAGGAGCCGCCGTGTTCCGCGCCGCACACGCCGGGCTGGAACTCTGCCGCAAGGAAGCTACGCCCCTTCCAGCCGCCGATCGCGCCCCGGTGCTGGCGCTTCTGCCCGGCAGCCGCACGCTGGAGATCCGCTACAGTCTCCCGGAACAGTTGGAAGCGGCGCGGCGCATCAGCACGCACCATCCCGATCTCCAGCCGGTGGTGTGCTGCGCCGGCCGCGAGGCCGAGGCGCTGGTGCAGCGCCGGCACCCCGGCGTCCGCACCAGCCTGGGCGCGCGCGCCACACTGGCGGAGGCGAGATTCGCGCTGGTGTGCAGCGGCACAGCGGTTCTCGAGGCGGCAGTGCTGGGCTGCCCCGGCGTGATGACCTACTACGGGTCGGCGCTCCAACGCTGGGAGTGGCGCCGCTTCCATGTGCCGAAACTTGAGGAACTGCGCCGGCGCGGAATCGCCTCCCCGTACATCGCGCTGCCAAACATCCTGCACAGCGCCGGCGTCTATCCTGAGGCGATTGGTGCTGCTCCAGCGGTCGTGGCCGAACTGGCCCTGCAGCAGCTCGAGGACGATCCGGAATCACTGCGGGCCCCGCTGGACGCGGTCACTCAATCCCTGGCCTGGAACGACGCCGGCACAGCCGTCGCCGAGCGCGTGGCAGCAGCGCTCGCGGGCGAGTGACCCTGTTCACCAGGGCGTTGTGCCGTGCCCCCAAGCCGGACCGGCAAAATGGGGCGATACTAGATACGAAATGGGGTGTGGGCCGTGTCCCTGTCCCCAGAGACGGCAGGCGTGTGCGGAGATTGCAGCAGCATGGCAGCGCAGGAAACAGGTATGGGAGTGCGGGTGGAGGCGGATGGCGGGCCGCCGTCCGGTGCAGTGGAGCGTTTCACCCGCTCATTGCTTCTGGATCGCCGGGTGAAAGAGCTCCTCAGCGGCCATCGGTGGCGCCTGCTCCACACTGAGCCGATTTGCGCCTGGAACCAATTCAAGGAGCGTCATGAGACTGACGAATGTGAGGCGGTCCTCTATGACTACGCCCGCAACATCACCCTGCGCGCCCGCGGGCGGCTCCTGGCGCCCTCCGGGTTCGTGCTGCAAACCAGTTACGACCAGCCACTCCCGTCGGAGGAGGAATTTCAGGACGCGGTCGGGCTTGTGCGTCAGAGCGCGGTCTGGGGAAATCTGCTGGATAGCGGATTCGCGCAACCCTATCACCCGATGCTGCCCATGCGGGGGCCGGACGGCGATAACCCGGTGGACCGCACGCTCTATGTGGGCCTGATCTCAAAACCCCGTCGCTTCAACCGCATCGTGGCGGTCAACATGATCACCCGGCAGGTCTCGCGCGAACCGGTGGCGCCGAAAAATGTCCGGGTGGAGGGCATGGCCTGCGGTGTGCCGGAAGTGCCCTGCAACAGCCCGCGCCGGGGCACAGCGGGCGCGGCCACCATCAGTTGGCCGGCCCAGAATCCGGTGTGGAGCATGCGGGTTGTCCGGCCGGCTTCCAGTTCGGGGCGCAACGGCTCGGGGGTGGACCTGCTTGATGTGCAGTTCCGGGGCCGCCGGGTCTTCAAGGAAGCCCACATGCCCGTGCTCAACGTGGATTACGATCAGAATGCGTGCGGTCCGTTTCGGGACTGGCTCTGGCAGGAAGTCTGCTTCCAGGCGGAAGGCGCCGACCAGGCGCCTGGTATTCGCGTCTGCACCCAGCCCCCCCAGACAATTCTGGAATCCGGAAAGGACGGCGGAAACTTCGTCGGCGTCGCGGTCTACGAAACGCCGGGAGGAGCTCTCCAACTGGTGTCGCAGACCCGTGCCGGCTGGTACCGGTATGTGATGCGCTGGAGTTTTTATCTGGATGGTCGAATCGAACCGCGCTTCGGCTTCGACGGGGTCGCGAATTCCTGCGTCTGCCGCCCGCACAACCACCACGGCCTGTGGCGCTTCGACTTTGACATCCTGCAGACGAAGAACGTTGCCGAGGAACTCGTCGGCGCCAACTGGCAGCGCCTCACACGGGAGACGTCTCGCCTGCGGACCGCGGCGGGCGGTCCTCGCTGGCGGGTGCGCGATATCCGCACCAACTCCGGGTACGAGATCACCTCCGGGCCGGCAGATGGGACGGGCGATGCATTCTCCGGCGCCGACCTCTATCTGCTCCGGCACAGGTTAACGGAACTGGACGATGGCCGCGGGTTGTTCGGCGCCTCCTCCACCAACCTGGATCGCTACCTCAGGCGCGAGTCGGTCAACAACGTAGACCTCGTGGTGTGGTACGGCGCCCATTTTCGGCACGTGGTGGACGAAGACCCGGTGGCGCCCGCGGACCACGACCCCCACGGGGAGGTCGGCCCTACATTAACCCCGTTCAACTGGCCGACCGGATAGAGTTCCCCATTCGGTTGGGTTTCCCACGGGCAAACAGTGGCGGGGATCACACTGAGCGTGCGTCTCTTCTGTGATAATCCAGTTGTCGGACCAATCAAGAAGGAGACAAACTGTGATGCCCCGCTCGACGGAAGAATGGAACCCGGACCTACTCTCCTGGCAGGAGGTCACGGGCGACGATGTGGATGCTCGGTACGGAGGCGGTGTCCGGTCGCAAGTCGTACCGATCACGGATTTAGATTCGCGGCGCATCTACCACGAACTGAGTAGCCTGGAGAGCATCGCGGACAGGGTGCAGAGCGTTCGCGCGGCGTCAGGCTCCGGTAGGTGGTCGGCGCGTGCTCTGTAGAGGTTCGCCGGCGTCGCATCGCACCGCTCATCAGGGCGGCTGAGCCGGGAAAAGGAGCGGGGGATGGTGGTTTGTCCCCCGCTCATCCTGTTTGCCCATTTCAGCCGCGACCGGTCTTACTGGTCTGTGAATTTGTAGCCGAGGCCCCGCACGGTCAGGATCCTGACGGGTTCGCTCGGAGTCTTCTCGATCTTCTGGCGCAGCCAGCGGATATGCACGTCCAGTGTGCCCCGATCGAGGTATTCGTCCTCGCCCCAGACCAGTTCCAGCAACCGATCCCGCATGATGACCCGACCCCGATTGCTGAGGAGCACCCTTAGTAGCTCAAACTCCTTCGGGCGCAACTCTACGGGCTGTTCGTCCACCGTTACCACGTGCCGTGAGACATTCAGCACGACGCCGGCCCCCGCGTACACTTCATCGCGGTCTGCGTCCGCCTGAGACCCGGAAGTACGGCTGCGTCGCAAGAGCGCTTTGACCCGCGCGATGAGTTCCAGCATCCCGAACGGCTTGGTCAGATAGTCATCCGCACCCAGTTCCAGGCCGAGGACTTTGTCCATTTCCCGCGCCCGAGCGGTGATCATGAGGATCGGAACGGAGCTCCGCTTGCGGATGGCGCGACAGATGTCCCGTCCATCCACGCCGGGGAGCATCAGATCTAGAATCACAAGGTCCCAACTCTCCGCGGTGGCCAGGCGGAGGCCATCATCGCCGCGCAGTGCAGTGGTGACGGCAAAGCCCTCGTCCCGGAGATTCAGGGCCACCGCGTCTGCGATGGTACGCTCATCCTCCACCATCAGGATTCGGGGTTCTTCGGGCATGCGCTCCTCGGAAAACGAAGGCCGGATCTGATGGCCTTCGTATACAGGGTATCGCCGGGCCATTAATCGCGTCTTAAACGGAACCCGCGGCATCAACCAATCCGCTCCGGGCTGCTGTCGAACACGCCGTCGGGCAGCCTGCACCCGGGAAGGACCTCGCGGTGTCATCCTGGGGCAAACGCCTCCCCGCGCCGACGGGTGGAGATAAACCCTGCACACGACATCTAGGGGGTTGGGGAGTTCCACCCCCCTACAGATAGCGTGATGGCCCCTCCCAGGCTGACGCGCAGGAGCAGGCGGCGGACCCGGCTGCACCCAGAGTTTTCAGAAACCGAGCCTCCGAACGTGAAGTGCCCCTACTGCCAGTTCCTGGAAGACCGGGTTCTCGAATCCCGCGCCATCCGCGAGGGGGACGCGATCAAGCGCCGCCGGGAGTGCCTGCACTGTACCCGCCGGTTCACCACCTATGAACACATCGAAGAGAGGACGTTGATGGTGGTCAAGCGGGACGGCCGGCGAGAGCCGTTCGATCGGCAAAAGCTCCTGCGCGGTCTGGAACTGGCCTGCCGCAAGCGGCCCATCGCGGTGGATCGGCTCTCCGCCATCGCGGATGGACTGGAGCGAGAAGCGCTGGACCGGGGGGAGGTGGAGATTCCTTCCATCCGGCTCGGCGAGCGGGTGATGGAGATCCTGCATGGTCTCGATCCGGTGGCCTACGTCCGGTTCGCTTCGGTGTACCGGGATTTCCAGGACGTGTCGCAGTTCAACGAACTGCTCGCGGGCTTCCGGCCCGAAAAGCGCCCGCGGTCGGTGCGCAACGGTCGCGCGACCGCGGGCCGGACGGCGCCCGGAGGCAACACCTGACGGGCTCGACGGGCTGCCGTTTCGGCAACTCGGGTTGACGGAGGGCGCCCGTCAGGAATACATATAGGGTAGCGAACAAAAGTTTCGCGTCCTCTTCCTCGTGGATCATTCCGCACCGCGCGGCCCTCGTGGCAATGCGGGTTCGTCACCGGTTGCACGCGTTGTGATTCCGTGCAACGAGCCAGGAAATCATCACAAAAATGGCTGTCATTGAAGAGAAACTCGAGAGCGTCCGCCGGATAGCGGAAGCGGAAGTGGACCGTCCGGAGATTGCTTCGCGCCGTCGCCGCGTCGGTCGCGCCCCCGAAGGCCTGACCTTCACCCGTCGTTTCACCCGGCCGGGAGTGCATCCGTATGACCAGGTCGAGTGGGAGACGCGCACCGCGGCGATCACCGGAGAGGGCGGCGAAGTCGTCTTCCAGCAGAAAGACGTTGAGATTCCCGCGTCCTGGAGCCAGCAGGCGACCAAGGTGGTCGTGTCGAAGTACTTCCGGGGCCACCTCGACGATCCGTCGCGCGAGCGCAGTGTAAAGCAGCTCATCAGCCGGGTGGCGGATACATTAGCGGGCTGGGGCCGAGCGGGAGGCTACTTCGCCACGGAGGAAGATGCCGCGGCGTTCCACGCGGAGCTGACCTATCTGCTGCTTCACCAGTACATGGCGTTCAACAGCCCGGTCTGGTTCAATGTCGGCCTGCCTGAGAATCCGAAGCCCCAGTGCTCCGCCTGTTTCATCAACTCCGTGGACGACAACATGGAGAGCATTATGCGGCTGGCGGCCACCGAAGCCCGGCTCTTCAAAGGCGGTTCCGGGGCGGGCAGCAACCTCTCACGCATCCGTTCCTCGCGAGAGCGGCTGAGCGGCGGCGGCATCGCCAGCGGCCCTGTGTCCTTCATGCGCGGCTACGATGCGTTCGCCGGGGTCATCAAGAGTGGGGGTAAGACGCGGCGCGCCGCCAAGATGGTCATCCTGGATGTGGATCACCCGGACGTGAGGGAGTTCATCAACGCAAAGTCCGATGAAGAAAAGAAGGCCTGGGCTCTCATCGAAGCAGGCTACGATGGCGGCTTCAATGTACCCGGCGGCGCCTACGACAGCGTTTTCTTTCAGAACGCCAACCACAGCGTGCGCGTCACTGAGGAGTTCATGCGGGCGGCAGAGCGGGGGGACAAGTTCGTGACCCGCTACGTGGTAGATGGACGCCCCTGCGAGGAACTGGACGCCCGGGAGATGCTCCGGCAGATCGCCGATGCCACGTGGGTGTGCGGCGACCCCGGCATGCAGTTCGACACGACCATCAACCGCTGGCACACCTGCAAGGCGACGGATCGCA
>SYMT01000074.1 GCA_005805375.1 Actinomycetota bacterium
GACTGCGAAGTCGCGCTGGAGGCGGCGGAGGCGCTCCGGCGTGATCCGCAAGTCGCCACTCGCTGCCGGGAGAGCGCTGAGCGTCGTTTCGGCCTGGAGGACGTGGGGGGAGTTCGCTATCGCCGTCTCTACTCCCGGATTCTCACTGCGAGGAGCAACTCCGACTGCTCCGGTTGACCTGGGGAACATGCCATGAATGCCACTGTGTACGATACCGGTCCAGTCGAAGGATTTGCGATCTTTCTCGGGTTGCTCGTCGCCGGCGCGATGCTGCTGACCGTCACCCGACGGCATTCGGGGACAACCCAGTGGCAGATCCGCGTGTTTCTGGTCGCTGCCATTGTGCGTTTCGCTGCGGGGATCGCGATCTACGAATTCGGTCTGGTCCACATTCTAAAAGATGAGGATAGCGCCGGGTGGACCGTCGGCGTGGCGCTCGCCTCGGAATGGCAGCAGGCCGGGCTCACGATCTTGGAACTGCCGTTTCGGATGGTGGAAGCCTTCGAGGGGCACCACCGCGGGTATCGCTACATGGTGGGCGCGCTGTTTTTCATGACGGGTGCGCCGGTACGGATGGTGGCAGCCGCGCTGAATTGCTTCTACGGGGCTCTGACTTGCGTGATGGCGTACCGCATCGCGGCATCGCTCTTCCCGGAAGTCGTAGCCCGGCGGGTTGCCTGGTGGACTTGTTTCTGGCCTGCACTCATCATCTGGTCGGCGCAGACGGTGAAGGAACCAGTGGTGATCCTACTGGAGTGCATCGCGCTCTATTGTTGCGTGCGCCTTCGGGAGGTCGGCACCTCCCCAAAACATCTGACGCTGTGCCTGCTCACCACGGTCCTGTTGCTCCCGTTCCGGTTCTATGCCGCGTTCATCGTGCTTGGGTCGGTGATGGTCGGTTTGGCGATGGGAACACTCAAGAATGTTCGGTCGGCAGCCGCGGGAGTGGTGCTCGCCGTCGCGCTGACTCCGTTCTTTCTCGGCGGCACTGTGTTCTTGCGTCACGAAGCCGAGTTGCAGCGGTTCGATGTCGCCTACATCGAGAGTTTTAAAAAGGGCGCCTCTCAGGGCGGCGCGGCGATGGGCGCCGGCTCGGGCGTCCAGCAAAATTATGATTTGCGCACGCGCAGCGGCATGCTCACGTCCATCGCCGTAGGCGCGGTGCATCTTGCGCTTGCGCCCTTCCCGTGGCAGTTGGCGGGATCGTCCAGCATACGGATGCTGTTCACGCTCCCTGAATTGGTGTTCTGGTGGTGGTTGTTCTTCGCAGGGCTGATCCCGGGCTTCCGCTACGTGATCAAACGGCGCCTCCTGGACACCCTGCCTCTCCTCATATTCCTCGTGGGCTTCGGCCTGCTGTACTCGACGATGTTCGCCAACGTGGGTCTGGTTTTTCGTCAACGAGCGCAGTTGCTGCCGTGGCTGCTCATTTTTGCCTCGGCAGGACTGGAGTTGACCCGGTTGCAGCGCCTGCACCGCCTGAATCCGTTCCAGAACGCGGATCCCTACGCGGCGGCGACCCCGCTCCCGGATGAGGCGCCATCCGGGGAGCCACTCCCGGGACGCGTCGCCCACGCATAGCTGTCCTGGACATACGAAGCTGATGGGAGATCAGACGGGAGACCACGGGCTCTACATCGGTGGGTTCGTGTTTGTCGTGATGCTCGCGCTCGGAAGTCTAGCGACGCTGGGTACACGGCGGCATTCCGATTCGAGATGGGTGCAGTGGTACATTTTCCTGACCGCGGCGTGCATCCGGTTCAGCACGGGTTTCGCCATCTACGAGTGGGGTCTGATCCGGATCCTCAAGGACGAAGATGGAACCGGATGGGCAGGCGGCGCAGACCTTGCTCGAAGCTGGCAAGAGTCGTCCCTATCCCTATGGGAACTCCCCGGTCGTGTGGCCGGCGTCTTTCAGGGGCAGCATGAGGGATATCGTTACCTCCTGGCAGTGCTCTACTTCATCACTGGCTCCCCTTCTCGCCTCAGTGCGGTAGCACTCAATGCGGTGTTCGGAGCATTGGCGTGCGTGCTGGTGTTTCGGGTCGCCGCATCGCTGTTTGACGGACACGTGGCAAGGCGCGTCGCTCTCTGGACTTGCTTCTGGCCTTCTCTGATCATCTGGTCGTCGCTGACCGTGAAGGAACCCGTGGTCATTTTGCTCGAGGCCTGCGCCCTTTATGCCTGCGTGCGCCTGAACGAGTCGGGATGGTCACCCCGTCACCTGTTTCTTGCGGCCGCCGTGAGCGGACTCTTGATCCCGTTTCGTTTCTACGCGGCGATTGTGTCACTGTTAGTGATGAGCGTCACAGTCGGCGCTCTCGGCCGCCGTGCCTTGCGGGAGAACCGTCTGTTCGCACCGGGAACCCGGCGCGCCAGTGCCCGTGTGCTCCTCACCGTGATTTTGTCGCTCACTCCGCTACTGCTCACCGGGCACGGACTTGTAGCGTACCGCGAGGCGATGAATCAATTCGGCGTACCTTTCGTGGAGGACTTCCGGGAACGTGCTTCGACCGGAGGAGCCGCGAAAGGTGCAGGTTCAGGTGTCCCGCAGGCGTACAATCTGCGCACCGTGGGAGGGTTTGCAGCGGCCCTGGGGGTAGGGGCTTCGCATCTGCTTCTCGCGCCGTTCCCCTGGCAGTTTGCGCGGGCTTCCAGCTTGCGAATGTTGCTGACACTGCCCGAATTACTCATCTGGTGGTGGCTGCTGGTGGTGGCTGTGATTCCCGGTGCGTGCTATGCGCTTCGTAGGCGGTTCGGTGACCTGCGGCCGCTGGTTCTGTTTTTGCTCGGGTTCGGCGTGCTTTACTCGCTGCTGTTCGCGAACGTCGGGCTCGTCTTTCGCCAACGGGCGCAGTTGTTGCCCTGGCTGCTCATTTTCGGCTCCGTGGGGTGGGGCGTGCGTGCGCTGCCCCGGTGCGGCTCACGGCCGGCAGCGGAGGGCCCCGGCGATTTGCCCGATCGCGGTGCGAGAGGCGCCCCGTGTATGGCTGTTCCAACCGGTTCACTTGTTGTAAGTGAAGCAACGAGTACAGGCGGCAGCCAGTTGCCGCAAAGGACGCAATGACAGTTCTGATCACCGGGGGCCTCGGTTTCGTCGGCTCCCATCTCTCCCGTGCGCTGGTGGGGCAGGGCCGAGGAGTTCGGGTCCTGGATGCCGCCACAACCCAGGTTCACGGAGCGCAGCCGCATCACACCGACTCGGAGGGAATCGAGTGGGTTTCGGCGGACATTGCCGATCGCCGTGCAGTGGATGCGGCGCTGGAGGGGGTCACGGCGGTGGTCCATCTGGCAGCGGAGGTCGGCGTCGGGCAATCCATGTACGAGATCCGGCGCTACGTCCGCACGAATTCCCTGGGTACCGCCACGCTGCTGGAGGCGCTCCTCGCTCGACGCGGTCAGGTGCAGCGTCTCGTCGTGGCCTCCTCCAACACCGTCTACGGCGAGGGGGTGACCCGATGCCCGCAGTGCGGCCTCGTCAACCCCGGCCTGCGCCCGGCAGCGCAATTGGCACGACGGGATTGGGAACTGCGGTGTCCGCAGTGCGCGGCGCCCTGTGAGCCGGTGCCCACTCCCGAGAGTCGTCCCTTCGCGCCAACCTCGGTGTACGCGATCTCCAAGCAGGACACCGAGCAACTGGCGCTCTGCGTGGGGCGGGCTTACGACATCCCGACCGTGGTTCTGCGCTTCTTCAACATTTACGGTCCCGGCCAATCATTGCAGAATCCGTACGCAGGCATCGCCAAGAACTTCGCTGTGCGCCTGTTGCACGACCTCCCCCCCCTGATCTACGAGGACGGGCGCCAGACCCGGGATCTGGTCCACGTGAAGGACGTGGTGCAGGGGATCTGTCTCGCTCTGGAGTCGGACCGCGTTGCGTACGAGGTGTTCAATCTCGGCACCGGCCGGGCCACGCAAATTGCAGAACTGGCGCGCCTGATGGCGCGGGCACTCGGCAAGCCGATCGAACCGGAGATTACGGAGCAATTCCGCGCGGGGGATATCCGGCACTGCATCGCGGACATCAGCCGGGCGTGCGATCTACTCGGGTATCGTCCGACCGTTTCTCTGGAGGCCGGAATCCCCGAACTCGCCGATTGGCTGCGTGGTCAGGACACCACCGACCTCACGACCAGAGCCCAGGACGAACTTTCCGCGCAGCAACTGGTACGCTAGGTCCTCCGCGTGACTGTTCCGCCGAGTCCCTCCGAAACAACCGGCGCCGGAGGCTCAACCTCTCCGGTGCTGCCCCGCGCCGTACACTGGTTTACGAACGGCGTTCTGGCGTTCCCACTGCTCTATCTGGCGGCGGCGCTCGGCTACGCGCTGACGGTGTTTGCCCGCAACGGGTTCCAGTCGCGCAAGTTGCTGGTGGCCTGCCTGCTCCTCAGCGCCGCTGTGGCGGCAGGTCTTGCTCTCATGTGCGTTCGCACTCGCTGGAAGGCGAACCTGGCGCTATTGGGGAGTTCTGCGTTCGGTGCCCTGCTCGCGTTGGAGTCCACTCTTGCCTTCCGCGGGCATGACTATGCGGACCTGACGCGTATCGCACGCCACTGCCGGCGTCTGGGGCTGCCGTACGACGACCGCACCAGGCTTGAAGTCGTTCTGGACGAACGCGCAAAGGGGCGTCGAGCGTACCCCTGTGTGCATCCCTCGGCGTTCTGGTCCGGGATGTACTCGTTCACGTTTCGAAACCGCCCGTTTCTCCCGCTATCGGGCATTTCCGAAGCGCACACGGTCGTCGAGAACGAGTTCGGCTACTACTTCACGTACGAAGCGGATGAGTTTGGGTTTCACAATCCTTACGGTCTGCACAGGCCCGGCGCGACGCAGGTTGCACTGGTAGGAGACAGCTACACCCAGGGATGCAGTGTGCGCAGCGAGGCATGTTTTGCCGCTCTCGTGCGCCGCGAGTACCGCGGCACCCTGAACCTGGGCCTGCGCGGGAACGGTCCGCTGACCGAACTCGCCACACTGCGGGAATACGTCGCGCCGCACCGGCCGCGTGCCGTGTTCTGGTTCTTCTATGAAGGCAATGATCTGGCCGATCTGGAACAGGAGAAGGGCACCCCGCTGGCCCGCTACCTGGAACCGGGCTACCGGCAGGACCTGCCCGGGCTGGCGCCCGAGCTCAACAGGGAACTGGCCCGGTGGGCGGATGAACAGGTCGGGCGGGAGTCGGTCTATCTGCTGGGCAGGCGAGATCTGCGGCACTACGAGCCCTGGACCAGCATCCTCCTGTTCCGGCGGCTGCGCCGCGCGCGCAGTCTGGTGAAGGAAGCGCTGAATCATCCCCCGCCCCAGCAATCGGGGGCGAACTCGCAGGCTGCGCTGGTCAACAGCCCGGACTTCCGCACGCTCGAGGCGGTGCTGCGCCGGGCACGGGACGACGTTCGCGCCTGGGGCGGCAAGTTGGTATTCGTCTACCTGCCGCAATATGGTCGCTATTACAATCCGTCCCGGTACTACGACCCCTGTGCCCCCGTGTCGGATCTGGTGCGCCGTCTGAATATCCCGTACGTGGATATGCGCGAGCCGTTCGGCAGGGCGCCCGATCCGCTCTCACTCTTTCCATTTCGCGAAGGCGGACATTACACCCCCGAAGGGTACCGACTGGTAGCGGATGCGGTCCTTGAGCAGCTTCACCGCATTCTTCCCAACCGATAGGCGGGAGCGCCGTTCGTGCTACAACATGGCGTGGCCCATCAGCGCCCTGCGTCAGGTGGGTCCGCAATGAAGGCCACTACAGCCCGGGTGGTGCGGCATCGGACCCATAACGACCAGGCTTGAAGCAGTGTGCTCGGCCCGCCAAGGTGCGGCGATGTCGCGTACATCGGCGGAGCGACCGAGCAGGGGGACTGTCCGGCACTCGCTCGTAGGAGTGTTGCGGCGAGCCGTGAGTGGTGCTTGCCGGGTAGCGCGCTGCTGCCGGATGGCCCGGCGAGGCTCCGCCGCGGGTTCGGCATCCATGCCTGATGCATCTGCCGGACTCGGTCGCGTCTTCCGGACTGCCGTGCAGGGAAGCCTGCTCCTCGTGGTTTCCGCCTCCAGCGTAGGTGCTGCTCCGGGCCCCCGTGTCGAGAATCCGATTTTCACGCGCCACGTACTTCCGTTACTGCACCGCCACGGCTGCTCGCGCATCGAGTGCCACGGTTCGTTTCAAGGCAAAGGGGGTCTGCGCCTGTCCATCCTGGGGCTCCACCCGAGGGAGGACCACGCCCAACTGCTGCACGGCGCGAAGCGGGTGCAGCCGGAGCTTCCTGACGCAAGTCTGCTGCTCCGTAAGCCCACACTGGCCGAGCAGCATGGCGGGGGGCGGCGATTCACGCGTGGATCGGCCGACTACGATTTGCTGAAACGCTGGATCCAGAGGGGCGCTCCGCCCGACACCGGGTCCTCTGTGCGAGTGTGGATTGTCCCTCCCCGCCTCGCGCTTCCGGATCCGACCAGCACGCACGCACTGCAGGTCCGCGCCACCTGGCCGGACGGATCTACCGAGAACGTGACGGGTCTGGTCGAATTCCGCAGCACCGCCCCGAGCGAGGCACAGGTGAGCCAGGACGGTGTGGTCCGCCGGACTGGGCAAGTGGGCAGCAGCGCGATTATCGCCCAGTACGGCGCGGTTTCGGCGTTCGCAGAGGTGCTGGCCCCCGCCCCGCGCGGAAATGTCGCCCGCCTCCCCATTCGCAGCCCGGTGGATGAGTTTGTGGGACGGCGCCTGACCGAGCTGAACATCGTCCCCTCCGCCGCCGCCTCGGATCGGGAGTTTTTCCGGCGGGCAAGCCTGGATGTACTCGGCTATCTCCCGTCCCGGCAAGAGCTCGCGCGGTTTCTTGCCGATCCGGCGCCGGATCGGCGCGCGCACCGGATCGATGAGATGCTGCAGGATCCCCGCTATGCGTGGCGGTGGGCCAACTCACTGGCGGCGTGGACCGGCTGTGACGAGGAAGACCTGCGGCATCGCCAGGCGGAGGCCGGGGGTCCGCCGGCCGAACAACTCGCGTACCTATGGTTGGATTGGCTGCGCCTGCGCGTCGCGCGGGACGCGCCGTACCCCGAGGTGCTCCGAGGCATCTTTCTCGCCACGAGCCGGGAGGGAAAGTCGAAAGCCGCCTGGGTGCAGGCGGAGCAGACGCTCTGGAATCGCCTCGAACAGGGGAAATACGACGAGTCGCTGTACGCCGCGCGCCCCACCTGTGATGTGTTCTGGCGGACCAAGATCCACTCGCTCCGGCCGTTGGAGTGTGCGGAAGTCGTGTCACGCCGGTTCCTGGGAGTGAATCTGGACTGCGCGCGCTGCCACGATC
>SYMT01000686.1 GCA_005805375.1 Actinomycetota bacterium
ACATGTGCCTCCGGCGATTTGAATGGCTACCGACCGGTTCACCCCCACACGCGTGGGGAAGACAGGACGTGCTGTGGAGCGCGTTTGCGTTTGTGCGGTTCACCCCCACACGCGTGGGGACGACCCAGCGCCCACAGTAACCTGTCCATAGCCACCCGGTTCACCCCCACACGCGTGGGGACGACAGCGCCCCCGTGAGAGCGGCGGCAATGACGGCCGGTTCACCCCCACACGCGTGGGGACGACCGAGGAACTTACTGAATATCGTCACCCGTGGGCGGTTCACCCCCACACGCGTGGGGACGACGTCGTCTTCGTCGTCGTCTTCGTCGCCTTCTTCGGTTCACCCCCACACGCGTGGGGACGACGGCCACCGCACCGATTTTCAGCGTGCATTTGACGGTTCACCCCCACACGCGTGGGGACGACAGTAAACGGATGTTTGATAAAATCCGGGACCTGGGCGAATCAATATAGTTTATATTACGTTTTCTGCAGAGCCTCCTCAGCACGCGGATCGCTGGTCGGGTCAGGCGTTAGTTCCGCATCGAGTGCGGCAGAGTCCTCCCCACCTGGAGTCTCGCGGTGGGGAACTCGCACCAACGTCAGGCCCTCGTAGTCGACAATGTGCCGGCTCGGGTCGCCGTGCGAGCGAATGATGAAGCCCTGCTCCGTCCGAGCGCGGTAGACCAGCAGGGCGCCGGGCTTTCGCCCCGGACTTCGCGCGCTGTCACAGGCTTCGCAGACAAGGGTCCACAACTTGTCTCGCACCAGCGCGCTGATGGTTCCCACGAAGACGCCTGCGCGCGGCTCCAGCAGCCACCGGCTCAGCTCTCCCCGCAGCTTCACCGGCACTCGCTCAACCACTACGATCACCATCGTCCCCCTCCTCGCTGTCCCATCCGTACGCCACACCAGCCGGCACGGTTCGGTCCGGGTCCCAGAGGTAGCCGGGCACCGCCGGGTCAAAATCCATCGTGGCAAACGCCTCCGGATCGTCCCGGCGGAGTCCCAGTACCTGGGGGATGTCGTTGGCAATCTCCTCAAGCAGGCGGTACTCGCGAAACAGGTCCCGGCAGGCCAACCGGGCGCGGCGTTCCAGGTCGAAGGACCCCTCAGCAGCGGTACGAAACGCGACCGGGATGGAGACCGCCGTCTTGTAGAGATCGGCCACGTCGTACACGAAGGACAGTTGCTTCCCCGTATGGATGAACCCGAGGGCGGCGCTGAATCCCAACGAGAGGATGGCGGCGTGACACAGCCCGTAGAGGCAGGAGTTGGCTGAGGAGAGGGCGCGACTGACCGGGTCGGCTGCGCGCCAATCACTCCGATCGTAGCTCCGGCCTTCCCAGGGAAGGCCTGTGTCACGGCTGGCGCGACTGTAGGCCTCGCGCACGCGGCGGCCCTCCCACCCCCGCAACTGTTCGAGCGAAAACGCGGGCGGCGCGGCCTCCCGGAATCGGTGTTGGTACATGCGCACCGCCACCTCCAGACGTTTGTTCGCGTCGCTGACGAGCCGGGCCTGGTGAAGCAGACCGGCCGCACTGCGCGTGCCGCCGACGCCGCAGGCATAGAAACGCACTCCCTGTTCCCCGCACCAGACCGCCAGGCAGTTGTTTTCGGCTAGCAGCAGCATGGCGGCGTGGGTGATACGGGTACCGGGCCCCAACATGAGCATCGCCAGGGAGGCGGCCGGGACCTGTGTCACACCCGCTTTCTCATACAGCAGAATGGCGGACTTCTCGCGGTCCACCCGGCAGTGCTCGACGTATAGATAGGAAAGGCTGTCCCGGAACTTCGGCAGCAGACGTAGATCATCCATGAGAATTGTCCTGATGGGAGTGAGACCCGGGGCGAGGACCGCCCCGGGGTGGTTGGCAGGGAAGGCTCAGGCCCGGGCCAGGGACAGCAAGCCGAAACCGAACCCCTTGGCGGAGCCGATGCCGTTGCGCAGCGTCACGAGCAATGCGTCAGGATCGGTGACTTCGATAATCCCCTCGAAGTCAATGCAGGCGTAGCGGATCCGAACGGAGGGCGGCTTGCGGACGTCAATGACCCCTCGGTCGTTCACCTGCACATCCAACGGGCGGAAGCCCCCCGCGCGGCCGTGGCGATCCAACCACTCCCGCTGTTCGTCCTCCCGCAGCAGGGCACGGCGGGGACCGTCCTTCGGCTTGCCGGTTTCCGGGTGGATCGCGTGCCGACCTGGTTCCCGGCGGGTCGGGTTAGCCCGCAGGAGGAAGCGAAGCCGATCCCCCTCTGCGAGCTGTGGGGACAGCACGCGCAGAGAGACACGCTCCCGCAGCAGGCTGCGTTGTTCGATCTCCTCCCAGTTCGGCTCAAGATCGCTTTGAACGACTGCGCGCGGCAGACAGTTGGACGTCGCCGCATCCACCCGGAACAGCACCCGTCCCGCACCCCCTCGCTCGGCATCCGGGAACGCGCTCCAGAGCAACCGGTGCAGTCCGTACCAATCTCCGAGGATGTTGCGCGCTGCCACATCCCGGGTATTGAAAGTCAGCCGGCTCAGGTAGAGATTCACGGCACCGCTCCTTCGCTGTTGGGCTCACCAATCCCGGTTTGCGCCAGCCAGGCGGTGCGCACATGCCGGTGGATGAAACGGCGGGAGGCAAACGAGAGCGGGACGTCGGTCCGCACGAGCGTGTGGGAGCCGGCGTCCTCTTCCAGGATCAGACGGACACCATCTCTTGCCGGAAGGAGGAGTGGTTCCAGCCGCAGTGCCGCTTCCAATGGAACACCGGGCCGGATCGAAGAGCCCGGTAGGCATACGGGTTCCGCCAGCGGAAATGACTTGCGGCCGAGATACAGCGCCCAGACGGGTTCTCGCAGCGCCGCCTCCAGTTCCCGCAGATCGGGCAACTCGCGACACTCGAGACCCACCAGGAAGCAGGCGTCCGCCAGGTAATGGCGGGTGGACTCCACCGAGGGACCACTCACCCGCCGGGACCCCCCAGCCGGCGCCCACCACCCCTGACCCGGACAGGGGGCGGCAGGCGAAGGCGACTTCAGGCGTTGGGCCGTGTGATAGTCCACCATCACGCGCCCCGGGGCGTCCACGCGCACGCCCATCCGCAAGCTCGCGAAACGCTCGAGACTCGCTGTCCGGGGAACGCCGAGCGCCGCACAGAGCAGCCCGATCACCCCGCTCCGGGTCGGCTCCGGGTTGGTGTCGCGATCATCGAACTGACTCCGGCTGCCCCACGCCTGCATCGGCCCGCAAAGCTGCAGCAGCAGCGTACTCGGCGAGGTCATGCCTCGGTCCTCGTCGCTGTGGCTGTTGCCAGTATGGTCTTGACAAACTCCTCTACCGACCCGACCCGACCCGCTTCCAGACCATTGAGCGGCGCGCGGGGATCTACAGCAAAGACCGGTGTCGCCCGGACGCCCTGGGTACCGTAGACTCCGGTCAGGTGGCCCCAATGCTCGGACAGTGCCTGCACAGAAGCACTGACCAGGTCATTCTCCTCGCCGGATCGCCCACGCACCGGTTGTGCGAAGGCATTTGCCAGGGAGATCGGGACGCCGCCATCACGCACGACCCCCAGCCCGAAGCTGGGAAGATTATGCGCCGCCATCGAATTCTGCCGTGCCGACGGAATCGCGTAGATGGCTGCTTTCAGGAAGTGGCCAGCCACCTGTTCCGCTAGTGCCGCATCGCCGAGATTCACGGCCAGATCCCCCAGATCGAGCAGGTGGTAGCGGTAGAAGCAGGCGCTCTGGAAGCCAATCACACCCATCATCCCCGCGCCCGTCTGCTCCCGCGTGTTCAGGTCATCCACGGCCGTATAGAAGTCCATTTCTGGGCTGACGGCATGGGTGGAGATTGCGTGCGCGACTTGACAGGCAGCGTCCACGTTCCGGTCCGGTTTCTCCGCCAGCATGCGGCCGAAGAGCGCGATGTCCGGCGAGAGGGCCGCTGCTTTCAGGCGGTCCTCCAGCTTCCTGTCTGTGGTAAGCTCGGGCTCCTTCTCCTCGCGTTTCGTCTCCTTCGCCGCCTTCCGGCGAGCAAACTTGTCCCGGGCATCGGCGACAGCAAGCACCTCTTCCCACAAATCGTGAACTACTTCGCTCGCTCCCCGCGCCTCGGCTGCACTGATGTAAAGCAGCACCGCGGTCTCATCCGGGCGTTTTGTGTCCAGTTTGGAGTAATAGGCTGCGAGGAAGATGCCGAGGACCTCCGATAGGTCCTCCCTGCGCGTTCCGCCCGCGCCGTAGAGGTCCGGGTAGGTCGTGCCCAGTGTTTCCGTCAACAGATCCTTCAGACGTTTGCTGCGCGTGCCGACTTCACAGACGTGTTCGTCCCGCCAGTACGTGCGCATGGTTCGCTTGAGGCATTGACTGGAGATACGGGCGCGCCGTACTCCGCCGAAGTAGCAGTCCTTCGGGGTGTTCGTGTCGTCCCGGTTCAGGCAGGACGGCGCAAAGTTTTGCAGCAAGTGCAGCTCGATTTTCAGTCGGCGGGGTCGTCTCGGGTCACTCATCGTCATCGGTTCCTTTCTGTTCGGGGCGCGGTTGGTAGAAGAAGTGGCGCGCCCATCGGCGCTGCACCGTCCGTTCCTCCTGTTCCCAGCACAGGAGGTCCCGGAGAAGTTGCTCCCAGTTCACGGGCGCTTCGTGCGCCTTCAACAGGCTGATCGCGTGCCGAAGTTGCCCGGGTAAGTCGTCCGAGTCGCAGGCCAGCAGCGTCAGAAACCGGGCACGAGTGCTTTCCCGTTCGGCGTCCGCCCCCCGAAAGCTCTCCCCCAGGCTCCTGTTGTTCCCGGATGCGTCGGAATAGAGTCCGAACAGGCTGCCGACCACATAGAACCAGCGATCGGGAAGCCGACATTCCGGTCCGAGATACGGTGCGATGTACCGATCCAGGGCTGGATCCTCGCCAGGGGGTCGCGAGAGCCCGCGGCGGAGACTGGCCAGCGCCTCGCGGTCCTCATGCTCCGGGTGCGCCAGGCGGCGCAGGCTGTTCACGAACTCCCTCACCCGATGTTCTCCCTCGGGGTGCATTGGCCGAGGCGCGCTCCCTGCGCCAGGGCGCGGCGCCTGCTCATTGTTCTCCATCCTTCTTCCTCATGTTCTTTGTCTGCTTCCTGGTTCCGGATGTGTCGTCCGGTCCCGGAACGGCGAAATAGTCCGATACCTGTCCGGCGGCGATATCGAGGCGGACTGATGCCCCCAGGAGCGCCACAACTTCGCGGTATGCCTCCTCCGCGCACTCGCGGAGGCTCTGGTGCCAGCGGTCGGCGGCGGCCGGTTGTTCGCCGGCAAGATCCCGCATCAACTGGCTGTACGGAAGTTCCAGGCGCGACCAATACGGGCGCAGGGGATCCAGGTTTTCGAGGAGTCGCGCGACGTCTTTCTCATCCGGTTTGCGCCCGTTCGGCTGATTCGTGTCGGGAGCGAGGTATAGTCGGATCAGGATTTTAGTCCGCTCGCGCAGCTCGCCGGCGAGGGTTTCCGCCTCCTTCGTGGACGCCACGAGCGTTTCCACCAGCGCGGGTTCCGCCAGGTAGGCGGGCGGCAGGGGCATCCGCTCGTGGCGCCAGAGCAAGAACTTTCCGGCCTTGTTCGGCGCGCTCGCGATGCCCACCACATGCAACTCCGGAATCTCGGAGAGACGTTCCAGTTCGCGCAAGCTGGCGGCGAATTGCAACGCCAGCGGCTGACGGCGTCGCGGACCAGTGCGCAGCAGCAACGTGTGAACGTCGCGCCAACAAGCCTTTGCGGCGCTCAGCGGGACGGCGGACCACCCCTCCTTCTCATCCATCACATAGGCTTTCATCGGATCAGTTGGGGCCTTATCCGCCTCCCGACCCTGGGTGAAATAGAGGCGACGGACCCCGAGTTGGCCGCCCCGTTGCTCCGGCAGCAGGCGGATCAGACGGCTTTGCCAGGTGAAGCGGTCCACCGAACCCAGGGCCGTGGTCGCCTGCCGCTTGCCTTTCACCATACGATCCGTAAGGGACATGGCATCCACCTGCTCCCACGGAGGCAGGTCGCCGGACCAATCCGCCTCGCCTTCGAACTCATCGTGCGGGACCAGATTGAGGAGCAGAGTCTCCCGCAGGGACCGGCTGGACAGCCACACCGTGAGTCCCCGGAGGATGATGGCATCGGCAGAGTACGGACGCTCCCAGAGTTGCCCATCCACGCGCGCGTTGGAACTCTTGCCGAATCCGAGCGAAAAGGACTGCGCTGCAACCAGCATGCAGGCGGCTGCGTCGGGAGGCCAGAAAAGCTCGCCATCCTGATCGCGGTGATCGAAGATGGTGGAATTCAGAATCTCGAGGCCCAGACGCTTTACGGAATCGTAGCGATCCATCTCCAGCCCACCAATCTGATAGAACGGGCGCTCACGATGGAACAGGTCGAAACAGCCGGGGTACTGTGCTTCGCAGCGATCCAAATACGCCCGGATGAGTACCTCAGGCAACCGATCTGCCTGCGAAAGGCGGTCCCACTCCTCCCGAGTCTTCGGTCCGTCCAGTGCTCGATACAGCACGGCCAGAAGCAGGCGGAGCAGGGATACAGTCACGAGTGGTGAGTTGTGAAACACCTCGCGGAGGGAATGCGCATTCGCCAGCACCTCCTCCAGGGAGGCGACGCGCGGAGTCCCGTCATCCGCGATGCAGGGAATCCAGGACTCCCGACGCAGATCATAGGTCATATCAGTCATCAGTCGCTCCAAATGTGAGACCCCGTTCCGGGGATAATGCCAGGGGCAGCAGCGTGTCTCTGACTCGGGCGGCGCCGTCGCCAAATTCCACCAACCGGTGGAACCGCAGATTTCCGTTCCGTTTCCAGGCAACCGGCGGCTCCTCGTTGACCAGCGTGTGGTACACTTGGTGATTGGATTCCCGGCTGAGGGACAGCGCCGCTTCGAGCAGCAATCGGGTCTCGTGCGGCCCGGGCCTTCGGTCCGGGTCCACAGAATGGTCCGGCGCGTGCGGCAGCACCAGCCGATCGTTCCTCCTCACCAGGCAGACGATCGACACAGATTCCCCTAACCGTGTCGCGGCCCGGACATCGCGATGCACGGTCGGATCGTCCGCATCGAACAGCGCTTCGCCGAGTTTCCTCGTAAGGAGCTCCGGGTTTACGGGTCTGAGCACCATGCTTTTCTCTGCGATCCCCTTCTCCTTCTTCGTTTCCGCTTCCAGAAGTTCGACAGCTTTTTTCAGTGCGGCTGCCCACTCCGCATCGGGAGGCGAAACCTCGTCCGCATCGGCATACGCCTCTGCGACCAGGCGTTCCAGATCGTCGGGCAAGCGAAGGGCCGTGCGATCCCGCAGCAGCAGCCAACTCCGCAGCAGGAAGTGGCGCCCATAGACACCTTCTCCCTCAAACCGGCTTGGGGGCCCGGACTCGCCACGCGGCCCGATGAGCGTGAGGCAGCAGTCGTTTCGGAACCTTTCCGGCCGCACCCGGAGGTGGCGCTGCAGCCGTCCCAGCCGCTGGAGCACCAGGTCCACAGGCGCTACCTCCGAGTACATGGCGTCGAAGTCCAGGTCCAGACTCTGTTCCACAACCTGGGTGGCAACCAGCACTGCACGTTGCGGGCGCGCGCCGTTCTTCCCGAATCGTTCGAGCACTTCGCGTTCTCGCTCCCGGCGCCACGCGAAAGGAGTGCGCGCATGGAATAGCAGGCACTCCTGCTCCTCCAAACGGCATCGCAGTTGGTCGTACACGGCCACGGCACGCTTGACGGTGTTGCAGATCACCGCGCCACAGCCGCCCTGTTCGACATCCTGCACAACTCTTTCGGCGATGGCTTCGACCTCGTATGGCGCCGACGCCAGTCGGACCACCTCGCCTCGCCGGCTTGCCGTCGCACCGGTCGGTTGCGCCGCAATCGCTACTGGATCACTCCCGCCGTTGGGGAGCGTGATCGAAACGAACTGCGTCTCCCGCGACGTGGCCAGCGCGACTCGCGGGTATCCCGGCATGTCGAGCGAGGCGTCCTTCCGCCCGGTGTAGGCCTGGACGAGCTCCCGGAGCCGCTGCTCCGGCAGCGTGGCGGACAGGAGCACTACCGTACAGCCAAGTTCACGCAACCACCCGAGCAGCCGTTGGAGCAGTGAGGTGACGTACGTGTCGTAGGCGTGCACTTCGTCGAAGATCACCACCTTCCCCGCCAGCCCAAACAGGCGGACGAAGAAGTGCTTCGCCTTCAACACCCCCAGGTGGGCTTGGTCAATGGTGCCGACTCCGAACGGCGCGAGCAGTGGCCGTTTTGCGCCCGAGAACCAGCTCTGCACCGACATTGTTCCATTCGCGGTCGCCTCGTCACCGGGAGTTTGCTCATCCTCCGGGTCGTACGCCAGGACGCGCGGAACCGCCTGCGCGAGCAAGGTGTTGCCATGCACCAATTGAAGGTTCAGATTTCCCTGATGTCCCCGCCGGGACAGATAGTCGTCGCGCACGCGGTCGTGCATCGCGTTGCTCGTGGCCTGGGTGGGGAGTGCGAGGTACAGGCCGCGCGCGAAGCCGGCGGTGAAGGCGTGGTCGGCAGCGTACAATGCCGCCTCGGTCTTGCCCTCCCCCATAGGTGCTTCCACCACCAGAAGATACGGCTCCCGCAGCTCATGTACCGTTCGGATCACCGCTTCCTGCACAGAGTTCGGCGCGAACCCGAAGAGGCCCGAAAACTCGCAGGGCCCCCCCGGCGTCGCGGGGGGCAGCCACCCAAACGCTTTGAGGGCCTCCCGCGCACGTGATTGCGAGAGCGGCACGTACTCCTCTAGCGCCACACCGCTGGACGGGGGAAAGAACTCCTGCGCCGATCCTATCCAGTCTGCTACCGAGATCAGCCCGGCCAGCGCAGGAACCAGAGCGGGCGCACTGAGCGTTTCTCCCAGCGCAGGGTACTTCACATGCCCGTGTGCACCCAGCACCCGGGCCAATTCCCGGGCCAGCCGGTCACGCAGCCGGCTCCACTCTTGATCGCCCAGCACCGGGCCACCTTCGTTCAACCCGGTCATGTCGGGCGTGAAGAATACCCCGTGGTGGGCCCCAAGAATCCTGGAGAGTACCGCAGCAACCTTCGGGCTCGAACGCTTGGCGAGAAGTCCGGCACGGAGAATGCGGCTCATCTCGCAAGCCGACACAAGGCCGTGAGGTCGGCGGTCCTGAGTCGGGAGAAAACACAGCCCCTCCGCCCTCAGCACTTCGGCCAACTCCGGAGCGAGAGACTGGAAAACTGGGCAGGCCTTCCCGAGATCATGCGCGCCCGCCAGCAGGACCACCCATTCTCCCGCCCCTGCTTCGTCTGCCTCGGTCAGCCCCAGCCACTCCGTCATCCGAGCTCGGAAACCCGATCCCAGATTCTCCGTCCACATGAGGCGCGCCACATGCGCTACATCCATCATATGGAACAGCAGCGGGTGATACCGGGTCGGGTCCCCGGGACAGGTCTTTCCCCACACCTTCAGCAAGTTCATCGGCGAACCTCCATTGAATGCTGTCGTCTGAGCCTGGCTCAGATAAACCACTTGAGCCGGGATGTATGCCGACGGAGTCGTGTCAGCTTCTGGCGCACTGCCTCCGGGGTACTCCCTGTCTGACGGGCGATGTCATCCCCCGTCAGGCCGTCGGCGAGCAAGCCGATGAGACCGCGGTCCTCCGGGCGCAATCCTTTGCAGAAACGTTCGCGGTTCAGGGACAGTTCACATTCTGCGAACGCCCGATCGGCCCGGGTATCAGGTACCTCTCGTGCAGAGGCGTCCAGTTCGTGTTCAGGCGGGCGCACGCTCTGCTGCTTCGCCTGCCGCAACCGTAGGTTCTTGGCGGCGGTCAGCATGTATGCACGGGCATCCGTCACCGCGTCCCCACGACGCAAGGTGCGAAGACGAGCCTCGCTGGCAAGATCCTCCGCTGCCACCTCTGAAACACCTCGCCGTCGCAGGTACCGTTTCGTGTGCTCCCAGTGGTCAATCCAGGCATCGGTGATTGCTAGCGGTGATGTTTCTCGCGACATGCGTGTCATAGTGCAGGGCTCCAGGGGTCAC
>SYMT01000687.1 GCA_005805375.1 Actinomycetota bacterium
AGTGCGCGCCGATCGCCACTGTGTGGCCGACGGCTCCGGCACCCACCAACCAGGGCGCCGCCCTCCGTGCCCGCTCGCTGCCGGCAAAGAGATGCGCGTGATAGGCGACGCTTCCGGCCAGGTACAGCAGGAGCGCGACGCCACCGAAGAGTCCCTCGGGGTTCATTCCGGGTCCCCCGCATGGCCAACGGCAGTTCCTGGCGCCCCGGTCTCGCGCTCCGGTGCCCCCTGCGTCGCGGCAAGCCCATCAGCGTCCACCGGCTGCGCCGAATGCAGCCCGAACACCGCGCGCACGTGTTCGACCTCGTGATAGCCGTTGCCCGACTCCGCCGCGGCGCGCAGATGCAGAATGGGCGGACGCAGAAGCTTGTTGACTACCCCTCGCACCATCACATCCACCACGTTTCTGTCCCGCTCTGACAGATGCGAGAGGCGTCCACCGACCCGTTCCATTTCCCCGGCCACAATCCCCTGCGCCAGCGCCTGCAGTTGCTGGATGGTGGGTCCCACTTCCAGACCACGCATCCAGGATGAGTACCGGGCCAGGTCCTCCTGAACGATGGCCTCGACCTGGGCCACCTCCGACTGGCGCCCCTCCAGATTTTTCTCGACGACCTCCTGAAGATCATCAATGTTGTAGAGGTAGACGTCATCCAGACCGCCGACTGCCGGCTCGAAGTCGCGCGGCACCGCGATATCAATGAGCAGGAGCGGTCGCCCCCGGCGCGCGCGCATCACCCGCCGCATCATTTCGAGGCGAACGACCGGCTCGGAAGCGCCCGTAGATGAGAGTACGACGTCGGCCTGCCGGAGTGCGCCCTCGAGGTCGCCCCAGGGACTCGTCGTGCCCCCGAAACGCCGCGCCAGTTCTTCGGCACGCGCGGCGGTGCGATTGCAGACATGCAGACTCGGTGCGTCGCCATCCGCCAGCAGCAATCGAGCGGTGGTCTTGCCCATCTCGCCGGCGCCTACGAGCAGTACGGTGCGGTTCTTCAGCGGCTGGAAAATCTGGCGGGCAAGCTTCACAGCCGCCAGGCTGATGGAGACGGCTCCCCGCCCGATCTCCGTCTCGGTCCGTGCGCGTTTCCCGGACCGGAGCGCATGCTGGCACAGGGCGTGAATCAGCGTGCCGGCCGTGCCGGCTTCTTGCGCACACTGGAGCGCGTCCCGCACCTGAGCCAGAATCTGCCCCTCCCCCACGACCATTGAATCGAGCCCACAGGCGACACGGAACAAGTGGCGGCATGCGGGTGTGCCTTCGAATGAGTAGAGATGATCCTGCAGCACCCCGGGCGTCACTCCTCCCTGGTGCGCCAGGAAACGGAGCACGCCTTCTTGCCAGTCTTCATCCCGGGTGATCCCGTACACTTCGAGGCGGTTGCAGGTGCTGAGGATGGCGCACTCTTCCAACGGCGTGGCGTCGCGCAGCCCATGAAGGGCGTCCGCAGGCGACCGCCCGTAGAGCGAGAGCTTCTCCCGGAGTTCCACCGGGGCGGTCTTGTGACTCAGACCGACGAGAACGACGCGCAATGGTCAGCAGTTCCGGAGTCGAGAGGGCAAGGACGGAGGCCGGCAGCGGGAGTTTCCGGACTTCCCAAATCCGTCCGCACGGTTGCGGGCGGCTTTGCGGTTGGCTATCGGACCTGCGGAACTCCATGAATCGGTCCGCGCGGATGCGGGCGACTTCGCTACGAGTAAGGCTAGCATACCCAACCCGAAACGCGGAACTGGAAATCCCAATTCCGCGGCGAATACCACTTCCTCTACTTCCAATACCGCCCGTGCGCCGGACAGGCATGCTACCATTTCCGTTAGTGTCTCTGGCGGCCCCGGCGCGGACAAAGAATGCAGTTGGAAGATCACCTCAAGTCGCTTTCGGTCCAAGACTTGCGCCTGATGGCGCTCCGGTGGGGCCTTCCGCTGAGTCCCACGGAACTTGGCGCGCGCGCTACACTAGTCAGAAGCCTCACTGCGCATCTCGGTCGCTATGGTATTTTTGTCCAGTGCGCCGTGCGGATTAACGCCGCCGCCTACGGAGTCCTGATGGCGGTGATGCGCCTGAACCGCCGGGCCGGCCTGACCGCAATCGCCAGGGAACTGAGAGTTGCCCCTGCCCAGATCCAGCCGGTCCTGGAGGATCTCCGACTCTGGGGCGTCGCCTTCCCCGAGGGCAATTGGGAGCGCATCGTGGTTCCCTATCAGCACGCTGCTGTAGAGTTGAGCCACTTTACCGCCCAGTTTCGCTCGCTGCCGGAGTCCGTTTCACTGACGCCGCCGCCATTCGCTCCGTTTTCGGCAGCCTGTCACCCCAGGCCGGGGAGCTTTGCGGGCGATATGGCGGAGTTTCTGGCGCGCATCGCTCGCTCCCGCATGGTGATGACGCAGACGGGCCGGATCAACCGGCGCGATCTGAAGTCCATCGAAGCGGGACTGGGGGCGCCCCCGACCCACGGGTATCCCTGGTTCGTCTACTGCCTGGCGGTCACACTGTCGCTTCTTCGCGCGACCGAGGAACGGACGCTCACTATAGCCCTGGACGTGGATCGTCTACTGCAGCAGCCTCCGGCTGCACGAGCGCAGCGCTTCGCTGCGGGATGGCGTGATTGCATCGGCTACCCGGAGACGGGACCACTGGACCCGGCAGATGGAGTGGACTGCCCCGCATACCTGGCGACACACCGGCGGTACTTCCTGAATCTTCTCGCCGGCCTGCCCGAAAAGACCGCAGTCACTGTGAATTCCGTCCGGAGTCGCCAGTGGTGGAATGCGCCGCTGATGCTCACCGAGTACCAGGTGCATAGCGATCTGGGTGTCGTGGTGACCCGGTTGCTGCGCAGTGCGTGGTGGTTGGGTCTGGTCGCACTGGACGATCCGGAACAGCCGACCGGGGTCGCAGTGACCCCGCTGGGAAGTCACGTGTTCAGAGCGGAAGGGGCCTCTCTCCCGGAACTCGTCCCGGACGACGACCAGTTCATCTTGCAGCCGAACGCAGACGCCTTCGGCCCGCCGAACTTGTCGCCCCGGACGAAGTTCCACCTGCGCCGCATCTCCGGGGAAAAGAAAGGGGGAGGCGAAGGCACGTATCCCCTGACCCGGGAGTCGCTGCAGCGCGCGCTCGAGGGAGGTCTGGGCTCGGCGGACATCATCACGTTTCTGGAGCGATTTTCCCGTACAGGTCTGCCCGGTCCGGTGCGGGCGATGGTGGAAACCGCGGGGCGACAGTACGGGCGGGTGCGCCTCATCCCCGCAGAGTTCATCCTGGTGACTGAGGACGCGGTGCTCATGCAGGAACTTCGGGCCCAGAAGACCGTCTCCAGCGCGTTCGGGCAGGAGTTAACCGATCGTTCCGTGGCGGTGCGCGGCGCGGTGGTGACGGGGCTCCTGCGCTCACTGCGCGCCAAAGGGTACGCCCCCCAGCATCTGGGGGAGACCATCCCTAACCCGAGGTTGCCCTCTGATCCCGCAGAGGGAAAGAGTCCGCTGGAAGCGCAGGCCGGAGCGGACCTGACCGTCGCTGATCGGGCACAGCCTGCAGCGTCTGGGCAGCAAGGCGAGAGAGCTACCGATCCTCCGGCCGTGCCCCGGGCGCCGATCGAGGCCCTCCGCACCGTGCTGCACGACGCGCTCACCGCGTTCAAGCGGGTTGCGATACGCTTTCAGTCCGCGGCGGACCAACCAGTGCGAGAACGGCAGGTCCTTCCAATCCAGGTGCTGCCGCAACAACTCGTCGCAGCAGACGTCGA
>SYMT01000688.1 GCA_005805375.1 Actinomycetota bacterium
CGTCCGCCAGGCGAATGAACTCGTAGAAGCGGCGGGACGAGGCGCGGCGATAGTCTCCCACCCAGGTGCGGACCTGTACCTCGTCGTCGGGGAAGGCGGGGCGTAGATACTCGATGTGGTGGCTGCGTGCCACCCAGGCGGCGCCGTCGGCCTGCGTCGCCGCGGTGCAGCCGACGGCGTCCGAGTGCGACGTGGCGGCGTCCTGCATCCAGCGGACGTACTCCACGTTGTTGACGTGACCCAGCAGGTCGGTCACCTCAATCGTGACGAGGATCCGGAGGATGTGGGGGGTCACCGACACGCTGCGTGCCTGCTACTGTCCGCTGCGCGCGGCAGCTTCCCGCAGTGCGCGGAGACGACGGGAGAGGATGGGGTGCGCGGTGAGTTCCGGCACTTCGTGGAGGTGCGGCATCGGCGTGTTGCGCACCACCTTCACCAGGGCGGATTCGGCTGCCGCCAGGTTGCCGGTGATGCGGAGGGCTTCGCGGTCCGCCACGAACTCATGGTGGCGCGTCAACAAGCGGGTGCCGACAAACGCGACCAGCAGCCCTCCAATCATGGTGAGCAGGGCGAACGCCGGCGCCCAGAATCCCTGCATCAACCCGGCGCCCAGGACTATGGTGGGGAGCGCCACCAGGAGAGTTCCCGCCATCACGAGGAGGAGGCGGCGGAGGGTGTGGCCGCGTCGCCGGTGGACGAGTTCGTGCGCCAGGATGAAATCCATCTCGTCCGCATCGAGCACATCCGCCAGCCGATGGGTCAGGGTGATCCGCCCGTCCAGTCCGATCCACGCTCCGGCCATCTCGTGCCCGAGGACACTGTGATCCACGCGCACTTCGTGCACTCCGGTTTGCATTCGTTCGGCCAGGGTGCGGGCGCGCTCGGTGAGGGTTGCGTCCGGCTTGCGCAGGTCGTGCAGGAGCCCTCGCCGGTGCAGAATCAGGCGGAGTAACTGGGGCCCGAAGATGGCGCACACCATGCCGGTCATCTGCAGGGCGAACCGAACCGGCGGATCGCGGTGCAACCCGAGCAGACCGGGCGACAGCCAGAAAAGCATGCCGACGAGGAACGGGAGACAACCCCAGCGACCGATCTGCATCCGGTTCGCGATTTCCTCAGGCGAGGGCTGCGCCCGGATGACGGGCTGTTCCGGCGCCCCGAACAGGCTTCGCTCCACCCGTCTGGAGATCGGCAGAAGGAAAGGAAGGGCAAAGAGCGGCAGCAGAAAGAACGGGGTGAAGCTCGTGAACTGGCTGTCTCCGCTCCAGAGGTCCAGCACGCGGCGCGGCATGGGGGAGTAGAGAAACAGCAGGGTGAGCGGTAGGTGCAGGCCGATGGCTGCGAACGTGGGCCACAGGGTCAGCTTCGGATAGAGCCGCCGTCGCACCTCAATCGGGATGCTGGTGCGCCGCCCGAACGAAATTCCCACCAGCAAGCCCACCCCGCCCACCAGTGGCACCATAAAGAGGAACAGGACCGTGGCGACCACGTCCCAGAGGCTCAGCCGTGCCTGGACCGGGACCACCAGGTCAGCCGGCGCCTCGTGCAGGTCTATCAGACGTGAATTGGGGGTGGCCGCTTCCGGGAGTTTCAACGGCGGCGTCTCGGCGTAGAGGGGGAGGCGCAGCACCGCGTGCGGGTGGTAGCCCTGACCGCGCAGTGCGGTCAGCAGTTGCCCGATCGGCTGATCGAGTGCGGCGTGCATCAGTCCGAATTGGGGCACTGCAAAGCCCGCCTCCGCGGTGGGGGTGTCGCCGGCATCCCACTTCACCGGGTTCTGCGTGAGCGCCGTGTCGGCAATCGCGTCCTCGACTTGCTGGGCCAACCGGATCGGGTCCGTCCCGGGGCGGGCGATGACCGTCATCCGCAGGTGGGTGGCGCCTGCGGTGAAGACCACGAACACGTCCTCGGGACCGGCTAATTTCCCGGGGAAGTTCAGCCAGACTTCATGAGCCCGCTCCAGCACCCGCCGGACGGGCAGATCCGCGAGCGGCTCATCGCTCTCCCGCACCTCGGCGTGAGCCGGGCAGACCAGCAGCAGGAGTAGCAGCAGCAGCAACGCTCGTGCCGGCAGGATGCCGGCGTTCCCGGCTCGGAAGAAATTTTGCATACTGCGCCCTGGTGAAGAATGGATCAGAGCTTCATCGTCGGCGCCTTCCAGGTCGCCAGCTCTTCCAGAGTTTTCGGTGGCTTCAATTCGCCCGCGGAGATGGCCCCGCGCAGCCGCGTCGCTTCCTGGAGCAGTGACGCGGGAATGTCGTGCTTAGTATACGTAAGCGGCGTGAAGCCCACGCCGTCTTCCTTCACTCCGAAGGAATGTCTTCCGCCGGCGAATTTCCCTTCGGTCGCCGACTTGCAGGTGTCGAATACCGCATTGTCCACCCGCTTCATCATGCTCGTCAGCACCCGCGACGGGGCCGCAGGTTTTTTGGGATCGGCGGTGCCCAGGTAGTCCTGATCCGCATCCACCCCGATGGCCCAGAAGCCGGCGCCCTTTTGCCTGGCAGCTTCGATCACCCCGACGCCGCACTGCCCGGAGGCGTGCATCACCACGTCTGCCCCCTCTTCATACAGCGAGAGAGCCAGTTCCTTCCCCTTGGCCACGTCGGTCCAGTTGTTGGTGTACTTGGCCGACACGGTGGCGGAGGGCTTCGCGGTACGCACTCCGGCGCGGAACCCGGCCTCGAACCGCTTGATGAGCGGAATCTCCATCCCGCCGACGAAGCCGACCTTGCCGGACTTCGACATCCCTCCGGCCAGCACGCCGACCAGGAACGAACCCTCTTCCTCGCGAAAGACGAGATTGGCCACGTTGGGCGCTTCCGGGCCGTCCGAGTCAATGATGGCGAAGTGGGTATCGGGATGGCGCGCCGCGACCTCTTTCACGGCGTCGGCGAGCGAAAACCCGACGGCGAAGATGAGCTTGCAGCCCTTCTCGGCCATGCGCTCCAGGTTGGCATTGTAATCCGCCGCCTGCTGCGATTCAACCAGCGACGCCGTGACGCCGAGTTCCTTCTTGGCGCGCTCAAGGCCCTGGTTCGCCATCATATTGAAGGAGAGGTCGCCCACGCCCCCCACATCCGTGACCAGTCCCACTTGCAGATCGCTCTTCGGCGCCGTCGCCCCGGAGCCGCCGCCGGCCCCGGAAGCGCCGCCCGGAGCCTCCCCACCCGCCGCGGGTTCCGACCCGCCGCAGCCGGCAAGCGCCGCCGCCAGCAATACCACCCACACCATTGCCCACCGCAAAGGTCGCATTTGTTTCCTGCTGCTTGTCCACGGGCAGGCGCCAGACCTGCCGCATCCTGTCATTCGTCGCTCACCGGTGTGCTGGCGCCGGCGAGATGCCGGCGTTCCCGGGCGCTCACTGCGGGCCGGCGCCGGTCCGCCCCTCCCCGTCGCTCACCAGTTGTCTGCGCGCAGGCACAAAACCTGCCCCGGCGTGAGGATCACTATTTGCCCCCCGGGAACGCCGGCATCCTGCCGGCCCGCACCTGCCCGGCCAGGCAAACCACGTGCTTGAGCACCGTGCCGGCCCCCACCCCGGAGAGCCGAAGCGTACTGCACCACCATACGCATCGCGGACGGCGATGCAGCCGAATGCCGCGCCCGGTGAGTTCCGACAGATCGAAGCCCTGATGGCGATCATCCTGCACCGTGCTGACGCCCTCGCCTACCCCCGCCGGAGCCAGCGGGGGTACGTCCCATCCGTTGCTGCGAGGCGCCGGCGCCGGCAAGATGGCGGCGGTCCCGGGCGGAGCGCTCCGCACCCAGTCGCGGGCCGGGCCCCATTCCTGGGCGGCACGGGCCGGAGCCCACAGGATTCACGTCTCATCCGTCGCTGCGAGGAGCTGGTGTCGGCAAGATGCCGGCGTTCCCGGGCGGGCCGTCCCCCATTTTCACACACTTCTACCCTTGCAAAAGGGACCGGGCGCTCGGGTCGGGTGGGACAAGGGCGGGAATAGCGGCGACCGGGATGGTCTGGGTGCCGTGGTAATCCGTGCGCTGGAGGTAGGCGGCTTCGGGGCCTGTACCGGCCGGATCCTGGTAGACTTCCACCGTCTGGTCAGAAAGATTCAGGATCCAGTAGCAGGGAATGCCGGCCTCGGCGTAGAGACGGCCTTTGTGTTCCCGATCCCGGGTCAGCGTTGAGTCGGCGACTTCGACGATCAGGGCCACCTCTCCTGGGAGCGGGTGCCGCGCTTCGTAGTCCTCGAAGTCCCCCCGGGCCACACAAACATCCGGCTCCGGTTCTCCGGCAGCGAGAGTGATGGGCTCCTGGACGCGCACATGCCAGCCGGGCGCAAGCAGGCGGGTAAGAACACGCCGCGTTCGCTCCGTGGCGGTGCTGTGCGAGGGGCGTTTGGACATCTTGGGGACGAGGACGCCGTCCAGAAGCTCCAGCGAGTTGTCTTCCGGCAGGAGGCCTGCTTCGATCAGCGCATGGTACTCCGCCACGGAAAGCCGCGCCGGCACGGCGTGCGGGGCGTCGGCCGGGCTGTAGGGTGCTGCTGCCAGGGCCATGTGCATGAACTCTCCACCCAATAGGATATCGCGCCGGGATGCAGGGAAGGCGGCGCCGTGTGCCGAACGCCACTGCGGTAAGGAGGGAGGGCGGATGTACACACGACTGGGCGAGGCAACCCTGAAGAGCGGCGAACCGATGGAAGTCGGGGTGGTGCTGGGGCCGGATGCGGACTGGCTGCCGCGGGTTGTCCCGTTCCTGGGGCACAAAAATCCCGATACCCGCGCCCACATCTTCCAGTCGCTGGAGCAGGACCTGGACCGGCTGGAGAACAGGTACTACGTGGGCACAGTGGACGGCCGGATCGTCAGCCAGATCATGATCGTCGGCAACCGGGGCGCCGGCATTCTGGGCCACGTGTTTACGCACCCCGAGGAGCGGCGGAAGGGTGCCTGCTCGCTCATCATGGGTTTCCAGATGGCGCACACGCAGGCCGAGGGGTTCCGCGTGCTCTGCCTCGGCACCGGGTTCGACACGCATCCCTACTGGATCTACCACTCGTATGGGTTTCGCGGCATTGTCGAAGGCAGCGGTCAGATGATGTGGCGCGAGCATGCCGGCATTGAGGAGGAGTTGTTTCGCGCGGCGCCGACCTCTGTGCGGGACGTGCGCTGGGATGACTGGGGCTATTTCGACCTGCTTGCGTTTCAGCCGGCCGGCGAAAACGAGGAACTGCCGCGCTGTCCCACGATGGGTTTGAAGGCGCAGGGCAGCCTGGAGGGTCCGTTTACCAGCTTTCAGTTGCGTCGCCAACGCGAGCCCCAGATCCAGGCAAAGGCGCTGGAAAGCGAGACCGGCGCCACCGTCGGCTGGGGTCTGCTGGCGCCGGACACGCGGTGGTTTCGCGACGTCTGGCTTCTGGATCTGCATGCGCATCCGCATTTTGCCGATCGTTTGCCGGAGCTGACGGCGAGTCTGAGCTGGCCCGACGCGCCGGTGGTCGCCTACGTGACCGAGCCCCGCGGTCCGAAGGCCGCCGCTCTGGAACAATGTGGCTTCCGCCCCGCGGCGACCCTTCCCGATTGGCTCGTCACTGGGGGCCTCCGCCGATCCGCCACGCTGTGGCGAAACGGATGACGGCCGCAGGCTGAGATCGGACAGGCCGTTCCTGTACTCGGTCCCATCGTTTCGGAGAAACAACCATGCAGAATTACCCGCTGGAGTGCAATTTCAAGCTGCTCGCCTTCGCGCCGCAGGTGCGGATTCTCGATTCCGCGCAGCGCCTCATCCTCTACGTGCGCCAGAAGGCGCTGGCGCTGAAGGAAGACGTGAAGGTCTTCGCCGACGAGAAGCAGACGCAGCAGCTCTTTCAGGTGAAGGCAGACCGGATCATTGACTTCTCCGCCCGGTACACCATCACCACCGTGGATGGTCAGCCCTTCGGCGGGTTGAAGCGACAGGGAGCGAAGTCACTCTGGAAAGCTACCTACGAGATCCACGATCCGGGCGGCAACCAGATCGGCCTGATCCAGGAAGAAGAGCCCTGGCTCAAGGTCGCTGACGCAATCCTCTCCGAGATCCCGATCGTTGGTTTCCTCACCATCTGGATCAACCCCGCCTACAAGGTCAGCCTGCGCGGCCAGGAGGTCCTCTACCTGAAGAAGCAGCCCTCCCTGGTGGAGCGCAAATTCCGCATCGAGCAGCGCGGGCCGATGTCCGACACCGAGGAAGCGCTCCTCCTGAACTGCGTCATCATGCTGATGCTGATGGAGCGCAGCAGAGGGTAGGGAGAGCGGGGTTGGAGGCGGTCGTTGCTGGGTCACAGTGGCTGCCACGCGGATGGCTGGTCCGGATACAATTTCACCGTAGTATGACGGAACAGCCATTCGTGTGAAAGCGGGGCTTCAGGAGACATGATGGTTCGACGCGCAGGGTTTACGCTGATCGAGTTGCTGGTTGTCATTGCCGTGATCGCGATACTCGCGTCGATTCTGTTTCCGGTCTTCGCGCAGGTGCGTGAAAAGGCGCGCGCCACACAGTGCATCTCGAACGTGCGCCAGATCGGCTTCGCCGCCAGTATGTACTTCGACGACAACGACGACCGCCTCTTTTTCCACCACGCAGGACTGGAAGAGATTACCTGGGCAAGTCGGCTGTATCCGTACACGCGGAATCAGCGGATATATGTCTGCCCGAGCGATCCCGCGACGGCGTTGATCAACCCGAACTCCGGCGAAGTGCATCGGCCGAGTTACCTCCTCAACGCCTACTTCACGCACAACTTTCCGCCCGACTCCAGCGAGGAGGTGGAGATCCCTGCTAACCAGTTCTCCCGGGATGATGGTCGCGTGCGGAGTTCGGCGGAGACCATCCTCTTCTGCGAGAGTGGAATCACTGACCCCGGCCACAATCAGGACGACTATGATGTGTGGAACGGGCTCTCCGAAGTAGAATCGCTGTTTAACACAACGCGCCACGCCGGTGGCGCCCACTACACGTTTCTGGACGGGCACGCTGCGTGGCGGAAGTACGACCGCGTGAAGCACATGCACTTCCCCGATCACCGGATCGTTCCGTAAGCTGGTCACGGGAGCGGAACCACCCCAACAGACCGATGAGAGCGCGCTTCTCGAAGTGACCGCCGGCCGGAGTCCGGCACGGGCAAGTGGAAGGCCTGACGCGGGTTGACACCCTATTCACCCTCCGAAAGGAGGCAACAATGAGAGAAGTACGCTGGGAGCGAATGTTCCCCGACGAGCTGGAGGCAGCATTCGCCGCGTGCCCGCTGGTCTGGTTCTCCTACGGCCTCTGCGAGCCGCACGGCCCGCAGAACACGCTGGGGCTGGACGCGCTCAAAGCGCACGCCATCGCCTGCCGGGCGGCGCGCGCGCACGGCGGCATTGTGGCTCCGCCCGACTACTGGCACATCCACGAGATCGCGGGTTACGCCTCCTGGGCGCACCAGAACGTGGGCGAGGTGCCGCGCAGTTGGCTGACGGCGATGCCGCCCTGGCAGCACTTCAAGAACGTTTGCTACCAGATCCGCGCGGCCGATGCGCTCGGTTTCCACGCCGCCGTCCTGATCACCGGCCACTACGGCCCCAACTGGCAGGACCTGAAGACGCTGCTGGACCTGATCCAGCCGCACGTCGGCCTGCGTCTCTACGGCCTGCCGGACTTCGAGGCCAACCAGCCCGGCTTCGACGGCGGCGGCAAAGGCACCGGCGACCACGCGGGCAAGGTGGAAACCTCGCTCCTCTGGGCGGTGGAGCCGGACTGCGTGGACTACTCCCGCATCCCCGGCCCCGACTTCCCCGGCCCCCACTTCGCGATGGGCTCCAACGCCCGCGAGTCGAACCGCCTGACCGGCGAGCGCATGGTTGCCGACGAGGTGCGCTGGCTCGGCGACAAGGCGGCGGACCTGCTCGCGGCCTTCGATGCCGCCACCCCGGAGACTCGCCTCCTCACTTTCGCACAGGTCGAAGCGCTCTGGGAGACCGTTGTCCGGCCCCGCCTCGGCGAATTCCGCACCATGCAGCAGCACTGGGACGGCCGCGTTCCCCCGCCGGAGGACTCAGTCTGGCGCCGGAACTGGACCGTTCCGGTGGTGTAGATGTTCGGGCGCCGGGGCGGACCACGCCGCCACCCGAGTTTCGATGTCCGCAGCATGAACGGATGCCGCACACTGATTCGCGAGGGTCCACACTTCCAAACGTAGCGGGTTTCGTGACGGTTCGTCCCTCCCAATCAGGGGCAGCGTTGACCGCGACGCTGCCGATCTTCGGAGAACACACGCTCCAGGGCAGCCCGGCGCTCTGAGAGAAGTACGCTATCGGTTGGCCAACACTCTAAAGGGATTGCCTGCCATGGCAAAGCATAGCGCGCAACGAGTGATTACTTGGGCAGCAGTGCTCGCGGCATTAAGGTCCTGGAGCGCTTGTCATCCCGACTTCTCGAACTGCAAGAGATCGATGTGAATGTAAACTCTTCACACATTGGCGTTCATAATCATGTATCTGAATTGAAATTGTCTGCGTCTGTCTCCGTTCAATTCCGTCGCATCAGGCCCTCCTGGAAACTCCACGGAGTGACCACCGAAATAACCCCTGGAAGGCCTGACTCGGGCGCTCCATATGGATTATTATCCGATTCCCGTAATACAACCCTGTCTCTTTCGATTATGAATGGCGGTAAGCCAGAGATATTTGGGGATGTTTCAGAGGCTTTGGAGGCACTTCGCGGAGTTACGCGTGGTACAGCAAATATTGTGCCGGATTTGATTATCGACAAACCTTTCGAAGAACCCCAGTGGAATCCCTCCAAACAATCGTTCATTCCCTATCTTTCTGCTGGCTCCATACTGGAACCCGAAGAGTTATTTGACGGGCATCAGTGCTATCTCGTTAAATCGGTCCAGAAAATCGCCACTTGGACCATCTAGATAGATAAGAAAACCTATCTTCCTGTGGGAGTTAGAACCACGATAGATGAAGACCAGCTCAAGCTCAAATCATCATTTGAGCTGGCGGGAAGGATCACGTATATGGGATCCACGCACCATCTAAGATTCACGCATACGAAGTAAGTAGTGTATTAGCGGTGAAGGTATCGCCCAGCCGCCTGATTTGGAGAAAGCAAACGGGCATATTCCCGGGTGGAGGCCGCCACCGGGGCGGCGCTCCGCCAGAGGACGGAGTGGGTGGGTTCAGCGTGCGTGCGTGCAGCAGCATGTGCAGCCGGTCCCGGATGGTGATGCCGGGCGTGACGATGAGGAAGGCGTCCGAGAACCGGGCGTTTCGCGGGTCGGCGAGCTTGTTCATCGCCTGCCAGGCGATGAGCATCGCCATGACCACCGTCTTCCCGCTGCCCGTCGCCATCTTGAGCGCCACCCGGTAGAGCAGCGGATTCGCATCCTCGGCCGCACGCCGCAGGTGGTTCTCGACGGAATGATCCCCCAGACGCGGCGCCACTTCCGTCAGGTA
>SYMT01000689.1 GCA_005805375.1 Actinomycetota bacterium
CTGGCGCCGCACTCCTCGCCCCGCCCGAACCGGAGTTCGGGGTCTGGGTGGAGCACCCGATCTCCGAGATCCGCGAAGCCTACGTCAGCGTCTTCCGCCTCCCGGACCGTGATCTGATCACCAGCATCGAGCTGCTGAGCCCCGCGAACAAGACCTCCGGGCCTGCCCGTAGTGCCTACCTGCGCAAGCAGCGGCATCTGCTGGACGGCAACGTGAACCTGGTAGAGCTGGACTTCTTGCGCGGCGGCCGGCATACGGTCGCAGTCCCCGCCGATCGGCTGGCAGCGTTGCCGCACTTCCACTACCTCATCTGCACCTGGCGCGCCGCCCGGCCGGATGGCTTTCACATTCTGCCCTGGACGGTGCGCGACCCGCTGCCCCCGCTCCGCGTCCCCCTCGACCCGGAGATTGCCGAAGTGACGGTGCCCCTCCAGCCGCTCCTGGATCGCGCCTACGACGCCGGACGCTATCACCGCCTGCTGCAGTGCGCCTACCTGGAGGAACCCCGGCCGCGGCTGCACGGGGAAGATCGAGTGTGGGCTCGGGAATGTCTGCACGCTGCCGGCCTCGGACCCGATGGGCACCCGCCGTCTTGATCACCGGCCCCCGCGCCGCAAAGAACTCAGGCGGTTGCAGGTGGCGCCAGATACTCCACGTCGAACTCCACGCGGCGGCAAATCGGCGGGAAAATGTCTGTCCCAAACAAGAGGTACAGCGCCAACGTATAGGGGCGGTCATTTATGTAGGGGAGCGATTCTGCCTGCTGCCAGAGCCGCCGCACGTAGGCAGCCACTAACAGCAGCAGCGCACACTCGACCGCTTCGCGGGCGTGCTCCCTCCGGGCATCCTCGGCCCGGTCTCGAAGGTGTCCGGGAGCTGCGGCAGCCGCCCGGCGGCGTGCAGCCAGCAGATGCTCGCGTTCCTCGAGGAGCGCAAGCATCACCTGCCGGGTCTCGGGCGGCAGGTCCATACCGAGACGGGCCCCGCGCCGCGCATCGGGGTCGGCCGCCGCGAACTGCGCCCGCACTTTCGCTGGGCCCCGAACGCCCGGTAGGGGAGCGAGGTCTCCGCAGTTCTCCAGCAGCACCCGCGCGAGATGCACATGCTGCCCTACGTGACAGGCTCCGAGGAGGTGCAGGCTCGCGCGAGCCTCTGCCGCCACGCCGCGCCATGCGGCCGCGAAGTGCCGGCAGGTGGTGGCCCCCCCCAATGGCGCCCGCAGAAACCGGGGCAACCGTAACGGAAGATCGCCCATCGCATCGAGGCGGTCCAGCGCATTCAGCCCGATGCGGATGAGCAATCCCGCAGAACCCCGGAGGAGCCCCCGCGACCGCAAGTCCGCTATCAGGTGATCTACCAGCGGCGTGTACTTGCTGCCCTGCCGCGGCAGACCCAAACCTCGGGGCGACCGCTGTAACTCAGCGGAAAACATGGCTGCCTTTCCGACCAGGGAGACGCCCTCCACGGCGCCCAGCCCCTCCAGCAGCGCCCGCGAGAGGTCTTGTACCGACCGGACTCGCCCCGGAACCTCCACCACGCGATCCCCGATCCCCGCGTTGCGGAGTGTGATCCGGGTCTGCTCGATCCCGGAGAGTTCCAGTTCGAACCGGTAGATCGGGCCGCCCGGGCCATCGGGGGAATATTCCACGAAGAAGGGGAGGGTGGTGAGGCCGGATTCCGGCTCGTGCTTCATCCTCTGGAGCCCGAACCCGACGCGATTGAGGGCGGCGTTGTACGCTGCCGCACATTCCGCCGGATGTCTCAGGCAGAGATCCAGAAAGAAGTGAAGGGTAGCTTCGGGGCACGCCAGCGCCCCCAGATCCGGCTCCTGAACGCGCGTGAACCGGCTGCTCCGATCCAGTTCGATGCGATCCGACGGAAACAACTCCCGGGTGAGCCAGCCTCCGAACGCTGCCTGGAGATCGGCCACACTGGCATCCGGGTGCTCGTGCAGAAAGTTCCGGGCCCACTCCGCCACGTGCCTCACCCGCCGCGCGACCCCGCGTCGCTGCGCCCGGCTGCCTGCATTGCGCATCGCGCCGCGGCCGGCCACGCGCACGAGCAGGTGCTGGAGGGCACGCCACACCTCCGGATCGGCAGCCGGGATGCCGGAGAGGGCCAGATTCTCGTTTTCGACCGGGACCAGACCGTACAGCCCGTCGGTCTTGGTGAACGCGTAGTACAGCGCCGCGCCCGGATGATCCGCGCAGTACGCCCGGAACACCTCGGCTTCGACGGGAGACCCCAACCGGGTGGACCGGTCCGCTGCCGGACCCGGCGCTCCCGGCAGCACCACTCCCAGTGCCGCCAGGGCGCGCACCCATTGGGAATCGAGCGCAAGCTCAGCGGCGTGTCGCTCCCACAGCGCGGCGGCGCGGTGCAGGTGCACTCCCGCGGCTGCATACTGCTCCGGGCTGACCGCCTCTCCGAAGAAGAGGCCGTACGATGCGTCCTGATGCTCCCAGACGGCCCCGGTGCGCCCGCGGTAATAGTCTTCGGTGAGCACAAAGCGCCTGCCGCGCTCCCGCCACAGCCGCGTGAGCCGCGAGTCCGACGTCCCCAGGCGCTCGTCATGGACGAAAAAGGTCAGGTCCGTCGCGCCGTCCTCGCCCACCGCTCGCGCCAGACAGTGGTTCGCGAGAACTGCATCCCATGCCTGGTTCTGGTCACCCTTGAATACATGGGAGACTTCCCGCGCCGCAAGCGCTTCACGGATTTCGATGGGGCTTTCGGTGGTCACCCTGAGAGTCCGAAAGGTGTCTCCCCGGTTGATCACTTGGGCTGGTTTCATGCGAAAGAGGAAGGACGAAGAGGGTGCTAGGGTTCGCGGATAGCGGGACTATAGTTTCCGGGTCGGGCGGCGAGGCCGGCGGGACGCCGGCGTTCCCAGGGGGAGGCGCCCGGCACCCTACGAACCCTACGAACCCTGGCAAGTCTAACACCGATGGGAAGCGCGGGTGTGGGATAGCGACGTGGCCGCCACCCTCGTTCGTGTCCTCGCCTCACGTCCTCCGTGGAACTGCCGGAGCCCCACACGTCCCCTGGCCCGGCAGTGAAACTGGTCCCCGATCGTCACCGCCGCCCGTGAGACTACTCGCCGGATGCCGCCCGAACCCGGACCGTGTTGTGCTCCTACGCCGCCCGCAGTGTTGCCGCGCCGCAGGTCATCGCGGCGCTCAGGGGAGCAGCCTCGGCGCACCGCAACCCCGCAGCTCGGTGCAGGTCATCCAGCGCCCGCAACTCCTCCAGGAGCCCGGCGTATCGGCACCGCAGCGCCAGCAGATCCTCGGCCGGCAGCGCCCGCGCCCGCGGGCTCTCCAGCCAGGCCCCCAGACGCAAAACCTGCGCCGTCAGACGCTCCTGGCAGCACTCTGGGCGTCCGCCGCCTATCAGTGTAATGGTCACAGCCGGATTCCGGTTCCCCAACTCCTCGATTCGGTTTGCCATCGTTCCCCTCGCCTCTGTCTTTGGTGCAATCTTCAGTCAGATAGACGTGCAACGGATCATCCCCTCGGCATCGAATTCAACGTGACCGGATACCCCCGAGAAAAGGGTTTTCCAGGTTTCGAAGTGCCAGGGTTCCGGGTGCCGGAACCCTGACGCTGTCGGCACTCGCCTTGACGGACCACGTGCTGACGCGCGTGGCTCGGGTACGGGCGGCGTGGTGTGCGTTTCGTGGGATCACTTGCTGACGCGCGTGGCTCGGGTACGGCGTACAGCTTGTGAGGTGCCGGGCGGAGGATCCCTGCATCCCTGCATAATCGGTGCGCGTGCCGCTTTTCGTACTCCTCGCCGCTCTTTCCGCAGGCTGCGCAGGACTTCGCGGACGAAGGTGCAGAATACTCCTCACGGTCGCCTGACCCCGACCAGGAACCAGGAGGAACAGTCCCATGCATCGTCCCAACACTCCTTCCTTTCCATCAATGCGCTTGGGAGTGAGACTGCTCGGCCTGGCTGCGGTGATCGGTCTGCCGATCCTCGCAGTCGCCCAGTCGAGGCAGAGAGACATGGTGCGCATCGAGAACCCCACGACACTGACCAAGAGCGAGATCCGATGTGAGCGGATCCCTATCGGGGAACCGGATGACTACAAGGCGTGCATCGCCCGCCTCCCCGACGGTGAACTGCTCCTCAGCGCCTTCCACCAGTACCAGGAGGGAGGGGGGAAGGTGCGCGAGGAAACACGTCTGTTTCGCTCACAGGACGGTGGCAAGAGCTGGCAGGGGCCGGAGAAGTTGGCCCTACTCGGTCGCGAGCCGTACCTGACGGTGCTGAAAGACGGCACATTGTTCTTGACCGGACACCTGCTGGCGGGTGATGTGCGCAACGAGTGGGGCTACACCACCGGCTTCCTGCACCGTTCCACCGATCGCGGGCGGACCTGGGAATCGCTCCGCATCGAGTCTGAGGGCATCAAGCCCGGCGCGAGCAATCACACGTCACGCAACGTCGTGGAGTTGCGCGACGGCACTCTTCTGCTCGGAGTGGATTACGATGGTGGGGGCGGGCCGTAC
>SYMT01000690.1 GCA_005805375.1 Actinomycetota bacterium
GACGCGATGAGCACCGCATCCCGGTCGCCCGAGAGGTTGTACGTGAGGACCAGCGGGCAGTGCAGGTCCTCGACGAAGTCCAGGCCGCGCCTGCGCTCCTCCTCATACTCGAAGTTGCGGTACCAGTACCCCTGGGGCCGGACGGATTCGGCATCGTGCGCCAGGTAGAGTTCGGGAAGCCGGGCATACGGACGGAGACGGACGACGCCGGGTTCTTCCGCGTAGGCCGGGTCGAGATTTGCGTTCTCGCGCGCCAGACTGTGGTAATCGCGGTAGGCAAGCAGTGGACGAAGCTCAAGTTGCACGCTGCGGCCGGCAGCGGAGCCGACGACCCCGTAGGTCACCACCGCCGTCGGCTCGCCGTGGGTCAGGAAGAATCGCTTCTCAAGTTCCAGGTCTTCCAGGCGAAACGTCCAGATGGGGAACGGGTCGAGGCGAAAGTGGGTGAGGTAGCGGTATCCCTCCGGGTGGATCGTGCCGGGGTACTGGTTGGCTCCCAGGTCGAAAGGGCGGCCGTCAACGATCAGACGCTCCTCGAGTGTGGAGAGCAAGACGTGGCGCTCGGTCGGGGGACGCAGCGCGGCGAGAAGTAGCGCGTGATATCGTCGGGTATTGACGCCGATGATGGTCGAGGAGGCAAACCCGCCCAACCCGTCGGTCTCCAACCACTCGCGCGACAGCGCTGCCACGAGGTCGCCGCACACTTCCGGTCCAAGTTCCAGCATCCGATATCGCTCCTCCGCCGACTATTCGCAGCACCCACCGTATGTTGATCGGGCACGGTGGCCGAAAGATCCTTCCCTCGGGGGGCTTTCGCCTGCATGGAGGGCAATTATCGGCGGAGTTTCGGTCGGGCAGGATCAAACCCAATCGGGTCGCTGGTCGAAAACGCCCACCAGTGACTGGAGGTCAAACTCCCGGTCGTGCCCGCTCAGGCAGATCCCGGAGCAAAGCACGGTGAGATCCGTCTTGCTGATTGCGGAAGTGTGGTGAGCTCCATCTCGCGTGGTCCATTCTACAAGCCAGTGGTCGCCGCGGTCCTGGTGGCGCTGCATTCTCCCTCCTCCCACAACGAGCGCCTGCCGCAGGCGCTGCTCCGGGTCCTGTGCTGCGCGCTGGGGTGCGAACTGTGGGGAGTGCTGGGCCGCGAGTTCGTAGGCGGCCCGCATCTCGGGAGTACGGCCCGCGAAGGAGACGAGGTGCGGCGGTACCACCCGGTCGAGCGCCTCCTGCAGTTGCGCCGCGAACTGCGGCTCGGCGCGGCGATCCACCTCGTCCATCCAGAACACCCCGCCACCCTCGCCGCGGGCCACCACCGGATCGAAGCGGGCGCCGTCCTCGACCAGGTGAATCGCCAGCGGCCTCGGCTTCCCCCAGCGCTGAGCCATGTCGCTTTCATTCACGGGGTAGGCGAGCCAGGAGCGCCCGCGCAGCGGCACGGCCAGCCGGGCGCGGAGCACCGGGAGATGTTGCAGATACTCCGCGATGAGCGGTAGGTCGGCCGGTTCGGACAACCGGGCTGTACGCTCGTCTTGAGGCCGAAACAGGCCCCACCCTTCAAAGTCGCGTGGCCTCGGTTCGAATGTCCGCACGAGGCCCGCAATCCGGACCTGAATCCGGCCGCCGGGCAGGCAGGGGGCCAGAAAGGTGGACTGAAGGACAGAATCCTCTGCGCGTTCGAGCCGGTTCAGCAGATCATGGATGGAAGCCATGACGATAGTATGGGCCGGCCCTCCGATCCGGGTTAATGCCCGGCACGGGACCCCGTGGTCCTTCAACACAGATTTGGTGTGTTCGGGGGACACCGGGTGTTTCCGGGATCGGTCCGTTGTTCTTGGGTGTTCGGGACCGCCCGGACGCAGCACTGCGCGACGAGTTCCGTAGCCGTGGCGGCGCTCTGGAGCACTGCAAACGAGACGTCGTCCCCGGCGAGTTTTGTTTCCCCCAGCACCGCGGCGATACCGTCCTCGGAGAGACGCATTCCCGTGCGCAGGAAATCCACCCCGGGGCCCCGATGGCGAAGTGTGGGGGTGGCGCTGGAGCGCGCCCAGAAGTGACTGATAACGTGGAAGACTTCGCCCTGTTCCCACGAAAAGCGGGCGGCGACGACCGGCGCGTTGTGCTGAACCAGCAGATCGTGGCTGGCGGCCTCAATGCGGACCCGCTCGGGGTCCTTCACCTCGATCGGGTGGCTGCCCCAGAGCCACCACTGCGGATCGGCGCCCAGAACCACTACTTCGGACCAGACGCTGTCAAGGTAGGGCTCGACCGAGATCACATCGGTGCCCGTCGAACGGCGGTTCCAGGCCAGCACGCCGGGGAAGGCTTTCTCCAGCACCTGGTCCAACCCCCAATCGGAACTGACCAGCATGCCGCCTCCAGCCACGAACGCCGCGGCGGCGCCCGCGATGTCCTTCTGGTAGTGGCCCGAGCAGTTCACGAACGCGATGCGGGCCGGGAGGTTCTTCGGCTCGGGATCGGTTACAGCAGGCAGCCCGAGGCATTCCAGCACCCGCCCGACCTGGTCATACGCACCGGAATAGACGGCGATGTCGCTCCGCGAAAGGCGCGACAGCCGGTCGAGATAGTCCGGGTGTTGTTCCGCGAATCGCCGGCGCACGGCTGCTGCGGCCAGCCGGTACGCCCGCTCCATTTCGTCCACTTTTGCAAGCCTCTCCGGGTACGTCTCCGGCTCTTCACCGGGCGCCAACCCGTGGTCAGGGACCTATTCTTCAGGCCCGGCGCGGCCCGCTACCGGTCCTTGCGGACCGGCAGCGGTGTGTCCAGGATCTCCAGGAGCAGATCCAGCCGGGACGGGCGGGTGAGCAGCGGGATCAGGTTCGGCAGGGAGTAGTAGTCCCCGGCAAATGTGAACGTGTCCACCTGCACCTGCGCCGCCTGAAGGGTGCGCTCCAGGTAATCCGTTGCCTGCCCCACCTTGACGACGATGACGTTGGGGGTGGCTTTCACTTCCCGGCAATACTGCTGGTAGGTGGCCGGGAAGTACGGCGCTGCGTTCTCCCCCTCGTCCGTGACGATGAGGATCTGCTCCACCACGTCCTTGCGGCGCATCAGCGGCAGCAGCGCGCAGCCGATGCTGGTGCCGCCGCCGGCGCGCAGATGGCGAAACGCCTGCTCCCAGTCGCTGAGCTCGCTTCCGTTCGCTTTCACCTCATACGGCAGCGTGTCGAAAGCATAAACCCAGAGCGGCGCCTCGGCGATCCCGGAGATCAGGGCCGCGATCCGCTTTCCGAGCTCAATGGCACTCTCCATGGATCCGGATTTGTCCACGAACAGCGCCGTCGCGCGACGCAGCGCACCGCGTCGTTTGACCTGGTCATCCGTCACCCGCTCCAGGCGCGCCACCGTCTCGGTATCCAGATCGGCTACATCCGCGGCGACCTGCGCCTTGAACGCGGCCACCCGTACGTCCGTCCGGGCGTCGTCGAGCTTGCGGTCCACCAGCGCGCGTACGTCGGCATGGTCCAGGGCGCCGCGTGCCTTCAGCGATTTCAGGTTGTTGATGACCTCTTGCGGTGTCATCGCGTCCACCAGGGCCGCCAGTACCATCGGGGTCAGCGTCCGGAGGGCGCCGACCGCGACGGGGTACGGAATCCGGTGCTCGACGATGAGCCGCGCCTGATCCGCCGGAGTCGAGGCCGCCGCCAGTTGCTTCACCCGCGCTCCCAGGCTGTCTTCGGGCGGCAACTCCTTGAACAGGATCGCATCGGCCCGGGGACCCGGCTTCACGTGCAGCGTCGCGTAGAGGTGCTTCAACGCCTTCCGGCCCCGCAGTGCCGCCCGGTCGAAGAACCGGGGATCCTCTTCGCGCGTCTGCAGGTAGCGCCGGACCGCCGTCCGCGCGGTGCGCGGGACGCGGCCGAGGTGCTGCTTCATGAAGTCCACCACGCGCGCCACCTGGTAGGGCGGGAACTCTTGCAGGAGCAGGAATCCGGCCTCGCGGTGTTCGGTCAGGTGGCTGGTGAGCAGGTTGCCGACGAAGACCTCCTTGTGGTCTCGCACGTCGCCGTGGCGCTGGTACCAGACCGCTAGATGGCCGTAGAAGAGGGGGTCCAGCGACGCCAGCAGTTTGTGCAGTTCCGCGGTCTCTTCCAGCTTGCGGTGCGGCGTGGTCAACAGCGTGTTCAGCATGTCCAGCCGCAGATCGCGTTCTTCTGCCTGCATCGTCCGGTCCTCGCTCGAAAAAAAAAGTGGCTCCGCGCAAGTTGGGAAAGCGGTTGTCACTTGTGGTGCTCTCCCAGATGAGCTACGCCCCGATGGACATCGGGGCGACAGGAATCGAACCTGCTACCTCCCGCTCCCTATGCGATGGTGTGTACGCTTCCCCCGTCGGGGCGCGGAACCACAGTTGTGCCTCGCGCAAGTTGGAAGGGCGGTGGCGACCTATGGGAGTTGAACCCATTGCCTCCGGGCTGAGGGCCCGGCGCTCTACCAGTTTGAGCTAAGTGTGTACGCCCTTCGGTCAGGGCGCGAGGCATCTCTTGTGCCGGGGAGTGGCGCTCCCCGTGAAAAATCGCTATCCGTACACGGCCTCAGGCCGGACGATTACATTGCCCGAAGACGCGCGGTCCACGACATAGTCCTCCAGGCGCGACACGCCGACTTCCAGATGCCGGGCCACCCGTTCCTTGATCTCCGTGTCCGACGTCTTCCCGTTCAGTCCCAGATCGCGCTCGGAAAAATCCAGCGACCGTCCCTCGAAGCGCACGTGAATCATATTGCTGTCCTTTCTCACATCACTATTCCGGTTTCAGAAAGTGACAACGCCTCCCGGAAGCTATCCGGAAGGCGCACAGGAACTCCAGAATGAGGAGAGTTACCGGTGCGGTCTCCCGAGGTTTGTAGGCTTGGACAGCGCTGAATACCACTCCACTACCGGCGAAGGCAATCGTGTCCCGCGAGGGCTGACGGCAGCTCCCCGTGGGCTGTATTGCACTGATGTCGGTTGCAGGATGGTCATTGTTTGTGCGATTCGGTGTCGGCCCGTGCCTGACAGGGAGAATTATAGGAACTGCCAGAGGGTGTGTCAATCCCCTCTTTCTGTGCTATGCAGCGTCCGGTCCTACGCGCGAGAGTGCGGGGTTTGCCGGCGTCCGCCGGCGCCGCCGCGGGAAAGGGAAGCGTGCTTGCTCACTCAGGATGACGTGCTGTACATGATCGTGACGGACCGGTTCTCGGATGGCGATCCGACCAACAACCGGGATCCAGATCCCGGGCATGCGGAACGGCGGCACGGCGGCGACCTGCGCGGGATCATCAGCCGGATGCCGTATCTGGTGGGTCTCGGGGTGACCACGGTCTGGATCACGCCGGTCTATCCGAATCCCCCGGCGGGCTACCACGGCTATCACCCGCTGGACTTCGACGGGGTGGATCCGGCGCTCTGCAGTCCGGAGCTCGGCCCGGACGGGAGCCGCGGGACGGTGCGCCGTTTCGTACAGGCGGCGCACCGCCACGGCCTGAAAGTCATGCTCGACCTGATCGTCTGCCACACCGCCCCCGGCCATCCCTGGCTGACCGAGTGCCCGGAGTGGTTCAACCCGAACCAGAACACGCCGGAAAAGTGGTGGGTCTGGGGCCTGCCGGACCTGAACCACGATCGACTCGACGTCAATGAGTACTTCGCCCGCAACGTCCTGGACTGGATCGGCGAGACCGGCGCCGACGCGATCCGGCTGGATGCCGCCCGTCACATTGAGGCGGCTTTCTGGCCCGTGTTCCAACTCCTCGTGCGGGGCCCCCACCCAGACGTCACCGTCGTGGGGGAGGTCTGGGACCCGGATGCGAACGTAGTTGCGCCCTACCAGACCCGGCACGGTTTCGACTCCATGTTCGACTTCCCGCTCTACCACGCATTGGTCGACGTGTTCGCGGGGGATGCCGGCTGCGAGCGCCTGGCCCGGCCGGAACTATCGGACTCCGAGGCGCCCGGCGTGCTCAATCGCGACAACCTCTATCGCAACCCGAACCAGCTCGTGACATTCCTGGGCAACCACGACACGACGCGCTTCTTTCACCTGGCAGGCGGAGCGGAGCGGCCGGACGAGGCGATGGCCCGCATGCGGCTGGCGCTGACGTTCCTGTTCACGACGCGCGGCATCCCTCACCTCTACTACGGCGACGAACTCCCCCTGGAGGGCGGCCCCCACCCTGACAACCGCCGCGACATGCCGTGGGAGCGCGTAAACGTCCCCGATCCCGCCGACCCCGCCACCTGCCGCGCCGTCGTCATGCGCCGGCACGCTCAGGGAACCGCGCAGAATTAATCCTCCCGTCAGGCGGGGACCACTCCCGGGATGGTCACGAACCACTTCCCCAGTGCCGGGAGACGCTCGATCTGCGTTTCCAGGGCGGCCATCTCGGGTGCGAGGAGCCGCACGC
>SYMT01000691.1 GCA_005805375.1 Actinomycetota bacterium
AGAACCAGCGCGCTCCGTGCTGCCAGGAAAGCAGCAGGTGCTTCACCAGGAAGGACGCCGTGACCATGCGAACCCGGTTGTGCATCCATCCGGTCTGCCAGAGCTGGTGCATGCCGGCGTCCACCAGCGGGTAGCCTGTGTGCCCACGCTGCCAGCGCCGCAGATCGCTGCGATCGTCGCGCCAGGGGAACCGGGAGAACTCCGGGCGCAGGGGATGGGCGATGGTCTCCGGCAGATGGGCCAGGAGGTGATGGGCGAACTCGCGCCAGGCGAGCTGGCGCAGGAACCCATCCGGATCGAGAGTTTCGAGATTCGCGCCGCGTTCGGCGTTCGCCGCCCGCACGGCGTGCCACACCTGGCGGGGCCCCATCTCGCCGTGGTGGAGGTACGGCGAAAGGTGTGACACTCCCGCAGGTTCCGGGCAATCGCGCGTGGCATGGTATCGGCCGACCGCGTGCCCCAGAAACTCCTCGAGGACTCGATGTGCCCCGTCCTCGCCCGGAACCCAGGTGTCGCGCAGTCCCTGCGCCCAGTCCGGCGTCGGGAGAAGGCCCAGGTCGGCGATGGTGAGAGACGGCGGCCACCCGCCGGAGAGGGGCACGAGCTGTGGCACAGGGAGTGGGGAGCCGGGCTCCGAGAGCTGTTGCAGCGCCTTCCAGAAGGGGGTGAAGACCTGGTAGTAGCCTCCGGAGCGGGTGCTCAGATTGTCCGGGTCCACCAGGAGCGCGCTCTCATAGTCGTCTGTTTCGATCCCCTCGGCCGCCAGCGCCCGCCGCACCTCTGCCTCGACGGCCCGCGCGTGGGGTTCCCAGCGGCGATTCCAGACCACCCGGCGTGCGCCGGTCGCGCGCACCACGGACAGGAGCGCACTGACCGCCGAGTCCCGGCGCACGATCAACCGCGAGTTTCGCTGTCGGAGCGCCTGATCCAGGCGCGTGAGCGATTGGTGCAGCCACCACCGCGAGGCGCCGCCCGGAGGCCAGTCGCCCTCCTCCTGCGGCGCCCAGATGTAAACCGGGACGACCTGGCCGGTGGCGGCCGCGGTGAGGGCCGGGTTGTCCTGCAGACGGAGATCCTGACGGAACCAGACGACGGTGGGCGATGCTATCATGGGGAAGCCTCACTGCATCGTAACCAATCCGCATCGCCTCCTGGATATCGAAATGCCCGCCTCGGACCGCTATGCCCGCCAGACGATCCTCCCCGCTATCGGCGAGGAGGGCCAGGCGCGACTGCTGGCAAGCCGGGTCGCCGTACTCGGCTGCGGAGCGACCGGCACCGTCATCGCCAACCACCTCGCGCGGGCGGGCGTGGGCTACCTGCGGGTGGTGGACCGAGATTGGGTCGAGTGGAACAACCTGCAGCGCCAGCTCCTCTTCGACGAAGCGGATGCACGCGGGCACGTGCCCAAGGCCGTCGCGGCTCAGGCCCGGCTGCGCGCAGTGAACTCCGAGATCATCATCGAAGGTCGTGTGGAGGATGTGAACAGCGGCAATGTCGCGGCGCTGATCGGCGATGTGGACCTGGTGATGGACGGGACCGACAACTTCGAAACTCGGTACATCATCAACGACGCCTGCATTCAGGCCGGCGTTCCGTGGGTCTATACCGGCGCAGTCGCGACCTACGGCATGACCCTCCTCGTACTCCCGGGCGACGGACCGTGCCTCCGGTGCGTCTTCCCGGAGCCGCCGCCGGCGGGAACGGGCGCCACCTGCGACACGGCCGGAGTGCTGGGCCCCGCCGTCAGCGTGGCTGCCTCGTTTGCCGCCACCGAGGCCCTGAAGTGGCTGGTCGGCGCCCGGGACGAACTCAGCCGGGCGCTCGTGCATGTGGACGTGTGGGAACCGTCGTGGCACGCATTCCGCGTCCAGAGAAAGCAGGACTGTCCCTGCTGCGGGCGCCGGGAGTTCCCGTTCCTGGAGCCGCAGACGGTCAGCCTGGCCACGACTCTCTGCGGCCGCGATGCCGTCCAGATCTCACCCGCCCGGCCTTCGCAGCTCGACCTGCAGGCGATGGCCGACCGCTTGCTTGCTGTGGGTGAGGTCGAGGTGACCCCCTTCTTGCTGCGCTTCCGGGCGGGTGATGTGCGGATCACCGTATTCCGGGACGCACGCGCGATTGTGCAGGGCTGCACCGACGAAACCGCCGCGCGCTCTCTCTACGCACGCTACGTGGGCGCCTGAAGGCCCTACGGTTCGACGGACCCGTGGTAGAAACCGTGTACGAACGCCTTCTGCACGTCCTTCTCGAGACCGGCTGCGGCGATGGCCGCCCCCGGGCGCTCTCCGCGGTGGACCAGGAGCGAAGCGTACACCGCGCGGGAGCGCCCCCCTCCACCCTGGCAGTGGATCAACACCGCCCCATCACCGGTCAGTTCTTCTTCGATCCGATTGAGCAGCACGTCGAAATCGTCCGGGATGCCCTCGGAGAAATCGGTGATGGGAAAGTCGAGCCACAGCATCTCGCGTTCCTGCAGGCGCTGCCGGGCGTCCTCCGGAATCGGGTGGAGCGACACCACGGTGTGGATGCCGTGGTCGTGCAGCCAGTCCACCGCAGCCGCGCTTTCCGGGAAACCGGAGACGGCGACGCGCGCCGGTTCGAGAAATTCGAAGTTCCGTACCATGGGGGACTCCTGGTGACCAAAAGAAAAACCCTCGCCCCCAGAACGACGGCGAGGGGCCGGCAGGTTGTCCTGCCGGCGGAGGGCTGTTCGTCGTAGCCAGGGAACAAGGTGCGCTAAGTCACGGCCGGAGGATAGGATTCCTGCGGTTGGGATTCTATTGAGTTCCGTCGTCCTGCCGCGGAGTCACTGCGTCGGCGCCCTCCGGGTCCAGGTACTTCACCATGCGCAGGGAGGTCCCGACCTCCACATCCTCGTACACCACCTCGTCCATCATGCGCCGGATGAGCATGAGGCCCCAGCCCCGCTTGTTTCCCATCCGGGACAGCTTCTGTTGAATCATCGGCTCGGGCACAGCAAGCGGATCGAATCCACGGCCGAAGTCCCGCACAAGCACCAGCAGCCGATCCCGCTGGGCCATCATCGTCAGGTGTACCGTGCGCTCATCGCTGTCGCTGTGCTCCATCGCATTGATGCACGCCTCAATGAGCGCCAGGCGGATTTGCTGAATCGCGCGGGTGTCGAAGCGCATATTAGCGGCGATCTGCTCGACCGCCCGCGCCGCAACCAGCTCCGCATCCGCGCTCATCGGCACGCTGATCTCGTACTTGAGTATCTCGTCCGGCTGGTCCATGGTGCTAGTGGGGGTCAGTCGGGACCCCGGGGGTCAGGTTCCAGTCCTCCCCCGGAATCCGCGCCGGATCGGGTACGGGCGCCTCCCCGTAGTTCCCCGGTTGGGGCAAGATCGAGTCCGCCGTCGCAATCGTCGCCGGATCGGGTAGGGGCAACCCCCCGTGGTTGCCCGGTTGGGGCAAGTCCGAGTCCTCTCCGGCTATCGGCAGCCGGATCGTGAAGGTGGTGCCCTCCCCGACCACGCTGCGGACCGAAATCCGCCCCTGGTGTCGTTCTACGATCTGCCGGCAGAGGTCCAGGCCGAGACCAGTGCCCTCCGGCCCCTTGGTGGTGAAAAAAGGTTCCCAGATGTGCGTCAGGTGTTCCGGTGGGATCCCGGGACCATTGTCCGACACAGCCAGGCAGGCGTCCGTTCCCTCTCGCCACAGCCGCATTTCGAGGCGGCATTCTCCCTCCCTGCCGTGCATCGCCTGCGCAGCATTCTTCAGGAGGTTGAGCAGCACTTGCTTGATCTTGCCGGCATTGACCTGCACCGGCGGATCGTCCTCGCAGTGCGCCTCGATCGCGGCAAGACGGCGAAACAGCGGGTCGTACTGCGTGAACCGCAGAGTGTCTTGCAGCACCGACGAGAGCGACACCCGCGCCATGTCGTAGCCTTTCGGGCGTGCGTAGTCCCGCAATTCGTCCAGAATCAGCCGGAGCCGCTCCGACTCGTTGACCACGGGGCGCACAAAGTCCCGAATCTCATCCGGCGTGAGTGTGTCGGCATTTTGCTCGATCAGGTGCGCGAATCCGAGAATTGCCTGGAGCGGGTTGCCGATCTCGTGCGCGATGCCGGCAGCGGTCGCCCCGAGGGTGGCGAGTTGCTCGGTGCGGATCAGTTGCTCTTGCGCCTGCATCAGGCGCTGATTGGCTTCCTGCAACCCGCTGATGAGCCGGTGGCTCTGGATCGCGCTGGCGGTCATGGTGACGAGCGTCGTCAGTAGTTCCAGTTCGGACGGAGAATACGGGCGGCGATTCAGGCGCGCACCCACCGCCAGCACGCCCAGGAACTCTTCCCGCATCACCAGTGGCGCCGCCCAGACCAGACTCGGGCAGCGCGAATGGAACTCCCCGGCGAGAGCCGATGCCGGGTTCGGGATTTCGAGGGCGATGAGCGCCGGCTCGGCGCGCAGGGCTGCGACCTCTGCTTCGGCGACCGGCACGTCGTCCGCAGCCGGTTCCAGGCCCCGGGTCGCTGCCGGGCGCAAGCGGGCTTCCGCGGGATCATACAACCAGATCCCGCCTCGCGTCGCGGCGAGCGCGCCGAGCAAAGTCAGCAGCAGCAGGCGGCTGGTCGTGGGAAAGTCGTGTGCCGCCGCAAGTTCGGCCGTCATATCCGCCAGCGCCCGCACATGGTGCAGCAGGCGCAGTGCCTCTCGATCAGGCGCTTCCGGTTTCACAGCGGGCTCGGGCCTCAGCCTCGGTGGTGCAGAGCGGGACGTACTGGGTGATGTCCATGATCTCCATCGTCTCGGCGTTCACTTCCGTCAGGCAGCAAAACACGAGTTCGCCGCCTAAATCCAGGTTCTTCTCGATGATCCCGAGCAGGATAGCCAGCCCCATACTGTTCAGGATCGGCGACCGGGCGAAATTGATGATGAAGCGGCGATACCCCTCGTTCACGAGAGTGTCATACTCCCGTTCGATGCGCTCGGCCCCGAGATTGTTGATGTAGCCGTCCGTGCGGAGTACGGCAAACCCGGGCTCCCGCACCACCTCCACCGCGAAACGATCCATGCACCACCCCCAGGGCTGTTCTGCCTGGGCCTCTCCGCGTCCTGCGTCTCCAGGGCTCGAGTGTTCCAGGTCTCCACACACGGCGCCGTCACGGCCCCCCACGCCTCTCGCCAGGGCCCCCCGCGTACCCGAGCCACGCGCGTGGGCAAGGGGTCCGCCGGCACGGAGAGATCACCGTGACGGTCGGGGG
>SYMT01000692.1 GCA_005805375.1 Actinomycetota bacterium
CGTAGAGGATCGCTGCGGCGAGAGCGGCCTCCGGATCAGGAGGCGCCGACACCAGCCGAACCGCGGCGCCGGGTGCATCGCTGCCGGCTTGAATTTCGGGGCCGTCCTGCCGACGTTCCGGGTCGAGACCGGCATCTCCCGGCTCCCCGAGGAATTCCGCGGCAAGCGCGCGCAGCGCCGGGGGCGTCTCGCGCATGTAGTCCGACGGGCGCGCGTACTTGATCAGTGTCGGAATGATCTTCGTCGCTTCCGTCCGGATGCGGTCACCGGTCTCCCGGATCTCCTGGAGCGGGTGGGAAACCATCTTGGAGACCAGATGCTCCAGGGTTCGGGCGTTGGCGGTCATCCCGATGTTCGTCGTGGTGGCGGCGGGGAGCAGGTAACGCAGCGCGTCGCAGGCCCGGGCCTGGCAACTGTTGCGAAACCCCCGCTCGGTCCGGAAGCCGCTCCGGTCGGCGATGCGCGCCACGGCGTCCGTCACCGGTCCAAGCAGACGCTCGTAGACATCGAAGAGATGCTCGAGTGCCGCGTGGGCGCCCGCCGCATCGTGGAGTTCCGGCAGCCGGTAGTAGGCGCGAGGAAACGGGACGTAGCGCGTGGACTTCTCGGTGTAGGACGCGAGCCGGGCATCCTCGATCACCTTGCTGGCGAGGATGGAAACGTCCTCAATGGCGATGTGGGCCACCGCGTGCTCCGCCACACTGGCGTGCCCGTAGCCCACCACCCACTTTTCGTGGAACTCGCGTGCTTTGCGGCGCGCCAGCGCCAGTTCCTCGCTCGCCTCCTCCTCCGCAGATACAGGGGGCCCCGTCAGGTCAACGTCTTGATCCTGGATGAGCTTGAGAAGATTCGCACGGAGATCGTCCTGACTGCGGGAGTAGTAGGCGAACAGCACCGCCACCACTTCTTCTGGCAGGTTCTTCAGGCAGAAGACCGGGCTCTCGAGAGACGTGACGAACGGCGCGAGGAGGGCGCGGGCTTCCGGCGGCAGTGGCATGACGATCAGAGCGCCCGGCGCCCGTTGAAGCCTGCTTCCAGCGTGTGCCAGTAACACACTGTGTCTTCGCCGAGGTGCCAGCAGAGGAACACTTCGTCGTCTCCGCGCCACGAGGGGAAGTCCACCAAGCCTTTGTCCAGATCCTTGAGCTGCACCCCGACGGTCGCGAGTCGCCGGAGTTGCTGATTGAGCTGGAGGAGATCGGCGGCATACGCAGCGGCCTGTTTCCCGCCCCCATTGGCGTGTGCGGCGCGGAGCACCGGCAACGCCTCCTCCCAGTCCACGATCAGGTGATCCCGGATTGCTTTCAGTCGGGCGATGAGGTCGCGCAGCTCCGGGAGGAGTGCGTTTGCTTCGTCCAGGGTGAAGTGTTTCTCAAATACCGCCATTCGTCTCCGGCCTTTCCGCAGAGTCTTGCCCGCGCAACGCCGAGTCCCCTCCTCAACCCGAGTTTCAGTTATCATAGAGACATGACAAGAGCAGACGCCCTGGACCTCCTGCACGAGTACACACAGAGCGACAGCCTGCGTAAGCATGGCTATGCAGTCGAAGCCTCCATGCGCGCCTATGCCCGCAAGCTGGGCGAGGATGAAGACCACTGGGGCGTGGTGGGGCTGCTGCACGATTTCGACTACGAGCGCTGGCCCGACCCCCCGGACCACACCCGCGAGGGGGCGCAGATCCTGCGCCGGAAGGGTCTGGATGAGGTGAGCGTGGAGGCAATTCTGTCTCACGCCGAGTGGAACGAGATCCCACGCGACACGCCGTTGAAGCAGGCACTGTTTGCGGTGGACGAGCTCTCCGGGTTCATCACCGCGGTGGCCTATGTGCGACCGAATCGCAGCCTGGCCGAAGTGGACGTGCGCGCTGTGCGTAAGAAAATGAAGGACAAAGCCTTCGCCCGCGCCGTGCGGCGCGAAGACATCACCGGTGGCGCGGAGTTGCTGGGTGTGGACCTCGACGATCACATCGGAACCTGTCTGGAAGCATTGCAGGGGATCCATGCGGAACTGGGGCTCTAACACCGGCCCCAGGATGGGAGCCTCCCGGCGGTGCATCTGCGGGCAGTGTTCTGCGCCTCACTCCGGGAGCAGCTCAAACTGATGTGCGGCACTACCCGCAGCGCCGGGAGACTGATCAGGCGCGGTGCATCTGTCTGCGCGGTCCTGCTTCTTTTGATGAGCGGAGCCGCCCCGGTCCGCGCCGGTGAGCGGGAGGCCGCCCGCGAATTCGCCCGCGCGGCGCGAGATGAGCCGTCCCTTATCGCGTTCCTGCGCCAGATGCCGAAGGGCGGGGACCTGCACAACCACGCCGGCGGCGCGCTCTGGGCTGAGGACAGCCTCCGCGAAGCGATTCGGTCCCGCCTGTTCTACAACCCGGCCACCTTCAGTTTTGAGGAAACTGCTTCGACTCTGGATTCGGTTCCGGCTGCCCAGCTTCTGCAAGACGATGCGCTGCGATACGCGTACCTCAATGCTGCCAGCGTGCGCGGTGGGGTCGGTCGGAGCGCTGAAGGACACGACCACTTTTTCAAGGCGTTCGGCCCGGCGAACAGCGGGTTCGCGACGGTTTCGGACGAGGAGCAACTCGCCGGCATCGTCCGCCGGGCGCGACTGCAAAACCTGCAATACGTGGAATTGATGGCCTGGCCCGGAGGGCAGTTCCGGCGACCGTTGGATGACATCGTTCGCCCGGAGGACACTCCGGAACAGCTCTGGATCAAGCTCCAGCCGTTGCTCCCCGCTTTTGTGCGCGACGTACGGCGGACCCTCGATCGCTGGGACCGAAACATCGGGACGGGTGCGGGACTCTCGGGCCCCGTATCCGATCCGGCCGGTGCGTTGACTGTGCGGTTTCTGGCGAGCGCGAGCCGCGTCCGTTCGCCGGAGTACGCTTTCGTGACCTGGGCGGCGGCGTTTGCCGTGATGCGGGAAGACCCGCGTTTGGTGGGCGTGAATCTGGTGGCGCCGGAAGACCATCCCCTCGCCGTCCAGTACTTCGACCGGAACATGCGCGACCTGGACTTTCTCTGGCAGCGCATGGGAAACCCGAACGTGACCCTGCACGCCGGGGAACTGAACCTGCTCCTGTCGCCCATCGAGCACCTGACCCACCACATCCGCGCGTCCATCCAGTTGGGGCACGCCCGGCGCATCGGACACGGCACGGCGGTGGCGTGGGAGGACGAGCCGCACCAGTTGTTGACACGGATGCGCCGCGAGGGAATCGCGGTCGAAGTCTGCCCTACCAGCGCGGCCGTTATCCTCGGCGCGGAGGGGAAGCAGCATCCGTTCCGCCTCTACCGCCGATTCGGCGTGCCGTTGACGATCAACACCGATGACGAGGCGGTCAATCGCACCAGTCTCACCCTTGAGTTCATGCGGGCCGTGCGTTCCTGGAAGCTGACCTACCGGGAAGTGAAGGAACTGATCCGCAACAGCCTGGAGTATTCCTTCCTTCCGGGCCCGAGCCTGTTCGAAAACCACGACTACCGGAAACTCGCCCCCGCGTTCCGCACCCTCGTCGAGCGCCGTTGGGAGCCTGACGCGGCGCAGCAGGAAGTGCTGGCCCGGTCCGCCCGGGCCGCGGTACAACGACGCCTCGAGCAAGAACTGCAGCGTTTTGAGACGCGGGTGGGAAAGATCGGGAGTTAGTCCCTGACCGCCGCTGCAGGCAGAAGGACCGATGGTGGAAGGTGTCCGCTCGTGCCGCCTGACTCAACTCTCTCCGAAGGATCCGCCATGACTCGTACACCGGTTCCAGCCCGCTATGAAACTGCGGTGGATTTCACCGTCCGTATCCCGACCCGTTCCGGCGTCACGTTGGGCGCCACGCTCACCCGGCCGGTGTCGGATGGGCGGTTTCCCGCCCTCGTCTGGTACGATCCGTACCGGGGCGCGTGGGACGGTCAGGTGGGGGCGAACGCCCGCTACTTTGCAGCACGCGGTTACGTGTTCGTAAATCTGCATGCTCGCGGGACCGGCAACTCGGAAGGTGTCCATCCGGACGAATACACCGAGGACGAAACGCGCGACGGCTATGACGCCATCGAGTGGTTGGCGGCGCAGCCCTGGTGCTCCGGTGCGGTCGGTATGCTGGGCACCTCCTACAGCGGCTTCACTTGCCTGCAGGTGGCTGCTCTGGCTCCCCCCTCGTTGAAGGCGATTGCCCCGGCCTATTTCACCGATCGGCGCTACACCGACGATTGCCACTACAAGGGAGGATGCCTCCGTGGATACTACGACACGCTGACATACGGCTTGAATATGGTCGCGCGCAACGCACTCCCGCCCCATCCGCTGGCCGTGGGCGAGCAGTGGGCGGACCTCTGGGAGCAGCGCCTGCGGGAAGGCGAGCCGTACCTGCTGAAATGGCTCCAGCACCCGGTGGAGGATGAATACTGGGCTACCGGCTCGGTCATCGGCCGGTACGACCGGATCAAGGCCGCGGCCCTGCTCATCGGCGGCTGGAACGATGGATACCCCACGCCGCCTCTCCGCACTTTTCGTGCTCTGGAAGCCCCCAAGAAGCTGCTCATCGGCCCCTGGAGTCACGCCTACGGTGACGTGAGCCACTGCGGCCCGCGCATCCACATCCACCACGAACTGCTGCTCTGGTGGGACCGCTGGTTGAAGGATGAAGACAACGGGGTGGATCGCGAGCCGCGTGTGCAAATCTTCGCACCGGAGTGGGAGCCGCCGATCCGCAACCGGACCGTGATCCGCGGCGAATGGCACTGCGCCGACGACCTGCCGCCCGCTGCCCCGTACACGTGGCGCTTCGGGGCCGACCCGAGCCACTCCGGCTGGCCGCGCGAGCAGGGCGCCGACCGGTACGAGTATCGGCCCGCCGCCAGCCCGAACGGGGGCATCTGGGATGCCGGCGTTCCCTTCCGTTTGCCCGGCGACCAGCGTCCGGACGAGGCCCTGGCGATCAACTACACCAGCCCTCCCCTCGCCGAAGAACTGCTCATCCTGGGCGAGCCGCGCTTCACGGCTGTGGTCTCCGCCAGCCGGCCGGTGATGCCGCTCGCCGTGCGGCTGTGCGATGTGGGGCCCGACGGCACGAGCGTGATCGTCACCAGGGGACTGCTGAACCTGACCCGCAGACACGGCATGGACTGCCCGGAGCCGATGCCGGTGGACACGCCGGAGCCGATCATGCTGGACCTGGAAGGGGCTGCCTGGCGGTTCCGAAAGGGCCACCGACTGCGGCTCTCCATCAACGGCAGCGACTTCCCCAACGTCTGGCCCACCCCGCTGCAGGGCGAAGTGCGCCTCCACCTGGCCGAGGAGGACCCGACGCTCGTGCTCCCCATCTGGCCGACTGCCGATCCCCTCCCATTCGACTTTCTGCCGTCCGAGGCGGGCGTACGCGCAGTGGCCACAGGAGATGACCCCCCTGCCTGGCGCGTCATTCACGACGTGCTGGAAGATCGCCTCCGCTTCGTTATGGCGAACGGGAACGAGTTCGTCGTGTCCGACCGCACCCCCGCCGAAGCGTGGACCCGCTCCACCAGCCGCACCACGGCCGCCTGGCCGGGTGCCGTGGTGCGGGCCGAGGCCACCGCCTCGCTCACGAGCGACGCCCGGGCCATTCACCTCGTGCTCTCGCTCAACGTGTGGCTGAACGATGTACCCCACTACCAGCAGCGCTGGCGGCAATCCGTGTCCCGGCATCTGCTCTGACCTCCGCGCTACGGCAGGGGCGGGGTGGCGATCACATTGTTGTCTTCGCGCGGTTCCGCGATCACATCCGTCGCATCCACCACTGCCAGGACCCGCTTGCCGGTGACCTCTCCCCGCGCACGACCCACGAAGGGCACCGATAGTGTCGTCGCGGAAGCGATGGGCCGGACATGCTGCTCCTTCAGAAGCAAGTCCGTTCCGTCCACGACATCGTTGTCGGAGAGCAAGAAGCGGAGTACCGTGCGGGGGACATCGGCGATGCCGTGGCTCCGGATCGTGAAGGCGCCCATCACCACGCAGCGGCGGCCCACGCCTCGACCGGAGCAATTGACCCGGAGCGGGCCCCAGAATCCGGACAGCCCGGCCCCCGCCGGCGGCGAAGTGTCTTGCACGACGATCCTGAACCCCTCGCGTGCCGAACCGACGACGGCCTCGTCGCCGTTGAGGGCGGGAAAATTCGAAGACAGCGTTCCCCCCCCCGCCACGAGGCGGTTCCCCTGTGTGTAAAAGTTGAAAAATGGGACACGCGATTGGTGAAAAAAGCGAAACACCCACAGTTCGCTGTTCCGCCCCCAATCCTGCCCCGCGCGCCCATCACAGAGCCGCGCACGTTAGTAAGAGCCTATCCCAAAACCCCGGCGGCGCGGAAGGCGATGACCGTGGCGGCAAACTGGAGCGCCGCAAG
>SYMT01000693.1 GCA_005805375.1 Actinomycetota bacterium
CGGGGGCTTCGGCGGTGGTGGGGGCGGCAGGCCGCCGGAGAGCACCGTTCGCGTGGCGGAAGCTGGAGTGGTCGGAGCCCTGGACTACAAAATTGTGACCGCGGAGCAGGCGGCGGATCTGTTTCAGTGGCTGAAAGAAAACCGCTACTCCTACGCAGGCGACGAGGCCACGCTGCAGCATTACATCACGAACAAGTGGTTCTTCACTGTGATGCGCATTGATCCCAAGCAGATGCGCCGTAAAGCGAACGGAAAGTACACGGGCGAGGTAACCCCCACCCGGTTCATGTTCGCCAGCCGGTCGCTCGTCTATCCGCTGCGGATCACCCAGATCAGCGTGCCGGACCAGACCGAGGCGCTCTTCTACGTCCAGGCGCCGACCAAGATGGACCTCCCCGGGGCTTTCTCCTACCGGTACTCCTGGACCCCGATGCTGCGCCAGGCCCTGAAAGCCGCCGTTCCGGAGAAGATAACCCGGGAGGAACGCGCGTGGCTGCACGCCATTGAGGGCCAGGATGGGAACCAGGGCGGGCCTCCACCCGGCGCCGGGAGCCGCCTGGAATGGGCGCGCCGCCTGACGGGCCCGGACATGGGACTGCTGGACGGCACCGTCCGGTTCGACCGGCGGGCAGAGCTGGCCACCGTGGGCAAACTGGTGCTGCTCCGCGGCTACCTCCAGCAGGGACACTGGGTGACCAAATTCCGGCGCGTGTTCCGCCGGGACGAAATGACGGACGACCTCCACTTCGTCCCGGCCTTCGCCGCCGAGGTCCCGGACGAGACCGAATACGTGCATCGCCTCCCGTCCTCACCCCCGTAGGTCCCCGGGCGGGGCAGGTCACTGGCCTGCCCCGCCTCCACCGGTGATGATCGTGCCTCCCCTCGCGGCGTGTGTCCTCGCAGGCGCCTGCGCCGATCCCGGCGCTCAGCCCGTCACAGCGGGAGCCCGAGCGCCCGGCGGCTCCCCGCCCCCACGATGCCGTCCACCACCAGGTCCTGCGCGGTCTGAAACGCTCGCACCTGTGTATCGGTCGCGGCGTCGAAGCTGCCGGTGGCCGCTGTGGCGAACCCAGCCAGTCCCATCCGTTCGCTTCCAGCACGCCCTTCCAGGCGGCATGCTCGCCGATGTCCAGCGCCAGCCCATCCTCGTGGTTGCTGCGCCCGGGGCGTGCCGCCGCGGTGATCCCGCACAGTCCCTGCTTGAATTGACGGAGCAGGAGATACTGGTGCGCGATGGGGCGATAGGCGGAATTGATCGGCAGCGTGTGACCCGGGCGATCCTCCAGGGCGTCGCGCAGCGCCTATCAGGGTATTGATTCCGCTTGCTTACGCGCGCGGCTCGGATCGGCGGCCGGCTGCATGAACAGGTTCACGGCCTGCGGGTTCGTCGCCGTGACCCGCAGGTCGGCGATGCTCGCGAGAATATTGGGCGCCAGGTGGTTCATCTCAGCAATGATCTGGAGGCTGAGACCGCGCACCAACCCGGTGTTGCACTGACTGATGACGTCCTTGACTGCGGTCATTTCTGATCTCCTTGCCGTCCGGCGATCGTCTCCCGAACACGGAGGGCACATCCAACCCCGTTCTACGCCCGTTATCGCCCAGGAACCGGTCACCACGGTGAGAAGCTCTGCCACGGAGTAGAATGAAGGGTCGAGGTGTACCGCAGAGAACGCAGAGGTACGCAGATGACCGGAGTGGCGAACGACGTATGGTACGCCGTACCGGAGCCTCGCCGGGCGCCTACCGGGCGCAGCAGGTGGTCCTGCGAGGCGAACGGGCACGTCCAGGGGTACCGCAGAGGACGCAGAGGACCGGAGTGGCGAATGACGAATGGTGAGTAGCGAACGGCAGGCGGCGTGCGTTTGCAGCGCCTGTTCTCTGCGTACCTCTGCGTTCTCTGCGGCACACCTCGAACCTTCACCCCGGGCCATTGTCGTGGTGGCCCCCCATCCTGATGATGAGACGCTGGGCGCCGGCGGTCTGATCGCGGGGGCGGTTGCTGCCGGAGCGGCGGTGGCGGTTGTGCTCGGCACGGACGGCAATCGCCGCGGGCTCGGTCGGGTGCGGGCACGGGAATACGCTGCCGCACTCGACTGCCTGGGGGTGCCGGAGGCGGGGCGCATCCGCCTGAACTACGCGGACGGCAGCCTGGCCCGGCAGCCGCCGGGCTGCGTGGACCTCCACCTCGCCGAAACACTCAGCGCGCTCCGCCCCGATCATGTGGTGCTCCCGGCGCCCTGGGATTGTCACCCGGACCACGCCGTGCTGGGACACGCGGCCGCCCACTGGGTGCAGCAGACGGGAGTGCCCTGCTCCGCTTATCCCATCCACGCATCCGGCTTTCCCCGCCCGCGCGGCTTCCGGCCGTCTGAACCGCTGTTGCCCCCGTCCGCACTGCTCCCGTGCGGGTGGAAGTGGACCTCGCTCCCCCTCTCCCCCACCGCGCTACGGTGCAAGCTGGACGCCCTCCGCTGTCACCGCACGCAACTCTGGACCCCCACGCTTCGCGGCCTCCTCCTCAGCCTTGTGCGGCAAAACGAACTGTTTGCAGTGCGCAGCGAGGGGATCAACGGTGGGTCTCCGTAGTGCGGAAGGGACCCGGACCGGCCCCGGGAACGCCGGCATCTTGCCGGCCTCCGTCGGCGGCAGCGGGCGCCCCCCGTACCCGAGCCACGCGCGTGGCTCGGGTACGGGGGCGCTCGTCACTTCGGTCCTCTGCGTCCTCTGCGGTACAGTTCGACCGCTGCCATTCGCCTCGTGGGTCCACTTGCTCACGCGCGTGGCTCGGGTACGGGGGGCGCTCGCTGCGCATGCCGGCAAGATGCCGGCGTTACCGGGCTGGGTGGCGCCGGGCTGCTTCAGCCTTCATTCTGGCCTGACTCTTCCCGAAGGATGCGTTCGGCCAGCGCCTCTGCTTCCGCCGTGCGACCTTCGCGCAGCAGGTAGAGGAGTTCGCCGTACACCAGGCGCTCGAAGATTCGCTGGCGGTCGGGCTGGGTGAGCCCGGGCAGTGACTTGACGCGGGGGCGCAGGGTGGCCATCAGGGTGGCCAGCGCGGCGTATTCCGGGCCGAGCCAGGCCTCCAGGTCGCGCCGCACCCGCCGGGACAGGGCTGGGGCGGTGCCGTGGGAGAAGATGGAAACCGTCAGAGGACCGCGCTCGATCTTCGACGCGAAGATGTAGCGGCAGTGCGCCGGATCATCGCACACGTTGGCGAGCACGCCGCGGGCCTCCGCCTCTGCAAACGCCGCCTCATTCACCGCCGGGGTGTCGGTCGCCATCACCGCTAGGAAGTAGCCTTCCAGGTCACCCGGCGCCCAGCGCCGCAGGTGCAGCACGATCCGCCCGGCCGCCGCCTGTTCGTGCAGCCACGGCCGCGCCTCCGGGCTGATCACCGTGACGCAGGCCCCGCACTCCAGGAATTCGCGTGCCGTGTGCTCTCCCACATTCCCCCCGCCGACCACCAGCACGCGGCGACTCTCCAGGTTGAGGCAGATGGGGAGATAGCGTGTCATGGAGGATCGGAGGACTCTCAGTGTGCAACTTGGGAAGGCGGCGCCGGCATCTTGCCGGCCCACGAAGGAAAGAGTGGAGAGGAGTGAGTCAAGAGCGCGGCAACTACTCGTTTCTCACGTCTCTTTACTCACTCCTTCTTGGGCCGGCACGGGCCAATCCTCGCACATTCGGGTACCGGGCGGCCACCGCGAAGGTTCCCGACCGCCCGGCAGGGAACAGACTCGCACCATGCCCACTCACTTCACCCTCCTCGGCTGCACTCACCCCCACTCGCGGGGGCACCTGAATACGCTCCGCCTCTCGCCCCAGGTGGATGGTTTCCGGCTCTGGGACCCGGACCGGGCCGCGGCCGAAAAGCTGGCGCAGGACGCCGGCCCCAAGCTGCTCGGCGTGACCGATGACCTAGCCGCCGCGCTGGGCGACGCTGCGGAGTTCGTGGTGGTCTGCCGGCGCAACGACGAGAGTCCGGAAACCCTGATCGCAGCCGCGCGCGCCGGGAAGCACATCTTCTCGGAGAAACCGATGGCTGTCTCGGCGGCGGCACTCGCACCGGTGCTGGCCGAGGTGCGGGCCGCCGGGGTGGGCCTCGGCGTCTGCTATCAGTGGCGCGGCCATCCGGCGGCGCTCGACCTGCAGGCACGGGTCCGTGAGGGGATCCTGGGGGATCTGATGGCCGTCGAGGCGCGGATGGTCACCTCACAGGTGCGGTTCCGCGACCCGTCCCACTGGCTCTTCTCGCGGTCCCGCGCCGGCGGCGGGATCCTCCACTGGCTCGGGTGCCACTGGCTCGACCTGATCCGCTTCGTCTCTGAGGACGAGATCACTCACGTTACGGCGCTCACCGGGGTGCGGGGCGGCAGCGACATTGAGGTAGAAGACACCGCCGCGGTCGCCCTGCGCTTCCGCTCCGGCGCCCTCGGGACGTACACCGCCGGCTATCACCTCCCCCGCAGCTCGGCGGGCTACTACGGCGCCACCTACGACACCTACCTCGGCCTGCGCGGCCGCCTCGGCTACGCCGCCTGGGCGCCCACCCACGCCGACCAGCCGATTCGCGTCGAGTCGGCCGCGCCCGCGTGGGCCGGCGCCCCGGTGCGCGAGTTCCAGTACCGCCAGGAGCCGTGCGAGGCGTACGGCGGCGCACACGGCCTCGAGTTCTTCCACAACTTCATGGCCGATGCCCGCGCGGGCCGTGAGCCGCTGGCAGGTGGTGCCGATGCCCTCAAGGTGCTGGAGTGGCTCGACGCCGTGTATGAGAGCGCCGCCACCGGAAGCACGGTGGCGCTTCCCGGGTGAGCGGAAGCAGGGAGGGCAGCGATTCCACGCAGCGCGCGCAAGCAAGAAGGCGATCCGGGTATAACTGTTTCATCCCATCAGTCGGGTCTGCGGGTACGCACCGGTGACACCGTACGGCGCCATGCCCAGGGGTACCCGGACCTGCGCAGCTCAACGCTGAGCCCACAGGAGACCACCCATGGCAATTGTGCTGAACCTCGCGCCGGAGCAAGAGGCGCGACTGCGAGAGCGGGCGGCATTGGCGGGGCTGTCCGCCGAGGACTTCGCAAGCCGGCGGGTGGCGGAACCGGAAGCAGAGTTCACCCCCCCACCGGGACACTCGCCCCAGGTAGCGGCCATTCTCACCTTCGCTGCGCGCCTCCGCGCGGACGACCCGCAAGCCCTCCGCATTCAGGCGGAGCGGAACGACGCAGCGATTGCGCTGCTCGAGCAGTGGCGCTCGGAACCCATTGACCCGGCTGAAGTCGAGGGCTACCCGGAAACGATCCCCACGGTGAGCCTCCGGCAGCCCCCGTTCGGACCTGGATCTCCACAGGGCGATGCGTAGGGTTCTGGTTCTGGACTCGACACCGCTCTCGCTGCTGGCGCATCCTGACCTGAGGCGGCCGGACGTACAGGGAATCCAGGCGTGGCTCGAAGAGCACTTTCGCTGCCGGTCCGTCGTGTACCTGCCGGAGATCACTGATTATGAGGTTCGGCGGGAGTTGCTTCGGGCGAACAAGCTGCGGAGCCTGCGCCGTTTGGACTTCCTGGCACGCCGGGTGATCTATCTGCCGCTCGACACCCCCACCCTTCGCCGTGCGGCGGAGTTGTGGGCGCACGCGCGCACCGTTGGGCATGTCACCGCGTCCCCAGAGGCGCTCGACGCGGACGTGATCCTGGCCGCGCAGGCGGAAAGCGTGGGGGCAACCATGGTTACAGAGAACGTGTCGCACCTTGCGTTTTTCGGCCCGGCCGACCGGTGGCAGAACCTACCTACACAGGCGACGGACGAGTCGGCACAGCGGTGAGCGAAGGGCCCGACCCGAGCCGCGTGCGGATGGAAACCGGAAGCAACGCCCAGAGCAACTGCCACGCGTGCGCCGGGCAAGGTGGGGATCTGTTCCGGCGAAGTCGTTGTGGCGTCCGGACATGGCGCCGCGTGCGGCAGGAAAGAGGAGAGAGCAGGCACAACAGAGAAACGAGCGGGGCAGCACGAAGGGAAGTTGGGAAGCACACGACAATACGGTGTGCGGCAGCGGAGTACTCGCGTACATCGCGATTTCCCCTTTGCCCACTCCTTACTTCTGCCCCCACTCTTTCCTCTGCACTCTTTCCTGCCGGGAAGGGTATCCCCCATCACGCCGTCCGCAAGCGGCGCCGGAGAACCACGTTGTCACAGCCCGCTCCTTCCCCCGTCCTGATCTTCGACCTCCTTACGGGCTACCAGAAGACCGCGGCTCTGCGGGCCGCCATCGAACTGGATCTCTTCACGCTCCTCGGTGAGGAGCCCCGCTCCGCGGCCGCCCTGGCGGAGCAGTGCCGGGCGAGTGAGAAGGGGGTCCGCTGCCTGTGCGACTCTCTGGTGGTGTGGGGCTTGCTGGTTCGGTCCGAGGGAAACTACGCCCTGACGCCCGACAGCGCCCTATTCCTGGACCGGCGTTCGCCCGCCTGCATGGCCGATGCCGCGGAGTTCCTGGATTCGCCGACGCTGCGCAGCGCCTACGAGCGGCTGACCGAGGCGGTCCGGCGAGGCGGTACGGCGCTGGAGGAAACCGGCGGCACGATGGCGACCGACCACGCGGTCTGGGTGCGTTTCGCCCGGGGGATGGCAGCGCTGATGGCGATGCCCGCGCAGGCGATTCCCGAGATCGTGGGGCTGCCGGCGGAGGCGCCCCTGCGTGTGCTCGATCTGGCGGCGGGGCACGGGCTGTTCGGCCTCGGTTTCGCCCGGCGCCATCCCCGGGCGCAGATTGTGGCCCAGGATTGGGAGGCCGTCCTGGCTGTGGCGCAGGAAAATGCCGAGGGAGCGGGCGTGGCGGATCGCTACACGCTGCTGCCCGGCTCCGCGTTCGATGTGGACTACGGCAGCGACTACGATGTGGTGCTGCTCACCAACTTCCTGCACCACTTCAGCCCCTCCACCTGCGACACCCTGCTCCGGCGGGTCCACGCCGCCCTCAAGCCGGGAGGGGTCGCCGTCACGCTCGAATTCGTGCCGGATGAGGACCGCCTCACGCCGCCGGGACCCGCCTCGTTCAGCCTCGTGATGCTGGCCACCACGGCGGAGGGAGATGCCTACACTTTTGCCGAACTGGACGCCATGTTCCGCGCGGCCGGCTTCGGCGAGAGCCGCGCCCATCAGTTGGCCGGGGGCGCCAGTACTGTGATCGTGACGGCGCGCTGAGGTTGGGGCACGCAAGGAGAGGGAAATGCTGTCGCGACGAGAATGGATCGGCGGCGCCGCCGCCCTGGCTGCCGGATGGACCGTCCCCGCCGCGGGCGCGGCCCAGGGCGCAGACGAACTCCCTGCGTCCGCCCGGGAGGGTCTCCGGCGCGCCGCTCGCTACTTCCGCACCACCATTTCGGTGGAGGGGGCGTACCTCTGGAGCTATTCCGAGGACTTGAAGACCCGCCGCGGCGAGGAGGTGGCCACCGCCAGCCAGGGGTGGGTGCAGCCCCCCGGCACTCCCTCCGTCGGCCTCGCGTTTCTCCAGGCGTACCAGGCCACCGGGGAGAAGGACTTCCTCGACTACGCCCGCGACGCCGGGCGGGCGCTGGCCCGCACCCAGCTCGCTTCGGGCGGCTGGGACTACCGCATCGAATTCGACCCGGCGGCGCGCGGCCAGTGGCACTATCGCACCGATGTGGAGAAAGGCGACACCGCCTCGGGCCGCCGGCGCAACGTCAGCACCTTCGACGACAACAACAGCCAGAGCGCCATGCGCCTGCTGCTCCGGCTGAACCGGGTGCTCGACGGCAAAGATCCCGAAATTCATACGGCGCTGGACTACGGCCTGAAGAAGCTGCTGGAGGCCCAGTACCCGAACGGCGCGTGGCCGCAGCGCTGGGACGGGAAGCCTCACGATCCGGCTACCCACCCCGTGTTGAAGGCGCGCTATCCGGAAACCTGGCCGCGCCTGTGGCCCAACGTGGACTACAAAGGCTACTACACGTTCAACGACAACGCCATCCGCGACGTCATCCACGTGATGCTGGAGGCCCACCGCACGCTGAAGCGGGATGAGTACCTGAACGCTGCCCGGCGCGGCGGCGAGTTCATGCTCCTGGCGCAGCTCCCCGAGCCCCAGCCAACCTGGGCGCAGCAGTACAACCTGCAGATGGAACCGAGCTGGGCCCGGAAGTTCGAGCCTGCGAGCGTGACCGGCGGCGAATCCGTAGGGGTCATCCGCACCCTGGTGGACCTCTACCTGTACACCGGTGAGGACCGGTTCCTGAAGCCGATCCCACCGGCCCTGGAATGGTTCCGGCGCTCGCGCCTGCCGGGCGACGGGGGCCCTCGCTGGGCTCGGTTCTACGAACTGCGCACCAATCGCCCGCTCTACTTCACCCGCCAGTACGAACTGGTCTACACCGACACCGACCTTCCCACGCACTACTCCTTCCAGCGCGACTACGGCGCCGACCGTGCCGCCGCCTATTACGAAGCGGTCCGCAGCACCGGGCGGGAAGCCTACCAGGCCCGCACGCACGCCACGCCGACCGCGGAACGCCGCCGTGCGGCCGGCCGCGAAATGGAGACACAGGTGCGCGCCGTTCTCGCTGCCCTGGACACCCAGGGCCGGTGGCTCGAAAAGGGTCTCATCCGCGCGGAGACCTTCAACAAGAACGCCGAACTGCTGGCCGACTACCTCGCCGCCCTGGCGGGCAAGGCACTGCCCCCGTCCGACTTCCGCCCGTAGGACCGCTCGGAGATCCGAGCGACCACTGCCGGGTCAAACTTCTGAGCCGGGCCGGAAACCGCCGGGACCTCAAGCGACTTCCAGGCGAGTGCGGACTTGACGGATGGCCTCTGCAACTCGCCGGCGCACGGTTCCCGGTCGGATGCCGAGGGAGGGGTCGGTGAGGTCCAGCATGGTGGAACCGGCGCCGCCAACATCTATGTTCATTTGGAGGCCGGCATGCTCGCCTCGACGGATTGGCTTGCAGTTCCCCGGGGCGATGCCCTGGGCTGGTGTGGGGCTGCCCTTTCAGGGCGGGGTGGTGCGGGTGCCCGCGCCGGCGAGTTGTGAGCCGGTGGGAATCCGCTGGATGTCGAGGCCTATTTCTCCATGACGTTGGGCTGATGCCTTTCTTGCGCGGGGTGCTCCCCGCGTGTTCTGACTCCGCGAAGGCGCGCACGGCCGCTCGCACCTGATCCATCTCGCTGCGCTGCGGGACTGTCCGGCATCCGTCCCGCGTCCGCGGGGCGGATGCCGGGGGATTTGCGTGACCGATTCCGGGGCGACCGCATTGTACTCCCGTACACATGTTCGCGGAGGGGTGCAATGACCGGCAAGATTTGGGTGGGTGGTGCAGGGGTGGGGCTCGTGGCTCTGTGCTTCACGGTGGGGGCAGCGGCGGAAACCAGGCGCCTGAGTCCGACCGGGGAGGTCGTCTACCAGGTGCGCTCGGAGCGCACTTCGGGGACGCAAACGCTGTCGTGGATCGAAGACGGAAAGCGGCTCCGGTACGAGTTCGAAGCGGATGCGCCGGCCCGACCCGGAGAACCGGCCCGGAAACTGCGGCTACTCGCCTTCCTGGAGGATGCTACCGTAGTCGCGACTCTCGACATTCGACCGGGAGAATACCACCGGTGGGAGCGGAGCCGGTTTGTGCGCGGGCAGGGAGTGATGGGGCTGACCCTGATGGAGCTGCCGGCGGACCGCGGGCGGCGGATCGGTGCGGGCCGAGTCCTCGGGCGGCCGTGTGACATCTACGAAAAGGACGGCGCCCGGGTCTGGATCTGGCAGGGCATGGTGCTGCGGATGCAACTCACCACCCCGCAGTGGGGCGCCGTCACCGTGGAAGCTACCCGGCTGACCATTCCTTTCCCGCAGGACCCTTCCCGCTTCCGTCCCCCGGCGGGCACTCCGATCCGGGACTTCCCGCTGGATTCCGTCCGCAAACGTGTTAGCATTCCCCCCGGCAGAGGTGTGATCCCTGGAGGGAACGAAGCGTGCTGGACGTGCAGCGAATTGACCATGTAGCGCTGACGGTGGTGGAAGTGGACCGGGCAGAGGCATTTTACACCGGCATCGGCTTCGAGCGCGTGCTGAAGATCCCGCGCGCCACGTTCTTGCGGGCGGCCGACGCCATTCTGGCGCTCTTTCCCGCCGATGCCGGCGCCGCGCCGGGGAAGGCCCGGGGACCGATGGATCGCTCGCGGGTCGCCATCCAGCATGTTGCGTTCCGGGTGGCGGACGGCACGCTGGAGCAGTGGAAGGAACGCCTCGAATCGGCGGGCATCAGCACTCGCGGGCCGATTGACCATGAGATCAACCGCTCCCTCTACTTTGAAGATCCCGATGGACACCAACTGGAGTTGACCCATCCCCTGCCGGAGCTGCGGCTATGACGAGCGACCTCGGACCCTACCTGGGCGTGCTGGACGAGATCCTGGGCGAACAGCCGACCTCCCTCTCCTACCTGAGCCGCGACTGGGCCGAACCGGCCCTCTGGCGTGCGGAAGCGCGGGGGAAGCTGCTGGAACTGCTGGCGTTCCTGCCCAAATCAGCGCCGCTGGACGCCCGCGTGGAGCGGCGCTTCGAGCGGGACGGCGTTGAAGGGGAAGAGGTCACGTGGAATGTGGGCTTCGGTCCCCGGTGCCAGGCCTGGGTGCTGAAACCCCGGGGCGCGACGGGCCGCCTCCCCGCGGTGCTGGCGCTGCACGACCACGGGGGCTTCAAATACTTCGGGAAGGAGAAAATCGCCGAAGCGGACCATATCTTCCCGCTGACCCCGGAACATCGAGAGCGCGCCTATGGCGGGATCGCCTGGGCCAACGCGCTGGCGAAGGAAGGCTTCGTGGTGCTGGTCCACGACACGTTCCTCTTTGGGAGCCGGGGCGCGCCGGTAGAGACCCTCTCCCCGCGGCTCCAGACCCGCTTCGAGGGCCTGCAGCCGGGTGCTCCCGACTACGTGCGCGCCTACAACGCCTTCGCATCCGAGCACGAGCACCTGGTCGCCAAGTCCTGCTTCACTGCGGGCACCACCTGGCCGGGCATCTACGCCTTCGAGGACCGGCGCGCGGTGGACTACCTGCTGACCCGCCCGGACGTGGCTCCGGACCGCATCGGCTGCGGCGGCCTCTCCGGCGGCGGCCTGCGCACCGTCTTTCTGGCCGGCACGGACGAACGCATCCAGGCAGCCTGCTGCGTGGGGTTCATGACGACCTGGAAGGACTTCCTCCACGATCGCGTCTTCACCCACACCTGGATGCTTTACGTCCCCTACTGCGCCCGCTACCTGGATTTCCCGGACATCCTCTCGCTGCACGGCCCGAAACCGACACTGGTCCAGTACGACGAGGATGATCCACTCTACACCCTGCAGGGCCAGAAAGACGCCGACACCCGGCTGCGACGCATCTTCGACAAGCTGCGCGCGGCCGACCGTTACCAGGGCACGTTCTACCCGGGCCCGCACAAGTTCGACGCACCGATGCAGCGGGAGGCGTTCGACTTCTTCCGGAAGCACCTCGGCTGAGCGACGGGCACATTGGGCCCGGTGGGGAGTAGCGTCGCCCCACGTACGGTCATGTCAGGACACTTCGGAGGGCTTAGGGAACCGAGCAGAATTAATCCTCCCACCCGTGAGGAGACACGGCGGCATCTGAGAGGACACAACTGGACGGAATCATGTACGTCATGGTGTTATGGAACTCACTGCCGCCGCCACTGCCCTC
>SYMT01000694.1 GCA_005805375.1 Actinomycetota bacterium
CGTTTTTCAACTTCAATGCGACGTACTTTCAGGCACAGGGCCGGTATCTCTTTCCGGCGATCGGCGCGCTGGCATTGGTGCTGGCCCGGGGCTGGCACGCGTGGGGAGAGGGCCGGGATCGAGCAGTGAGCCTGACTGTTGGGGGAGCCTTCTTGTTGCTCGCTCTTTATGCGCTACTCGCAGTGATTCAGCCCGGGTTTTGAGGCAGGATGGAGGATTGGAGATGGGGCCCAGGACAGCAGAGAAGACTGAGCGGACCGGTTCCGACCCACTCCCGGTGCGGGCTGTCCTGTCGGTGCTCATCCCGGCGTACAACGAGCGAGATACAATCGTGGAAGCCCTCCGCCGGGTGCGGGAACTGGGGCCGGATGTGGAAATCATCGTGGTGGACGACGCCTCCTCGGATGGCACCGGGGCGATTCTCGAGCAGGAAGCGGGGATCGTTTATGTGCGCCACGAGCAGAATCAGGGCAAAGGAGCCGCTATCCGGACGGCGCTTTCCCGCGTGACCGGTGATGTCGTCGCCATCCAGGATGCCGACCTGGAATACAATCCGCAGGACCTGCTCCGATTGATGCAACCGATCGTAGCCGGGGAGTGTCAGGTTGTATACGGCTCCCGGTTTCTGAACGGACGGCCGCGGATGGCGCTGCCGAACTACATCTGCAACCGGCTGTTGGCGCTCACCGCCAACCTCCTGTTCGGCGCCCGCATTACAGATGAAGCGACGTGCTACAAGGTCTTCTCGGCCAAGCTCATCACTGCGCTTCCGCTGGAGTGCCGGCGCTTCGAGTTCTGTCCAGAGGTAACGGCGCGAATATGCAAGAAGGGGGAGAGAATCGTCGAACTTCCCATTCAGTACGAACCGAGAACGTACGACTCCGGCAAGAAGATCCGGTGGTGGGACGGAGTATCCGCCCTATGGACGCTGCTGAAGTATCGCTTTCGAGATTGACCCGGGCTGCACGGTGCGAGGAACGGGAAGTGGGAAGCGGAATGCACGGAACGGGACCTTCGGGTCACCGCTTCCTGCGCCCGGGATCCTTCTTGGGGTTGGCGGCGTGCGGGATCGGGTTGGTGACGGCAATCGTGTCGTCCGGGTGTGGTCGGTCGAGTCAGAGTGAGTCTGCGAGAGCGCCCGCTGCGCGGCAACAACTCGGACGGGTCTTGCGTGAAGAGGCGAAGAAGGCGGTACCAAAGACCCCTCCCGGGTTTGAGATCGAGGGGCTGGGCGGCAACGAATTCACTGTGGACGACGCGGACGGAAAGCGGATTCTCGAAGCTCGGGTCGAGCGGGTCGTCGGGAAGGTGCAGCCGGGGAAGGGCCTGGACGGACCCGTGCGATTGCAGAAGGCGAAATGCCGCCTGTTTCGCCAGGGCAAACCGCAGTACGATCTGGAGTCGCCCGAGGTGGTGTGGGACGGCAAGCAGCTTTTCGCTGAAAGATCCGGGGAGGCAGTGTCGGCGGACAAAGCGACCCAAATCACGGCCCGCCGTGTGACCTGGACCGCAGAATCCGGCCTGTTGGAACTCGAACAGGGAAAAGTCGTCGGACTCCGGCAGGGGCGAGTTCACTTCACGGCTGCGGCTCCGCGGGCGCAGATCGTCAATCGGGTGGCGGTAATGCCCGCCGGCGCGGAAGCACACAACGAGACGGGCCAGTCCCTCTCCGCGAATCACGTGCGCTGGGGTCTGGATACCGGCAAACTGGATGCGGCCGGAAACGTAGTGCTCATCGAACCGGGAACGCGCGTTTCGGGCGCGCGGCTGGTCGCCGACACGCGGTTACGCCGGGGGAAGCTCACCGGCGGCGGGCGCATCGTCAGCCAGGGTGGCTTGCGAACCGGAGCGGGCGGTTAACGCACAGAACATTCGGATCAGGAGAAGCGAAGGACCCGCTGCGGCGCAGCAGGTTCCCGGGAGGGACGATGGTGATCATGAGAGCCCGGGTAGGGAGTCGTTCGGGGAGCATACTCCTCACCGTTGCCGCAGTCGGTTCGGTGGGCCTGGTAATCGGGCTGTTAGGACGCGCGGGGGCGCAGACCGCGCAAGAAGTCCAGCGGTTCGGCACAACCACCGTGAAGGCGGACACGTTTGATTATGACCTTGAGAAGCGTCAGGTCATCGCAGTCGGCAGTGTATCCCTCGAGTCCGGAGTGAGCCGGCTGACGGCCCGGACCATGACGGTACAGTTGGCACAGAATCGCACGCTGGATTGGGCCCGCTGCGAGGGGGACGTCTACGTCGAAAAGGCCATCCCCGACGAGAAAGCCCGCGTCCAGGGGTGGGGGAAGACCCTTGACTACTATGAAGCTCGGAAGATGGCCTTCCTGATCGGTGAGGCGAGGGTCTTGCTCACCACGCCGCGATTGGACAAGCCGGCCCAGATCACCGGCTCGCGGATCGAAATGAACCTGGACACCCAGGAGAATCGGGTTCTGGGACGCGAAGGGGAACCGGCCAGGATCCACCTCGACCCGAAGGCGGATCCCAACGGCGCTCCGCCGGACCCCGTCGATCTGGTCGCCGGCACCATCGTGATGAACGCGCGCACGCACATTTACGAAGCGACGGACAAGCCGGTTCTCACTCGTGCGTCCGGCCGATTGCAAGCTGAGCGCATCGTGTTCGAGGTCGAAGCGAACGGCACGGATCTCAAGACGGCGCGGGCAAGCAAGAACGTGGTGTTTGACGGGAAGAACAGCAAGGGATCTCTCATTCACACGACTGCTGATGACGGTGTCTATACCTATGCCACCAGTGATCTCGTGTTGACGGGAAGTGTCCACGCCACGATTCGTGATCCGGGCGAGGACCAGCCGGAAGTGCTCCAGGGGCGTGAGTTCAGCTACAACACTCGGACCCGCTACAGCCGTCTCAAGGGCGGCACATTGACCATCCCGGCCAGCAAGGGACTGCCGGCGCCTCCCGCCGGCGGCGCGCCGAAGGCGAAGAGCTGAGCCGATGCGCCGGATTTGCGCCGAAGATCTGGTCAAGAGCTTTCGCCGCCGGAGAGTCGTGGACGGCATCTCGCTCGAAGTTCTTGCGGGAGAGGTAGTTGGCCTGCTCGGCCGCAACGGAGCCGGGAAGACAACCACTTTCTACATGATGGTCGGTCTGCTGCGGCCGGATCGTGGGCGGGTGTCCCTCGACGGCCGTAACGTCAGCCGGATGAGCATGCCGTCGCGCGCCCGCCTCGGCATTGCGTACCTGGCGCAGGAGCCCTCCGTGTTTCGCCGGCTGACCGTCGAGGAGAATCTCCGCCTTGTGCTCGAGATGCAGCCGATCTCGTGGCGCGAGCGACGCACTCGCACCACGGCGCTGATGGAAGAGTTTCATCTCTCGCACCTCCGCTACCAGCGAGGAGCGGTGCTTTCGGGCGGAGAACGGCGGCGGGTCGAACTGGCGCGCGCGCTGGCCTGTACGCCGGACTTCGTGCTCCTCGACGAACCATTCACCGGAGTCGACCCGCTCGAGGTGCAGGCCATCCAGGAGATGATCCGACATTTGAAACAGCAGGGGATCGGTGTACTGATCACGGATCACAACGTCCGCGACACCCTGGCGACTACCGACCGCAGCTACATCGTGAAAGATGGACAGATCATTGCCTCCGGTACGTCCGAAGACATCGCCGCGAACCCGCTCGCGCGCACACATTATCTCGGAGAGCAGTTTGAGTGGTAGATTGGCACGATGAGAGTCCCCCCTCGCGCAACAGCACCGGTCGGCTCAGACGACGAAGCCCCGGAAGTGCTCCAGGCCCCGGATGATCCGGACCTGGAGGCTCTGGCGGTCGCACACGCGGCAGCCGGAGTTTCCCGTCCGCCGGCTGTTCGTCGCCCCTGGGGAATCATGGATATCGTGTGGTTCCTGCCCCGCTTGGTGCTGCGCATCCTGTTCCCCAAGTTGCTGGACCGGTATGTGCTGGGCGAACTCCTCGGCCCGCTGCTGTTTGGGTGGTCCCTGTTCCTCGTCCTTTTCGTCTTTTCGGTGGACCTGTTTCGCCTCGCCCAACTGGCGGCACGCGGCGCACGACTGCCGTCCGTGGCGGAGTTGCTGTGGCTGAAGGTGATCCTGGCCAGTGTGTACTGCATCCCGATGGCCGTGCTGCTGGCCGGTCTGCTCGCTTTCGGACGTCTCTCGGGTGACAGCGAGCTGATCGCCATGCAGGCGGCGGGCGTACCGAATCTGCGTCCCGTGCGGAATGCCTTTCTCCTCGGGTTGGCACTCAGTCTGGTCGGGGTCGTGCTGAACGAACGAGTCATCCCGCCCGCGGGGCGTCGATTCCACTTTCTCGAGGACCAGGTCAAGCTGGAGTTGCGCGGCCAGGTCCTGGAGGAAGTGACCGACAGAAAGGCGTTCGTGATCCAGGACTTCGAGGGCGGCCGGCTGGCGCGCCTGATCGTGGCCCGGAAGTACGACCCAGAACAGCCTCCGTACCCAGCTACTCTTCGCGACGTCACTTATGTGCAGTACGACCAAGGCGTGTGGAACACCATCGTGTCGGCTCCGCGCGCCGAATGGTCGTCGGGGTCGAAGTGGCGCTTTGTGGACGCCGAAGTGCAGGTACGCCGCGCGCAGGTGCGGGGGCAGCGAGTTGCGACCCGATCACCGCAGCTCTTCGTGCGACTGCGCAAAACACCCGCGCAGGTGCGACGCGAGCAGAAGGACGCGGACCAGATGACTTATGCGGAACTCGGCGTCTACATTCAGGAACTGAAGCAACAAAACGTCCGGAGTCGCACCGTCCGCGAATTGGAGGTGGAGAAAGAGCGAAAACTGGCGGTGCCTTTTGCGGCACTGGTGCTCGCGCTCATCGGAGCGCCATTGGGCATCCGCCGGCAGCGTTCCACTGCGGGAGTGGGCATCGGGCTGAGTTTGCTCATCATCATTTTGTACTACGTGGGGATGAGCTTTCTCGGCGTGCTGGGAGAAAATGGTCAAATTGGTGCACTGGAGGCCGCCTGGGGCTGCAATGCGGTAGGCTTGCTGGTCGGGCTGTGCCTAACCTGGCGCAGTGCTGTCTGATGGAGGCCCGCGGTGGGCACCCTGCTTCTCATCCTCACGCTCTTCGTACTCTGTGGCTCGATCGCCTATACCGGCGACCTCCTGGGGCGTCGTCTGGGGAAGAGGCGCCTCACCGCGTTTGGACTGCGTCCCAAACACACCGCTGTACTGCTCACAGTGGTCACCGGTGTGGTGATTGGTGCGGTCACGTTCGGGATTGCGATGGCGGCGGTCCCGTCGTTCCGCCGCGCCGTCACAGAAGGAGAAGCTCTACTCCGCGAAAACCGCGAACTGTTTGCCACCAATACCCGGTTGGACGACCAGCGCCGGCGGTTGGAGCAAAGCAATCGCAGCCTTGAGCAGAAGAATCAGGGGCTGCAGGCGTCGAACGATCACCTGCGCACCGAGAACGATGAGCAGCGAAAGAAGTACGGCGAGCTCCAAGATAAGAACGCCGGGCTCACGAAGCGACAGTCGCAATTGATGGCGGCCAACAGCCGTCTCGCGAAAACCACCACCCGGCTTTCCGCGGAGTCGAGTCGGCTGCGGACGACGGGTGATCGCCTGCGAACGACGGGTGATCGCCTGCGAACCGCGAATGCGCAGCTTGCACGACGCCGCGACGAACTGACCCGCCTGCAGGCAAGTGCTTTGAAGACCCTGCGGGATCTTGGGCATGTTCAGGACTCGGGGTCCCGAGGAGGGCTGGCATTTCATCAGGGTGAGCGCATCCAGCAGCGCGTTGTGCTTGCGAATGCCCCGAGGGATGTGCTCGCCAGCGCCGTCGAGGGAGTGTTCGACGAAGTGCAGCAGACGGTTGCCGGGCGACAGGGGACCCCCCTTCCCCGTCCGATTCTCGCCGTCCCGGAAGGATACCCGGACCAGGCGCCGAAGAAGCCGGAGGCATATCGGCGTTGGATTGTGGACCGCCTCGCAGGGGTGCGCGACCGGCAAATCGTGCTGGAGGTCATCGCACTCGAAGATTGTCCCCGCGGATCGCCGGTATCTCTCCAGTTTGAGTGGTATTCCAACGACCTCGTGTTCCGCAAGGGAGAGGTCGTGGATGTCATGGTGACCAGTGGGCAGGATCCAGGAGGAGGGGAAAAGTCGAACAATGTACTCAGCCAGGAACTCCGGGACTTCCTGCGAACGCGCGTAGCTGCGATCGCCACGCAGCGGCGCATCGTGCGCGTCGAACGTGACGTCGGCACTCTGCGTGGGGACCTGACAGCGCAGACGATGAAACGCCTGCGTGAGATTCGCGGGGTTGCAATGGTGGTCGCGCGGGCCCGTCAGGATACGCGCCGGGCGGGACCGCTGCAGATTGATCTGGAAGTCCAGGCAGTCGAGGGTTCCCCCGTTGCACCCTGAGCGACCGTTGTGCGTGCTGGCGGTGGACCCGGGGCGGGAAAAGTGCGGACTGGCTGTTGTGGATGCGCGGCAGGGTGTGTTGGCGCGTGGGGTAGTCCCTACGCGACTTGTTGCCGTCGTGGCGGGTGATTGGACCGAGGTGCATCGGCCCACGGTCATGGTAGTCGGGAAGGGGACGGGTTACCGCCTGTTGCTCTCGCGCCTGCGGGAGATTGATGTGCACCTGGAGACCGTGCCCGAATGGGAGACCACACGCAGGGCTCGTGTGCGGTATTTTCAGGAGAACCCGCCGCGGGGGTGGCGACGGCTCATCCCGCAAAGTTTGCAGACTCCGCCGGTGCCGATAGATGATTATGCCGCGGTGTTGATTGCGGAAGACTACCTGTCTGGGCGGAGTGCGACGCCGAAGACGGCGACGCAGGGAACCGCGTCCGCGCGGCGAAAGAGATCCGCGTAGGAGAACTGATCCGATGAAACCGAACCGAACCCGTGCCCGCCTGAAGGCGGGCGAAGCTGTGGTGGGCGCCTGGCTGGGGCTACCCACTCTCCTGGCTGCCCGCTACATGGCCCAACTCGACTTCGACTACCTCACGGTAGACATGGAGCACCAGCCAATTGACATCGAAACGGCATCCGCGATGTTCGGCGTGATTGCAGAGGGGGGAGTGACACCACTCGCCCGCATCCCGTGGAACACCCCGGAGAACATCAAGCGCGTCCTCGATTGCGGGGCGCACGGGATCGTAGTGCCGATGGTGAACACCCGCGAAGAGGCGGAGATGGCGGTAGCGGCAGCCAGGTATCCACCGCAAGGCATACGCAGCGTGGGCGGACAGATCCACGCATTGAACTTCGGCACCGACCCCGGCACCTACTATGCGCGGGCAAACGACGAGATCCTGGTCGTCGTGCAGGCGGAGAGTCCCCAGGGAGTCGCCAACGCCGAAGCCATCCTCAGCGTTCCGGGCGTGGACGCTGTGTTCATCGGCCCGAACGACCTGCTGGCGCAGATGGGTAAGACTCCCCGCATGGAGAGTCCGGATCCGGAGTTCGTGCATGCCCTGGAGCACATCCGCACGACTGCGGATCGTTTCGGCGTCGCCGCCGGCATCCACACCGCCACCTACGAGCAGTGCAATCGGCGCCTGGCCGAGGGGTTCCGGTTCATGGCCATCGCCTCAGATGCCCGGTTCATGGTGGCCGGGGCGCAGGCTGAACTTTCGCTGATCAGCCGCCCCGGGCGGCAGGCAGCGGCTGAAGAGGTGCTGCGCTACTGAGAACGTGTGTGAACAGGGGTCAGATCAGGGCGGTCCATTCCCGCAAACCCGGCGCGGGCCGCCCCGGCCCGGTGTGGCCCTGATCCGGCCCTCTGGCCCCGAGGCGGCGCGCCAGGGCCTCGCGGACCGGACTCGGGACGCCCCTCTGGCGCGTTCCTGTCCCAGTCCGCGTCCCCCTGCTCTCCGTGGCGTCCGCCGGAGCTCAGGTGCGCCACACCGTGCGGATCATCGTCCCGATCCTGGCGAGCCGGATCAGCGCTGCGTCACTTGCCACGGTCGGCTTCAGGCGTCCGATGCCGGACCGGACAATTGGCCAGGCGCAGGTGCCTGCCACGACTGCCGGCAAGATGGCGGCGGCCCCGGGGCGCAGGCGGAAGCACTGGACGGCGCGGCAAAAGGCGTGTGCCGATCACAGACCACAACACCGCCTCCCCGGGGCAGTTTGCGCTGCCGCTGGGTGTGGAGCCCCGCCTCGGTGAGGGCCAGTTGCAACTGGTCTGGGGTGATGATCCCGGCCCGCGCTGGGAGGACCTGCTCCGGGTGGCCGGGACGGTGCTGGGAGCCCGCGAGCAGGGATCAACGCACAAGGGGTGGTTTCTGGAACGGTCGTGGTTGCCGATCCTCTGAACGATACCCAAAGAACCACCCTCTGCGTCACCTGGCGCCAGGAGCTCATCCACACGGCATTGGGGCCAACCGGACACTGGACACACCGTGCATCCCGATGGGGGAAGTGGAGCATGCGTATCTTGCAACCGGAATCGGTTGATCCACAAAGGTAGGCATGACAACGGGCGCAGGCATTACGTCAGGCTCCCTCGGAATTTCCCTCCATCAAGAGGTCCCGCATCCAGCGTTCCTCGTCCGGAGGCAGCGCTGGGGGCGGAACCGGCCGATGGTAGGCGATATCCCGTTCGTAGGCGCCACGCCGATACACCGAGGCGACTGCCTCCTGCAGATCCAGGGGTACGTCCGGGTCCGGTTCGAGCAAAGGGACCGGCACCACCGGCAATGGCTCCCAGAGGGCGATGGGCCACACTTCCAGCGTCGGCCGGCGCTCCGCCCGACTCAGCCCGACATAGTAGGGCGCCTCCGGTACCGGACGGGCCACCGGTGGTCGCAAGCCACCACGCAGCAGGTCGAGTTCCAACAGATGGACCCACGAGCGCAGCAATGCCTGGCGCTTGTGCAGATACTCCTCGTACGCGCGCGCGCCCGGTTGCTTATTGATCGGCGAAAGGATCTCGATCGCCGTCACCAGGCGGTGAGTGCCGGCCTCCCGCACTTCCACACTCAGTAGTTTCCGTTCCACCTCGTCGGGGACTTCGCTCAGTATGGGAGCCCGAGTCACCTTCGGCGCCACAGCGACCTCTCCGGATGTGGTATCTCGTGAGGGCAGGAGCGCCACGTCCGGCACGAACCGCCTTTTGGTCCCGACACCACTCTGTCCGTTGCCGCTGACGCCAACGGCCTCATAGGTCGTGGTCACCCCGAGTTCCGCCCGGTAACGGGGCCCCAACCGGGGGTTCAGTTGGGCGCGAATTTCCCCGGCCAGATCCTGATGAAAGCCGTGCCAGTACTCGGGATCCTCCAGGAACGGATCCATTCCCGGAAAGGGTGAAGGCATGGTGGCGGAACTCCCCTCCGTGATGCAGAGCATGACTGCGCGGCCCAACACGGGCGGAGCGCAGACACACCGAGTATATCCCCGCCTGCCCCACGAGCCCGATCCGCGAACCGGGGACGAGGACCGGCAAGTACGCCCGGGTCCGTCAGGTGGGCACGTCGTTCGCGTGGTCCGCGTGCCCATCTCCCTTCGCGTGCCGGGACAGTCTGAAAACGCACCAGCCTGGGACAGACGATCGGCGAGCCGCTGCGGACCCGGTGGGGACATCACATCCTGATCGGTGGCCGCAGAACCACCCGGACCGCGGGCCAAAGACCACATTGTGGCAGCTCGACGGCAACCAGGTCGTGGAGTGTGCCGCGCTTCCCAGTGTGGGCGATAGCGTGTATCCGGGTTTCGTCGCACTCTCGCCGGCCCGCGGCCTCGTCTCCAACTACTCCAGTCAAGAGCGTGACCCTGCCGGCAAAACGATGGCGGCGATCTAACTGGCGGAATTCGTGCTGGAAGGGGACGGAGAGACGGGCGTCACCGATCTGGAGCGCCCGAGCCGGCAAGTTGCCGGCGCTCCCGGGGAAGAAACTCCCGCGGGACTCCCGCACTGCTGCACCATCCCGCAAGTGCGGGACCACGCCACTCCGGTTGCAGAACCGGGCGAACTCATCTGCTCATGCCTGGAACTCGAGTCGCCGCATCCGATCGAATGCGCACCGGGGCGGGAAAGTCCCCTTTGGGCGTCGCCCCGCGTGCGCGCTGTCCCGCAGCAGGCAGCGCGCGTCGCATCATCCCGTAAACTGAAACGAGAACAGGTCGGCGTCCCGGAGCACGAAGCGGAGACGCACGGGCCGACCGCGCAGTTCGCTCACGTCGGGCCGCCCCTTCCAGGTAGCGATCCGAGCGTGTGTATCCCCGAAGAGTTCTTCGCAGTCGCGCAGCGAGAAGCCTTTGAGGCGTTCGCCCTCCGCGCTCTGAATCTCGACGCGGACTGACCCCACCGCAGAAGTGGCGTAATTCATTGACAGCGTAGCGCCGGTAAACGTGAGCGGCGGCGTGATCAGTTCCCCGCCCACCGCGGACGCGTGCACCGAAACGAACCCGTCGAGCCGGAGCGAGTACCGGCGCAGCGCCGTTCCCGGACCCGTCCAATACCCTTCAGTGGCGTAGAATGACAGTTCGGGCGGGGCGCCGGGGAGGTCGGAGCGCGTCTCCACGGGCCGCCAGGCCAGAAACTGCTGGCCATAGTTCCAGGTGCCGGGGCGCTCGATCCCCGGACGGAAAAACGCCTCGTTCCACCTGCGGAACGTCACCCCGTCCCGGCTCGCCATGAACAGCGCTTCGGTGACCGCGCTGCCGAACCGCTCGCTGGCGAGTGCACGCATTGCGCGGTGTTCGAAATCCGGCAACGCGCGCAGAGAGGCGGGCCACTTCGCGATGCGCGCACGCACTGCGGCCTCGGATGCACCGCCGTCGGTGGTGGAACTGGCCCCGGCGCGATCGGCGTAGCGCACCGGAAAGCCGATTAGCAGATGGGGTGCACGGTAGTAGGGAGCGACCCCGTTCTCGTAGAGCTGCTCGACGGGTGAGCCCGGATAGACCAGGTCCGCCTGGTGCTCCCAGTGCAGCAAGTCGCGGGAGGTAGCGGTGCGGATCGCACGCACGCCGTCCGGTTTCCAGGTCGCGCCGGTGGTCGTCCCCCGGGTGAAGAACCGCCAGTACGCCCGATACTCATTCCGCACCGCGTCCCAGAACACGAGGTTCTGCGAGTCGAATGCGCCATCAGTGATGACCGGCGCCGGCGCAGATCGGGTCCACCGCAATCCGTCGGCGGAATGGAACGGGACCATGCCGAGCGGGTTTCGGGAGATGAAGAACGTCTTATAGCGCGCCTCTGCGGGCGCCGCAGGATTTGTGTCCCGGAACACCGCAGGGCCGCTGATCGTGACCCCATCCCGCTCCGCAGCCTCACGGGTCAGGAGGATGTTGTTCGCCTTCGAGCCCCGGAACTCGTGGAGCCCCACATCCGGCCGCCGCCAGCGGACCCCATCTTCGCTCTCCGCGCAGGAGAGACTCTCCAACCCGGGAGCCAGCTTCCCATTGTTCACATTCAGATGCCAGGCCCGGAAGTACATCCGGTATCGGTCGCCGTCGCGGAACACGCTGTGGTAGGCCGTGGCATTCCCCTCCCAGGGCACGTCGTGCATGAGCACCACCTCGCGCGGCACAGGCGCGTGCAGCCTCAGGTCGGCCTTCCCCACCAGCCGTCCTACGAGATGGTCATCCACGAACAGCTCGCGCCGGTCCGCAACCGCCACCGGCGTTCGAGCCCGATCCACAGGCGCGCTGGGAAGAGCTGTTCGGCGCGGCTCGGCGCCGTCCGAGGCCAGAACGCCCGCGCCCACCCCCACTTCCAACAACTCGCGACGATTCATCATGGTCCTGTTCCCCCGTAGGGCTTGACAATCAGGGAGCAAGGGAACCGGGAACTTCGCCTGACTGTTGTCCACGTGAAACAGTTCCCGGTTGATCGCCACGTCCGCCACCGCCCACGGCGGCAGGTGGCCCGCCCTGACCTGGAGGGTGTCCTGACCCTGCCTGGCCAGGAAACGGCCATTCATGTCCACGACAGCGCTTTCCACTCCATAGGCGACGGCAATCGCACCACACACCGTTTCGGCAGCTCGCTCGAAGTTCCCTTTCGAAGGCGCCGCACGAATCGGCATCGGCATCCGGATGTGACCAGGTCATCGGCGGCCCGGCACGAGCCGAAGGGGACATCGGGGGCCTGGGCGTTCTAATCGGGTGAATTTCTCTGCGGGGGCGCCAGCCGCGCGAGCAACAGCTCGAGTTCCGCTGCCCGAGCTTCCGCCGCGCGGCGCTGCTCCTCCTCCGCAGCGGCGCGCGCGATCGCATCCGCCGCCCGCTGCTCCGCAAGCCGGCGGTGCTCCGCTTCCGCGGTCGCCCGCAACTCCGCCACCGCCGCCCGCGCTTCAGCCTCGTGATGCGCGTCCCGGGCTTCCGCCACCTCCACCTCTCGCAGCGCCACCGCCGCGCGCTGCTCTTCCAACTCAGCCTCCGTCGCCAGTAACTGCGCCAGTTGCTCCGGCGGCGGCCGCCACCGCCGCCCCGCCCGGTCCTTGAATCGCAGGTTCCCTGCCTCGTCCAGTGCGTAGTACAGCCGCGTCTCTGCGCTCCATACCCAGCCGTCCGGCTGCAAGTCCACCGGGTGGTACTCCGCCTGCTGCAGCCGCCACAGGCGCAGCGCGCGGCGGTACGGGTCATGTTCGATGTACTCTCGCACTCGCAGCCGTGCGTACAGCACCCGCTTCTCCTCCAGGTGGGCCGGGGTGTTCCGCCGCGACACAATTTCCACCACACAGCGGATGGGCGGGTCTCGCCAGGCCAGATACGTCTCCGCCTCGTCCGGTGTAGGTCGGCTGTCCATCACCATCAGGTCCGGCACCACGTGCTTCCGGGAACCCTGCTCGTAGTAGAGTTCCATTTCGGTGATGGCGAACTTATCTGGACAGTGGCTTTCGATGGCCGCGCAGGCCGGCAGCTTGTTGATCGAGTGCCGCGGACGTTCGGCCATGTTCTCCTCAATGTGGCACGGATACCACTCCCGATCGGCCGGGGTGGCCCACGACGGCGCCTCGGTAACCACGTCCGGATACCGGTACCCCTCACCGGGCCACGCCTCATCCTCCTCCGATGGGGACCGGTGAGCCCCGAGCGGATCGGGCATCTCCAGGCTGCCTGCGGCCGGGCGCCGGGTGCCATTCGGGGCAACCGGCAGCGCCGCTACCGGGGCGGCAGGCACGAGTTCGAGTGCGACTTCCATACGTGTATTGTAGGTCAAACACGGCGCGTTTCACTACGAGACAGGAACCTGGCTGCCCCGCCGAGAAACAGTAGGCGTTGCCACTCCCCGCCCTGGAATCTGTAACGATCGGCCCCGAAGCCGCAGACCCGCCGCGACACCTGGGAGTATCGGCGCGTTGAAAGAGGCAGACACGATGAACACCGAGATGCGGCGACCCAGGTGGACGCGGCGTGCCGTGGTCAGCGCGCTCACGATGGCGCCGGTAGCAGCGGCGGGCCCCGTGCCGGCAGCGGCGCCCGCCGAGCCGCGCTTCATCTCAACCTGGGGCAAGAAGGGCGACCGGCCGGGCGACTTCTACTCGCCGATCAGCATCGCGATCACCCCCAGCGGCGAGCTCTTCGTCACGGACCTGAACAACGCGCGGGTCCAGCGATTCACCACGGACGGCGCCTACCTGGGTGAGTTCCCACTGCCCTGGGACACCCCTCCGCGCAGATCGTGCATGATCGGAGGGATGGCGCTGGATGCCCAGGGCCTGATCTATCTCTCTTTCATGGTGCAGCACAAGATCGCGGTGTACGACCCGGCAGGGAAGGTCGTTCGTGAGTGGGGGAAACGCGGGGCGGCTGACGGGGAACTGTTCCAACCGGGCGGCATTGTCATCCGGCCCGACGGCACGCTGTTTGTCGCCGATCAGTGCAATCATCGCGTCCAGAGATTCACGCTGGATGGTCAGTTTGTCGGAAAGTGGGGCAAACACGGCTCGCTACCCGGACGGTTCGGCGGCCCGGAGCCGGCCGGATCCCGCTTTGCCGGGCCGCACTTCCTCGCCCAGGACAGCCAGGGTCGCCTCTACACGACCGAGGGTGTACTTGGGCGCGTCCAGCAACTCACTCCCGACGGACAACCCATGTCCGCCTGGGGGAACAAGTCCGAAAAACCCGGCGGCTTTGGCGCCTACCCGACCGGATTCTCGCAGAACTCTTTTGGTCCCGTAGGGGTAATGGTGGATCGGCACGACCGCGTGTGGGTCAGCAGCCTCAACGACCGCGTTCAGTGCTTCACCCCACACGGCACGTTCCTGTTCGCGGCGGGCGGTCCCGGTCATGAGCCCGGCCAATGGGCGCGACCGCACGGCATGGCAATGGACGGCAAAGGCTATCTATACGTCGCAGATGCCGGAAACGAACGCATTCAGAAGTTCGAAGTCCCCCGTCCCGGGATGTAGCGGCGCCTCCGTTCTCTGGTACTTTCCGGCTGGGTCGCATCGTTTCCGTCTGATCAACCCGAGGGCTGCAGCATCTCCTGCATCCCGCACTCTCCACCCGAAATCACATGAAACACCGCCGCCTCGTTACGCCGGCGCCGATTGCGGCTCTCGCCTTACTCATCGCAGCCGTGTCCGGCAGCGCGCAGTCCATCGACTCCCCGTTCCCCCCACACAAGGTGGCAGGGAATCTGTATTACGTCGGCTCCGACATGCTGGCCGCGTACCTGATCACGTCCGATCAGGGGCATGTGCTCATCAACGCCTGCTACAAGGAGACAGTGCCCCTGATCCGTGCCAGTGTCGAAAAGCTGGGCTTCCGCTTTCAGGACATCAAGATCCTGCTGAACAGCCACGCCCACAACGACCACTGTGCGGGGAGCGCGGAGATCCGCCGTCTCACCGGCTGCCGGGTGATGGTCATGAAGGGTGACGCGGAGCTCATTCGGGCTGGGGGCAAGGGTGACTTCCAGTATGATGAACCCAGGCACCACTATGAGGCGTGTCCGGTAGACCGGGTGCTGTCCGACGGCGACCGCGTGCGGCTGGGCGGGAACGACCTCGTGGCACACAGCACCCCCGGCCACACTCGGGGCTGCACTACATGGACCATGCAAGTGCGGGATGGCGGCAAGACGCTGAACGCTGTCATCATCGGCAGCCCGAACGTGAATCCCGGCTACCGCCTCGTGAACAACACCGCCTACCCGGAGATTGCGAAGGACTACCAGAAATGCTTCCGCGTGCTCAAGTCGCTCCCGGTGGACCTGTTCCTTGGGGCCCACGGCGCGTACTACGACCTGCCGGCCAAACACGCCCGCCTGCTCCAGAAGCCCGAGGAGAATCCCTTTGTGGATCGCGTAGGCTATCGGAGGTACGTGGCCGACCGTGAAACAGCGTTTCTGCAGGAGTGGAAGCGCCAGCGGGAGGAGACAAAGTAGGCATCTCGCCTGCCCCCAGCGCCCAGGGGACCTGCGGCAAGTGGAGCGGCAAGTGGAGCGAGAAGCGGCCTGATTACGCCTCTCGCTCTACATACCCTGCCGGCGGGCCCAGCCCCTCACTTCCGAAGACCATGTCGGAGTAGAACCCGTCCGGGATGGACAGCGGGTCCGACATCCGGTACTGCTCGACGACCCGCCGATCCAGCTCGATTCCCAACCCAGGCCGGTCGCTCAACGCCAACTTCCCCTCGCGAATCTGGAGCGGCTCGACGAGCAGGTCGGTGATGAAGGGATTTCCGGTCTGGTCCACCTCGACGGTGGTGCCGTTCGAGTGGGAGGCGACAACGTGCGCGTTCGCGATGACAGCCACAGCATCGCTCCAGGTGTGCGGCGCGAACGACAGCCCGGAGTCAGCGGCCATCCGGGCCACGCGTGCGACTTCGCTGATGCCGCCGCACCGGCTGGCATCCGGCTGCACGATGTCCACCGCGCGAGTGCGAATCAGCTCGCGGAAGCCCTGCACGCCGAATTCGTTCTCCCCCGCGGCGATCGGTACGCCCACGGTGCCGCGCAGAGCAGTGTATGCATCCAGGTCCTCCGGAAGGAACGGCTCCTCATACCAGAACACCCCCTGCTCCGCGAGAAAGTCCCCCATCCGTCGCGCCAGGTCGAGATGGTACCGCATCGAGCCGTCCACCATCAATTCGCCGTCATGACCCAGCACCTGCCGAACGGCATGTACGGCCGCCCGGTCATACTCTTCACTGCGGCCCAGACGCATCTTCATGCGCCGGAAGCCGTGGGCGAGATGCCGTTCCGCTTCGTCGGCCAGGTCCGCGACGTCCTCCTTCCACAGGAGCGCGCTGGCGTACGCCGGGCAGTCCCGGCACTGTTCCCCGCCCAGGAGTTGCCAGACGGGCCGGCCCTCATCCTGGCCGCGCAGGTCCCAGAAGGCTGTGTCCAGCCCCCCCAGGGCCGACATCGCCGCTCCTTTACGCCCGTACCAGCGGGTAATGGCGTACATGCGCTCCCAGAGGTACTCTACCTCGCGGGGATCCTGACCGCGCAACAACGGCTCAAGCTGCCCCTTGACGATCAGATAGACAAGCCCCGGGTGTGAGTACGCCGAACCGATCCCCACGCGGCCGTCGTCGGTAGTCACGCAGATGAGCGACGTGACCCGCCCGGTGCACGTTCCGCCGGCGTACGTAAACCGGCGGCCTTCAGGGTAGTCAAAGAGCAGGTTCAAGACTTCGATGTGAGCGATTTTCATCGGATGGGATGTCTTTCGTGTGGCGGCAGCGCTGGTGGGTTTGCTGGACCCATTACGATCACCGGGTTCAGAAGCCGCGCACCATATAGGCCTGGAGGACCCCACTCTCGTCCGAATTGAAGAACCCGGCTGTGCCGTCCGGCGAGAGAAACGGGTGGATGTGCGAATCCTTGCGCCAGGAACTGCGCGGCGAGAGCAGAAAACGAAGATTCTCCAACTCGCCGTCCTCGTCTGCGGGGAGGTCCGCGACAAAGATCGCGCCGCGTGCGTCCTTCGGGCCCGAGTCGGTGATGAAGCGGGCGCCGGTCCGGTCAGTGGCAAAGTGGTGAAAGTCCGGCTGCGGGTGGCTCCGCGTCAGGTCCATCCGTCGGCCGCCGCTGAGGGCACTGCCGGAGTGGGAGAATCCCTCGACCGGCGTGCCTTCGATGAGGCGGGCACTCGCCGGACTCCTGGTCACCGTGCTGGTAATCACGCGGCCACCCTGCCCCCGCCAGCACTGATGGCCCTGGCAGAATTCGTTCCCGTCGCGCCCGAACGGGAGTGAGCGGAGGTGTGTCCCATCGTCACGAATCACGTGCAGGTCGGCGCCGGCCCCACCCACCAGGCGGGTGACCCTGCCGTCGGGACCCGTGATGTTCCCGTGGTTCTCCTGGATCAGCAGGTCGCGTGACGCCTCGCGGTCGAGCGAGCGACAGTACTGGGGATGGACGTTGCACCAGCTTTCGCCGCGCAGGATGAGCCGGACCGAGGCAGGCTCGACATCGAACACAAGGAGCCCCCACTCGGGCTGCATCGGGTACTCCACGCGACCGTCGCCCAGAAACGCGGAAATGGCGATCCGTCTCCCGTCCGACGAGATCGTGGAGAGCGGGTAGGGGCGGCTCGGGTGGAGCGCCTCGCCCGGGATCGCCCCATCCAGAACCGCGAGTGTCTCCCGCCCCGACCCGTCGAGCCGCACCCGCTTGAGCGTCAGCCGCCCCCCCCACATCGTGGTCTCGTCAATGAAGTAGTAGAGGTACTGCCCGTCCGGAGAGATCGAAGGCGCCGTAGCTCCCAGTTCGGTCGTGAGAGCCGAGAGTTCTCCTTGCGCGTCCAGATCGCAGAGCAAGTAGGCGTGTTCCGGATCCTTCGGGTCCGAACCGTGCGGATGCGCCGACCGGTGCAGCACCAGACGCCGCGAGTCCGGCGCGAAGATTTGCGCCTCCATGTAGACATGGGACCCGGGGACGTCGGGCTCGGTGGTGAGTTGAAACACTTCGAGCCCAGCGGGTGAACGGTCGGAAAGGAGGTCGGGGCGAGGCAGCATCGGAGTCCGGGAGCGTTCCAGCGGGCCTGGGGAGACCCGCCAGGCGAGAGTGATTTCAGTGTAGCCCGATCCGCAAGCGCGGTCCACCAGAGATCAAACCGGAGAAATGGGTCGAGCACGCAGAGGCCGGGGAAGAATCCTTCCGGGGGCTCGGTCAACCGGCGCGACTCCTACCGGAGCGCCTTATCTCGGCATCGTCACGCGGTCGCTTTCCCCCGTGATCGCTACACTCCCGGGATCGGTCTCGACTGCTCGACCTGGCGGAGTAATTCTGCGGGAAGGCCCCGCGCCAGGCGCACTTTGGTAAGGTCAAACAGCGTGTGGAGCACGGTGCCGAGCAGGTGAGACGGGCCCACCGGGTCGGTCGCGGGCTCCCCGTTTTTCGCGTCGGACATGCCGATCACCTGCCCGCCCCGCAGCCCGCCGCCGCACAACGCCAGCGTGGAGAGCCGCGCCCAGTGATCCCGCCCGCCGTTCTTGTTGATGCCGGGGGTGCGGCCGAAGTCGCCGGTGACGATCACCAGGGTCTTCTCGAGCAGGCCGCGGTCCTTCAGGTCCGCCAGAAGAACCGAGAGCGCCCGGTCCACGGTGGGCCCCAGCATCTGCATGCCGGCGACGATGCCCGGGTTGTTGCCGTCCGCATGCATGTCCCACCCGGCGCTCTGGACCGTAACGAACCCGGCTCCCGCTTCCACCAGGCGACGCGCCATCAACATCTGCCGCCCGAGTACAGACGGCTGAAACACCTTCTTGCCGATCTGCATCATGCTCGTGTCGTACCGCTCCACCAGCTTCGGGTCCTCGCCGGCCAGGTCGAACGCGCGCGCCGCCGTGCCGGTGAGCAGTTCCATCGCCTGCGCTTCGAAAGGGGACAGATCCTGTGCGGGATCCAGCGGCTCGGTGGCCCGGCGGAGACCCTCAAGCTGGCGGAGCAGGGCGCGCCGGTCATTCAGACGCCCGGCGGGGAGGTTCAGGCGGAGATTCAGTGCGGCGGGACCGTTGCCCCCGGGCACAAATGGTGCGAAGGTCTGCCCCAGCGATCCGCCGCGCGAACCGGTCACTACGCGCTCCAATTCCTTGGCGTACTGGCCGTCCTTGTGGGGGGCGGTCAGGAGTGCGTAGGTGGGAAGCCCGGTGCGCGGGTGATGGGCGCCCCTGAGCCGTGTTGCCGCACCCCCGATGCTGAACCCCTGCGTCGCCATCCCCGTGGTGTCAGTGCTGCCGGTCAACACGTGGTTAATCGCCCGCACATGGTCGTTGATGGTGTGGCGGAAGGAACGCACAACGACCATCTCGTGAGCTAACTTCGCCAGTTCGGGAAAGGTCCCGCCGAATGTCACGCCGGTGAGTGAGGTCTTCACCTCCCCGGTGGCGCTCCGGTAGGGATCGGGCGCATCCATGTTCGGGTTGAAGGTCTCGATGTGGCTGGCGCCGCCCGCCAGGAAGAGCAGCACGACCGCTCGATCGCGCACAAAATCGGGCGCCCCGGTCGCGGCAGCGCGCGCCTGGAGCAACCACGGGAGGGTCAGCCCGCCCACACCGAGTGCCCCGGCCCGGATCAGGTCCCGACGCGGCAGACCGGCACAATCCCGCCGGTGCGCAGAAGTAGAGAGGGTCAGCATTGTTCTTTCTCAGCGGACGAAGAGAAACTCGCGCGTGCTCAGCACGGCCCAGATGACATCTTCGTAGACCCGCTGCACGGCCCCACGGTCCGGTTCGGCGAACTGGAGGCGGGGGAGAAGCACTGCCTCTTCCGCCGGGATCGGTTCCCGGGCCAGCGCAAGCTGGTACAGGGTGCGCAGGCGTTCCCGATGGGTCCGCGGATCGGCCGCAAGGGCGGCCGCACGAGGTCCCGCCACCTTGGCCAGTACCTCGGGGGAGTTGAGCAGGTGCAGCGACTGCGCCAGAGTCGCCTCACTCCGGCGCTCGCACTCACACGCGCTCGTGCCATCCGGACGACCGAACACGCTCAGGAAGTAGGAACCGGTCTGGTTGTCCGGTACCTGCACGGCCCGAGTCCCCTCGGGCAAACCGGGGAACCGGGTCCGACTGCCCGTCACCTGGTCCAGCGCATCCAACAACACTTCTGCCGGCAGCCGCCGGGGGTAAAAGCGGGCATAGCTCTGGGTGTCTGCCCGGTTCTGTGCATGAGACTCTGAGCTGAGACGGTAGACCCGCGAGGTGCAAATGCGTCGCACGAGCTGTTTCAGCGACCCGCCGCTCTGTCGAAACTCCGCCGCTAACGTATCCAGCAACTCCGGGTTCGTGGGGGGATTCGTCAGGCGAAAGTCGTCCTCCGGCTCCACCAATCCCCGCCCGAGGAACTGTTTCCAGACGCGATTCACTGCGGTGCGTGCAAAGTACGGGTTCCCGGGGTCCGCCAGCCAGTCCGCGAGTCGCTGCCGGGCGTCGGCAGCGGCAGCCGCAGGTGCCGCGGACAGGCCGAGCGGAGCAGCGGGCACGGGGTGTCCGGTGCGTGGATGGGGGAGCACTGCCGCACCCACCGCCAGTTCCACCCGGAACGGCGGCTTCACGGGTTTGGGCTCCCCTCGTTTCTGCGGAGGAGCCGGCGGATCCTCGATTTTCAATCGGCTGAAGAAGGCAGCCAGCGCAGTGTAGTCGTGCTGGTTCCAGCGCTCCTGCGGATGGTGGTGGCACCGCGCGCAGGCGATGCGCACGCCCAGAAACAACTGCGCCGTATCCTCCGCCTGGGCAGACGCATCGCGGACTTCGCGATACCAGAGCACGGGGGGCGCCGCCGGAGCCGCCCCCTGCGCCGTCAACACGTCGCGAGCGAGTTCGGCGAACGGACGGTCACGCGCGAAGTTGTCCCGGAGCCACCCATGGAAGGCGGCTGTCGGAGCCGGATCGTCCGCACCGGAGTCGCGGCGGTTGCGAAGGAGCGCACTCCATCTGGCGGCGAACAGGTCCGCGTATCCCGGATCCGCCAGCAGCCGGTCCACGAGACGCGCGTCCCTCCCCGGGGAGGTGTCCGTCAGAAACGCCTGCGTCTCTGGGGGGGTCGGCAGCCTCCCCGCCACATCCAGAGTGACTCGCCGGATGAAGGTGCGATCACTCGCGGGCGGCGATGGGGTGAGGCCGAGCATCCGAAGCCGCCGAAACACCAGGCGGTCCACTGCGTTTCCAGACTCGTGGGGGGTCGGCGCCGGCATGGGGGCCGCGCGGACCAGGGGTACGACGCACTGCATCACCGCTACATCGGTTCCGACGCGCGCCATGACGGCCGCCGCGCCGGGCGCCGGCCCGACGCTCACTCGACCCGTGTCGGACACCCGCAGGTTGGGCAGATTCACCTCAAACTGCGCCAGACGGGTAACATCACGGGAGCTGCCGTCCGTGTAATGCGCGAGCACCGCCATTTGTTGCTCAGCGCCCGGCGGCAGGACCACCTCTGCCGGCGTCATCTCGAGCCGGTGCAATCGGGGAGCGTCCGGCGGGTCATCGCGCGCTCCCTCTCGCATCCAGCGCGCAAGGAGGCGGTACTCGACGCTGCCGACGCCGAACCGTTTCCCCCCGGCGTGCGGCACGCTTGCGGTCGCCTTGCGCAGCAGGAGGCTCTCACCCGGTCGCGCGGGCACAACCCGGGCGCCCTCGCGGACCAGATACCCGTAATCATCCTCCGGCTCGAACCCGAACAGACTGAGCCGAAAGCCGTTCTGCCCGCCCGTGCGCCCGTGGCATACGCCGCCACTGCACCCCGCTTTCGCCAGTACCGGAACCACAAGCCGCCGGAAGCTCACCGGAGCCGGCGCCGACAGCCCGCGCACGGTGACGCGTATCGGAGCAGTGCGGACGCCTCCATCAACGGCCCGGATCTGCGCAGCGCCGTCGCGCAGCGGCGTCACCCACCCTCCGGCGTGCACGGCCACCACTCCGGCCGGCGCGACCACATAGCGCACAGTAGAAGTGCGGTCTCGCACGCGGCCGTCCGGCCGACGCTCGGTAACAAGCAATTGCCGGGCATCTTCCGGCCCCGCGAGCCCGAAGCCGGCGGACGCCGGAACGGAAATTGCGAGTGTCGCGCGGCGCGGGGCGGCCACACTCCGGTTCGGCGCCGCAAGCATTGCCCCTGCAATGCCGGCGATCCACAAGAAGCGTCTGAGGCAAACAGACCGGGCAGGCTGCGGCGCCGGAAGGTGAAAGCGGCGGCCCGGACACCCCACCGCCGAATTATGCGGGGAAGGCTGGACGGTCACGCGATCGGCCTGGAACTCCACCTTCGGAAATGCGACGGCGAACCGCGGAGGGACAGCACCTGCGCCCGGCGCCAGCCGGGGAGCAGGAGGGTTGCGTCGCTCGCCCGCCCGCCGATTGCCATCCGTACCGTACCGCTCGCAGAAGTAACGCATCCCGAACTGCCCTCTCTCGTGTTGCCTGCATCCTCTCCGGCCTTCTCATGCGCGCTCACGGCCCCCTAGGCGGCCTGGCCCCGGGTCCCTCGCTCAAGTCCCTTTCCTCCCTTCGAATCGGGAACGGGTCGGTCCATGCACCTGCACTACCGTAGCTTCTTACCGGGTTCGGGATGCAGCCGGTCGGGTCCGCCGCGGATCATCAATTCCCCGATTCGGCCGGGGATTTGCAGCGTCTCGGCGATCGTGGGGCGCAGGTCCTGCGGCGTCAGATCGTAGAGGAGCGAGTGCGTGAGCTCGTGGATCTTGTCGCGAGGCGGGAACGGATTCCAGATGTGGGTGTCCGGCATGTCATACAGCGCGACGCGCTTGGCGCGCTGCAGGGTGTCGGCCACCTCCCCGGCGCTGATCAGTACTGCCACCAGAGATAGTGCGGCCTTGTCCCAGTCTCGGTCGCCGTAATAGCCCAGTGAATCGTCCGTGCCGGCCAGCATCCCGGCATCCTGGAAAATGTCCAGCACCTGGGCACTCCCCATCACCGCAGCCCGGGCATTCTCGGCGAAAGCGTAATCGAACTGCCCCCTGCCGAGCCACAGCCGGCGTCCCTCCCCCGCGTAGGTGGTCAACCCGACAGACATTGGGTCGCACCCGGCGCCGAAATCCACCTCAAGGAGATGGCCATAGCGGTGCATCGCGTTGGCGAACTCAACGAAGAGGTTATCGCGGGACAAGAGCATGCCGCCTGACCCGCCGTCTTCGTCCAACGGTGGAAACTCCAACCGAACGTCGGTGATCCGCCGCAACCGACGCTTGATGAGCCGAATCGCCTCCGGCTTCACACCACTGATCCGCAGCGACTCCGGGTAGTCTTCTTTGCACCAATGCGGTGACGCCTGTACGAGCGCCCAGCCGATCGCGGCGAAGCGCTGCAGCAGCGTCCTATCGTCCGCGGGCCCGTCCAGGCCCGCCAGCCCGTCAGCCCGCAAACCCGCCTCTGGATCCGCCCAGAGCGGCTCGAGCCGCTCTCGCACTGCCGACGGGAGAACCGTCCCCTCATCTTGCAGCCGCCGCAGGTTTTCGGCGTTGCAGACGGGATCCACCCGGATCAACTCCGAACACTTCCCCCCCGGAAGGGCGAGGATTCTCTCGCGTACCTCGCGCAGGCGGGCACACACTTCCTCATCCGTTCCCTCTGTGCTGAGAACGTAGTAGATCCGCGGTGTGATTATCATGATGGTGGTGCGACGCAAGGGGTCATGAGCGCGCCGGGCTATGCCCTGATCCTGCTTCCTTCATTCTTCACCGCGGGCGGAAGTTCCTTGGCGCACGTACCCGGGCGCCAGGGGATGGGAACTCGGACTCCCCGGCGAAGCCCACTTCGGCGGGACCGAGCGTACCCACCCTACCGACGCACACCCGGCACTCGAAATCCAGAACATGAAACCCGACACTCGAACCGCGAAGCTCCTGCCGGCCGACCTCCCGCCGGTGCTCGTCGGCGGCACACCCCTCGTCCATTCGCAGGTAGAACGCCTGCTCGTGGCGCTGGAGGCGCGGCACGAGGGGGAGACACCACCTTTGGTGGCGGCGCTGCGGGAGCGTGCGGACCCGGCGACGTTGGACCGGTTCGCCGCAGCGTTGGTGGAGCAGTGGCAGCGGCACGGCTGCGGTCCGCGGGAGGGCGGGATCATCCAGGCAGCGGGACAGTTTGGGGGCGACGAGTACGCCCGGCAACTCGGCGCCCTTGCCCGCAACTGGAAGGAGAAGCGGCAGCATGGGCCGGTGGGCCTCGCGCTTCAGTGCCTGTTCGAGCTCGGGAGCGAGGCGGCGCTGATGCAACTGCGCGCCTTCACGCGGGTCCCGCGGGATTGGGCGCTCAAGGGCACCGCCACTGCGTACCTTCTGGAAGCTGCCGCGCGTCGCGGCCTCAGCCTGGATGACCTGGATGATCGGATGACGCCGACCTTCGGCCTGGATGCGGAGGGGAGCGCGACGTTCGATTTCGGCTCCCGGCGCTTTCATCTCGTACTGAGTCCATCGCTCCGGCCCACTGTCCGAGACGACGCGGGGAATGAACGCACCGATCTACCTGAACCAAACTCCAGTGATGATGCGGTCCTGGCCGCGCAGGCGGCGGCCCACTGGCGCGTGCTGAAGAAGCAGATTGCCGACGCGCTGAAACAGCAGTCCATGCGACTGGAGGAAGCAATGCTCACTCAACGGTCGTGGCGGATCGCCGACTTTGAAACGTACCTCCTCGGGCATCCCCTGATGCGACCCCTACTGCGCGGGCTGATCTGGGGAGGCATCAGTCCCGGCGGAACGCTGGCCGGCACGTTCCGGGTAGCTGAAGACGGCACGCTGGCCGGACCGGACGACCGGGAATGGGCGCTTCCGGAGGGAGGTCGGGTCCTGCTGCTCCACCCACTCCATCTCACCGCGGACCTGCGCCACCGCTGGGGAGAACTCCTGGCCGACTACGAGCAGCGGCCGCCATTCCCCCAACTGGGACGGGCTCTGCACCGCCCGGAACCGGATGAAGTGGCCGAACGGGCACTGACCCGGCGCACCGGAGTCCCATGTATGGCGGCCGCGCTGGCGGCCGCCCTCGAACGGCGAGGGTGGGTCCGGGCGGAGGCCGGCAGACGTGGGATCTACCGGGCACACCGTCGCGCCTTCATCGGGCGCCGTGGACTGCTGACCGCGGTGATCGAGTACGCTCCGGGCATCCCGGTCCGGGACCTGCGAGGCGCCCCGACCCAGTGCATCGCGTGCGCTTACTTCCTCCCGCGCCTGCTGGATGGGTATCCTCCCGGCGCCGGAGAGGCGCTGCCCCTCGGTGACGTGGATCCCATCGCCTTCAGCGAGGTCGCGGCGCTCGTGGAGGCGCTCACTGCCCACCAATGACTGCGGCGGTCAGCGATTCGCAGCGGCAATCAGCGCTGGAGCACTCTTGCCAGGAACTCGCGGGTCCGCGCTTCCCGGGGGTTCTCGAAGAGCTGCTCCGGGGGACCTTGTTCCCGGATGACACCCTCGTCCAGGAAAAGAACCCGGCCCGCAGCCTCGC
>SYMT01000695.1 GCA_005805375.1 Actinomycetota bacterium
GCGCAAAATGCCGCGGCCGGCGCTCCACCACTGGGTCGCAGAGCCCTGCGAGGACATGCACGTCCGGAAGGTCCGTAAAGAAGACCGCCATGTTGCGGAGGGGATGTAGCTCAGGGGGCTCTTTCCGAGCTGCAGCCAGCACAGCTCCGGCCGGATCGTCCAGATGGTCCAGAACATCCGGGGCGCCGCCGGGGCCCCTGCCCGCAAACTCCTCCGCCTGGCCGGTCCGCACCAGCGCGTAGCCGGCCAGGCACCCCAGCAGGGGGTCCAGCCACTTGCCCCAGAGCAGCTCTTCGATGATGCCGGCGCGACCTTGCAGGCCGAGGCCGCGCGGTCCGATCTGGAGGATCTTCCGCTCCATCAGCGCCTGGATGGCCGCCGCGTCCTGTCCCGCCGCCCGGGCCTGTTGATAGACGTCGATCACGGGCTCGGCGGCGAAGCCGTACACTTCCCTCGCGCCCGCGAGCCCGAACCGGTCCAGCCGGTCGTAGATCGCCTCCGCCTGCTGCCGGGGGCTGCGGCCCAGGATGTCCTCCAACTCGCCCGCCGCATAGAACCGCTGCGCCAGGTCCAGCCGCCGGATGTTCCGGAAGCTATCCCGCAGAAAGTCCCAGCCCGGCGGCACTTCTCCCGGCAATGCAGGCAGCGGGAGCAGATACTGCTGCACATCGACCGTGCCCTCTGCCTCGATGACGGCAATGAGCACGCTGAGGCGGCCGGGGAGGGTGGAAACCGCGTGACGCGTGCGGCCAAAGCCCGGCAAGCGCAGTTCCGCCTGGAGCGGCTCCGGCTCAGTCAGGGGCAGCAGGCGCTGGGCCGCCGCCCGCATCCTGTCGAGGACCTGGAACCCGCTCTGGTCCACTACTGTGCCGTCCGGACGGCGGAGCACCAGCCGGCAGCCGGTCAGGAATTCTTGAAGCTCGTCCGATGGCCGCTCCGCGGCCACGCCGACCAGGACGAGGAGGCCGCAGCGGGCGCCCCGGTCCAGGGCGGCAGCTGGAAAGGGGGCGATGCCAAAGGCGCGCAGCCGCTGGAAGTCGCCCGTATCCGGCTGGTTGGCGGCGTACGCCGCGAACGCCAGGAGAGAGCCAAACCGGACCCCCGCCAGTGGCCCCAGCGTCTCCGATACCTCCAGGAATTCGACGTTGCCGCCGGCCTCGTAATGGATCTCGACTCCGAGGCTCTCGAGCAACTGAAGGTGGAGACGCCCCAGCTTCGGGTCCGGCATGTCCAGCCTGATCTCGGTGGCCTGGCCCGAACGCACCTCCACGGTCCGCTCCACCGCGCTCACGCCCGGCAGGCGCAGGCGAACCCGGTAGATCCCCGGACGGAGCGCGTAGTCACAGAGGGATCCCGACTGCTCCCGCACCAGTCGCCGCCGGGAGTCCAGCAGCTCGATCAGGACGCAGGGATCGGGCGCCTGGACCGTCAGCCTGCCGGGCTCCGCTGCTTGGGGAACCTCGACGGGACTCTCGAGCGAAAAAGATCGGGGCAGCGACTCCAGACCTTCCTCATCAGTGAGCCCTTCCAGACCCCTCCTCGTGGCCTCTGGCTCCACTGGGGCCGCTACTGGGACCGGGCTCGGATCCACATCCAACGTCAGTTCGACCTGGGGAGGGTCGTCGACCGTCCATGTCGTGCTCCGCAGCAGGTAGCGCCGGGCGTAGGCGCGGATCGAGTAGTCGGTTGGTCCGAGTTCGAAAGACGTCATCAGTTCCACACCGGGGCCTTTCGCTTTGACCTCCCGCTCTTCCCCGCTGCCCTCCAGATACTCCATGACCTGGATCTTGCAGGTCTCCAGGGCGAGATCCGGGGCTACCAGGACCTCTACCTTGGCCAAAGGCCGAGGGACCTCGGCCAGCAGGAGGTTGCCGCCGCGGGGGTCCCGCTCGTACTCCGGCGTCTGGACATAGCGAGCGGCATCCTGCAGGAACTTCTCCTCGATCCGCTCGGCTACCCGGGCCCGGAGCCAGTCGGCCAGCCGGTCCAGGCGCACCTCGTAGCGCGGCCGGCCGTCCGCGCCGCGCCCCCGCACCGCGACCTGGTAGCTACGGGTGCGGAACGCCTCCAGGAACGTGCTGGTCCAGACGCCCCGGCCGGTCTCCACCGCGCGCTGGCCGGGCGACACACTGTAAAGCACGTACTGGCGGGTGGTGAGATCCTTTAACCGAGGCCGCACGGCACTGGGGATCACGGGTTCGTAGTCCGAGAGGCCGAAATCGCGGCAGGCATCGATCAGGAACACCTGCTCCTGGAAAGGGAGGGCTCCCAGGACAGGCAAGATGTCCCGGAAGCCAAGCAGGCTACCGGCGTCCAGTTCCGCATCCACGAACTCAGGAGGGATCAGGACCGGATCGTCCCGCCACTCGGGGATAGACGCTCCATGGCCGGCGTAGTAGAAGTAGAGCCGGTCCCCGCTTCCCACTGCGGCGCCGCGCAGATCCTTCATGGCGATGCGCACGCTGCGGCTCGTTGCCGCTTCATCTCCCCGGACGGCTTCGGGAAGAGCGGGCAAAGCCTGCCCGGGGACGGGTGAGAGCAGCAGACGCAGGTTCCCGGCGGGGACCTTGCCAAAGTTGCTTACCCAGTGGGCAAAAGCGATCGCATCGCGGACCGCGCCTCCCAGGGCGCCAACCCGCGGATCGTAGTGGTCGATCCCAATCACCAGCGCGCGGTTCGCCATCAGCTACGTCCTCACAGTGGCCCTACGCCTGGCCGAAGCGGACGCCCGCCTCCCGCAGCAGCGGGTCATCAGCAAGCATCCAGAGGGCGATCGCCAGGTTGGTGTGGCGGTGGAAGCCCGCGTAGTGCAGGCCGACCACCCGGTTAGTTTCCAGATCCACCACACACGAGCCGCTGTTGCCGCCCAGCGTGGAGCAGTCATGCAGCAGTGTGGTCTTGTCCGCGAGCACCTGCATCACCTGGCCGGGCTGCAGCCGCTTCACATTGAAGATCGCCTCGAACAGGCGCTCCATGTGCTCCAGTTCGCGATTCTTCCAGTCGCGGGCCGGGTAGCCGGCGACATACAGCTTTCGCCCCTCGACGATCGCCTCGCCGCGGGCGGCGATCGTCAGGGGGGGCGGCAGTGGCCGCTGCTCGCTGCCGCGCGCCGTCCCGGCCACCGGCACCAACGCCAGGTCATGGACCGGATGGACCCGGATCACCCCGCCTTTCGGGATCTCGTACGTGCGCTGCTCATCCCCGGAGCCGCCGTCCGGGAGCCACTCCTCCGCGAAGTCAATGGATGCCGTCATCTGCGGCTTCAGTCGCCACCGGGCCGTCCCGCCGGCTGCGGGCTCCGGCACCGCGAACTCCTCGACCACGTGCCGGTTGGTCATCAGCAAGCCCGGTCCGGTTACCCAGCCGGTGCCGGCCCAGGGCTGGCCCTTGGGATGCCCCTCCATCTCGATCCGGCCCACGGAAGGCAGGGTCCGCTCGATCAGGGACCGCCTGCGGCTCAGCGCTTCCTGCCACAGCGGAGGCGGCTCGACAAAGCGGTTATTCTGCACCAGCAGCGCCGGCCGGGTGACAAAGGTGAGGAGCGCCAGGGCGCCGCGCCGCTCCTCTGCGGTCAGGGGGATGGACACCCTCTGGCCTCGCCGGAGCGCCTCGACCGCCATGCGGGCGAATTGCAGGAGCCGCGCCCGCTCCTGCTCCATCGCCGCCGTGAGCTGCTCGGGCTTCTGGTCGCCGAACAGATGCGCGGTGCCCACCGTGGCGCGGACCCGGGCCGGCGGCGGGATGACGGCGTCCGGATCCGTCTGGATCTCCGCAAGCAGCGCTTCCAGATTTGGTAGGGTGCGGCGCAGTTGCTCTTCCAGGGTCTCCCCGGCCAGGCGCGGATCCTCTGCGGGAGCAGCATTCTCGGAACTCATCTGGGAGCTCATGGCGGTCGCCTCCTATCGGTGCCGGGTGAAGGCCCCTCCCCGGCCACGCCGCCGGGAAGGGGCCGCGCAACTAGCTCTGGCGCTGTGGGATCTCCAGGTGGTAGCCCGGGTCGGTGGGCGGCGTGATGAACTTGGCGACGCGCGAATCGGCGCGGACCGCCTGTTCGAACGCCTTCTTCTTCGTCACCGACCCGGGAGCGACATCGAAGACGTTGAGGACGCGAGGGTCGGAGGCATGCCGCGAGACCTTCGCCGGCCCGATCTGGACGATCTTCTGCTCCATCAGCGCCTGGATGGCCGTGGCGCTCTTGCCCGCTGCCCTGGCCTGGCGGTAGACCTCGATCACCTGATCGCCGCCGGCGCCATACAGCGCCTTCTGGTGGGCCACCCCGAACTGTGGCAGGTTGTTGAACATCACCCGGGCCTGGTTCTTGGGGTCCCGGGAGGTGCTGGAGATGACCACCCGCGTCAGGCCCGCTTGGCGCATGATGTCGAGCAGCACTTGGCGCGAGAACGCCGTAACGTGCGCGCTGTTCGCGTTCGGCCCGAAGGCGATGCTGGGCTGGGAGGGGGCCTCCAGCCCTTCTGCCTCGTCCCCGTTCTCCGCGAGTTCCGGAGTGTCGGGCGCCAATTCGGCTGCTCTCTCGAAGGCGTCGAGCACGTCGAAGGAGACCACGAAGAACTCCTCCTCGTCGGCTTCCGCTTCCGGGGTGACACTCTCTTCGCCCGGCACAAATCCGGCCTCGTGGCCGCCGGCCGCCGTGCCGTCTGCCATGCCCTGGGCCGCCTCGTCCGGCGAGAGCCGCCCGGCTTTCGCATAGGAGAGCGGGATCTGGTCCCGGCCCAGGATCCGGACCAGGATGCTATCCAGGGTCGCCGGATCGTCGTCGAAGCCCCCGTGGGTGCTGCAGGTACTGCGACTCCCCGGCCGGGCGCCCGGCCGGGTCTTCGCCCAGACCGCCTCCCCTGGCGCTCCATCCGTGCCGGCACTGCTCCCCAACCCGAAGAGGGCCGTGAGCGCCGGGTCGGCCCGGACGTACTTCTCCATCCCCAGGATAGGCTCGTTCGCGTCCTCCTCCAGGGAGGCGGACACCAGGTAGAGCAGCGACTTGTGGTAGAGGCCGATGCAGTTGTCTGCCCGCTCCAGGTCGTTGTGCATGGTGAACAGCACGACGCGCTCGATCGGCCGGCCCGGGCCGATATGCGGCGCAAGCCGCTCGTGGAACCGGTCCACCCGGACCGCCGGCGCCAGCAGGTGCAGCGACTTGCAGCGCGGCACCCCTGCCTGAAAGGCGGTGGGCAAGAAGCTCGCATGGAAGATCGCTCCCGCGCTGTGGCCCACGGCGTGCAACTCCACGGCGTCGCCGTGCCGGCGGCAGAACGCCGCCAGCCGCTGGGCCACCTGGTAAGCGCCCCCCTCGTCCGGATTGATCGCCAGGTGCGCGCTCTGCTTCATATCGCTCCAGATCGCCGCTCCTTTCACTCGCCGGGCCAGCGCCTCCACGAAGCGGTCCGTCACGTCCAGGAAGGCATCCTTGAACGGGACTTCTTCCCCGCCGGAGCGCCCGGTCAGGAGGCGTCCCAGGACCTCCAGCAGCCCGGTTTCCCAGACGAAGTACAGCGGATAGACGCCGTTGCGCTGCCACCAGAGCACGTGCTTGTAGGCGGTGCGCAGCCCGGTCTCTTCGTTCACCAGCCCACCATGCGCCCAGAGCACCAGCCGGAGCGGAGCCGCCGCGCTCTTGCCCGCGACCGCTTCCTCCAGAGCCTCGAAGAGCGCGTCTACCTTGTTGGCATCCGTCCGGAACACACCCCCGGTGCTGAAGCGGCCCCGGGACAGGTTGACCACGTGCAGCCGCAGGGCCTCCTTCATCTCCGCGGTGATGGTCGGACCGCCGAACAGGCCCTCTTCGCCCGCCACCGCGACGCGGCTCCGCCGCAGGCGATCTCCGTCCTCCTCCCCGTCCGGCCGTTGGTCTCCTTCCTCCAGTTCGGCATAGGGCGACTCGGCTCTGGCTGCTCCTCCCGTCCCGAGCTCGCCCCGCATAATTCCCAGGATCAGTTCCTGCACCCCGGCCTCCGCCTCCGGCTCGACCTCCGCATTCCCGGTCTCGGATCCCCCGGCGGGGGCGGCGCCGGCTGCCGCATCCGTCTCCTCCTCCGCCTCTTCCTCTCCCAGGAGGAATACCTCGCCTTCGGGGGGAAGCGGGGGCTCCGCGTCATCCCCCAGGAGGATCAGTTCCTCTCCCTCGCCAGCCCCGCTCTCGCGGCCTTCCTGGCCGGTCTCCGACAGGAGCATGCCTTCCAGCGCCAGGCCCTCCCGGCCATCTGCCCGCAGCTGCTGAACTGCCTGCAGCACCTGGCTATACGAGATGGCCGTACCCGGACAGGACTTGGGCGACATCTGATTGTGGAAGCGGAGCGACCCGGTGGGCAGGTTGAAGCGGTCCTGCACCAGGGCGATGACGTTCAGTGTGGCTTCTCGCTGGGCACCCTCGAACGGGTCCTTGCCCCGGTCGAAGTCTCCGATCATCTCGAACATAAACGGCCCTGCAGCGCCGGTGCCGTTGTGGCCGCCGGCGCTGGCCGGGGCGAGATTCCAGTTCCGGCCCAGCCAGAGACTGCCGTCCGGACCAATCGTCAGGTGCTGGGCAATATCTCGCCAGTTGTTGGGCGGCGAGGTATGGAACCGCCACATGCCCACGATGGTAGCATGCCCCTGGTACTGGGCGCGGTTGGGCCGCCAGGTGTGGTGCATATGCACCGCGTTGATTTTCCGCGTGAACGGGAACTGCTTCAGGAGCGCCGCGAACTGCGCAACGTTGATCTTCTGGAACGGCGGGGGCATGGCTATCCTCCAATAGGCGGCCTGAGGCGAGGGGAAGAAACCGCAGCGAGTGAACCTAGTAGTGTGTCAACACGATATTGATGGGTTCGAGCAGGCCCCATGGGGCACGATTCCACCTATCACTTCCGCCCTGACACACTACTAGGGGAACCGAGCAGAATTAATCCTCCCACCCGTGAGGAGACACGGCGGCATCTGAGAGGACACAACTGGACGGAATCATGTACGTCATGGTGTTATGGAACTCACTGCCGCCGCCACTGCCCTCCTCCAAGTTACCGCC
>SYMT01000696.1 GCA_005805375.1 Actinomycetota bacterium
GCCGGCGCCGATGTGGTGGTGGTGGACGGCATGCAGGGCGGCACGGCCGCCACCCAGACGGTGTTCATTGAGCACGTGGGCATTCCCACGCTGGCGGCTGTGCGTGAAGCGGTGGACGCCCTGGAAGATCTGAACATGAAGGAGCAGGTGCAGCTCATCGTGTCCGGTGGGATTCGCACGGGCGCGGACGCTGCCAAGGCCTTGGCCCTCGGCGCCGACGCGGTGTCCATCGGGCAGGGAGTGCTCTTCGCGCTGGGTTGCAACCGCGATACGTTCACACGCGCCGGTGAGCCGTACGACGTGACCGACGACTACGCCGCGCTGGGAGTGGCGCCCGGGTGCTGCCACCACTGCCATACCGGCCGCTGCCCCGTGGGGATCACCACCCAGGATCCGGTACTGGAGCAACGCCTCGAGCCGGAGACCGGCGCCCGCTGGGTAAAGAACTACCTGCAGACCCTGACGATGGAACTCACGACCCTGGCCCGAGCCTGCGGCAAACAGAACGTACACCACCTGGAACGCGAGGATCTCGTGGCGCTGACCGTCGAAGCCGCTGCGATGGCGCGCCTCCCCCTCGCCGGCACGCACTGGATCCCCGGCTGGCCGGTTGGGGAGTGAGCGGGCCCGGCGAGGAGAGAGTGGAGTGAAGTGGGGAGTGAGGCTCTTTTCTCACTTCTCGCCACTCTTTCCTCGGAGGGGGGAAGCCCGCCCATAGCGAACGGCACGGTAGGAGCAGTACTGCATGCCGCCGGGAACCGGACAGACCGCCGTTCAAACGAAATCGAAACGCGACGCCCCGCCGCCGGCGGCGGCTCGCTCTGCTGTACCCGATGAGGGGGGGCAACCACGGGGGGTTGCCCCTACTCCGATCGTGTCGCTCACCCTGCGGCAATGGGGGTGGGCGGTCGGCCTCGGGGTGTTCTGCCTCTGGCTGGGGGCGCTCGCGATCCGCCACGTCGAGCTGGTCACCGGCCGGTATGTGAGCTCCGGGGTGCCGCCGATCGCGGCGATGGTCGCGCTCCTGGCCGCAGTGCCGCTGGGTCACCTGCTGCGCCGCATGCCCCCACCGTTCTCCCGCCTCGTGCTGGAGCGGCGGCAGATCCTCATCATCTTCTCGATGCTCTGTATCGGAACGGTGCTGAACGGGGCCTACCTCGTGCGGGCGTTCCTGCCGCACCTGGGGATCCTGCACTACTGGCCGGGGCATGGGAACTCGGCCCTGGTGCGCTGGGTGGAGTATTTCCCCCTCTGGTACGCACCCACCGATGCGGAGGCGTGGCGCCAGTATTTCGAAGGGAACCGGGGCGCCGGCATTCCGTGGCATCTCTGGACCATGCCGCTGCTCCGGTGGACCGTGTTTTTCGTCGCCCTCTTCGTGGTCGCGACCAGTCTGTCGGCTCTCTTCCGGCGCCAGTGGGTGCAGTACGAGCGGCTGAGTTTCCCGCTGCTCTACCTGCCTCTCACGTACACCTCCGAAGGGTCGGCGGCCACCTTCGGAGGCAAGCCGCTGTTCCGCCACCCGCTGCTCTGGATGGGAATCGGGCTGGCTACTGCGTTCAACGCCATCAACATCGCGCGAGCCCTCAACCCGTCCATTCCGGCTCCCGGCTTCTACTTTTCGTTCAGCGGCATCTTCCCGGACCGGCCCTGGACCCCGTTCAACACATTGATGCTCTTCTACATGCCGGAGGCGGTTGGGTTCGGCTACTTCGTGCCCCTGGAGATCAGCTTTTCGGCCTGGTTCTTCTATCTCCTGCTGAAGTTCACCGCGGTGGGCGGCATCGCAGGCGGGCTCGAAATGCCCGGCTTCCCGTTCATTCAGGATCAGTGTGCCGGCGCGTACCTGGGAGTGACGAGCCTCATTCTCTACGGCGCGCGGCGACATCTGGCAGCGGTCGCCCGCCGTGCGTTCGGCTTTGCTCGCGGCAAAGACTCGCCCGACGATCAGGATGAGCGCCTGGCGCTGTTCGGGTTGCTGGGCGGACTCGTCGTGGTTTTCTCCTGGTGCTGGATGGCCGGCTTCCACCTCGCCATCGCGGTGCCCTTCTTCACGGTCCTGCTCTGTTTTGTACTCGTATATGCCCGGCTGCGAGCCGAGACGGGCGTGCCGTTCGGATTCATCTACCCCTTCGGGCTGCCGAAGGACCTCATTGTCAACGCGCTCACTCCGCGCGGCGTGCTCGACGTGGGTGGACCGCGGTCGTGGGTAGCGTTCTCCAGTTTCGCCTGGCTCTCACGGCACCACTACACCCAGGAGATGGCCGCGTACTCGATTGATGGCTTCAAACTCGCCGACGAGACACACATCCAGCGGCGGCGGCTCTGGGTGGCAATGCTGGTGGCGCTGGTGGCGGGGCTCTGGCTCGCGTTCTGGGCCCACCTGGACGCCTTCTACGATCTGGGGAGCAATCTGGCGGGCGGCGGATCGGGGCAGGGGGAATACCGGGCCCAGGTGGCGCTGCAGGAGTTTCAGCGCATGGCGAATCTGGCGACGACCAATGTGCCCCGCAACGACGCCAAGTTGACCGCGCAGATTGTGGGGTGTGGGGTCGCGCTTTGCCTGGGGTTGCTGCGCACGGTGTGGGTGAAAAGCCCGTTTCACCCCCTGGGCTACATCCTCGCTTCGGCCTACGGGGACCATACGACCATTTTCTTCCCCATGCTGATGGCCTGGGGCCTGAAATGTCTTGTGCTCAAGGCGGGCGGACTGCGGCTCTACCGGGCGCTCATCCCTCTCTTTCTCGGGCTGGTCATCGGCCACTACGCGGTCGGCGGCGTTCTGTGGCCCCTATTCAGCCTGCTGCTGGCGCCCGAAGCCAGCAAGAGCTATCACATCTACTTCGGGGGCTAACGTGCCGTGCCGGACATTGGGATAGGCAGTCGCGGTTGGTGACGTGGAATGAGCGGTCGCGCCGTAGGGGCAACCCCCGTGGTTGCTCTGGCCCGCCGGTAGGAGAGAAAGGACGAGGGCGGGCTGATGCACTCGAAGATTGGAACCCGGAACCCAGGACGCTCCGCCCCTCGTGTGTCGCTCCTGTGCTTTCTCCCCGCTCTGTGCTTTCTTCCCGCCGCTGCCGGCACTCTGTCTCCGCCCCCGCCGGGGCAGCCCCCCACCGTCGCTTCGGTCCAGATCTTCGGCCTCCAGGGGGTGGCCGAAGAGCAGGCTCGCGCGGCGATCGGGCTGAAGCCGGGAGATGACTATTCGACCGAACGACTGGAAAGGGATCGAAAGGCGTTGGTGGGCCTCGGATACTTCCGGCGGGTTGGGGCGACCGGGCAGGTGTTGGGCGCCAAAGTCCTGGTGCGCTTCGAAACAGTCGAGTGGCCCCGGGTTGCACACATCCGTGTAGAGGGGAACACGGTGGTGGACCTCCGCTCGGTCTACGGCGTGATCACCAGCCAGCGCGGCCAGGTGATGCAGGTCATCCGGCTGCAGCAGGACATCCAGGCGATCGAGCGACTCTATCGGGAACGTGGATATGTGGCTCGGGTATCAGATACGCTGATCCGCGAGGCGACGGAAAGCGGGATTCTTCGGTTCCGCATTCTGGAGGCACGGCTGGAGCGCCTGGAGTTTGTCGGCGGCGACTCGGAGTTGCAGCAACGCTGTCGAGCCGGGCTGCGAGAACGCCCCCCCGCCCTCTACCGCCCGGAGGCGGTCGCACGCGACCAGCAGCGATTGCTGGACGTACGGGGCGTCCGGACTGCGCGGCCGGTCGCAGAGCCCGCCGGTCCGGGCCGCGTCACGCTGCGCTGGTTCCTGAACGCCGCGGTTCCGGCACCCGCCGCGCCGCAGGATGGCGGATAGGAGAAAGGTTGGCGGCTGGCACAGGAGGTTCGCACCCGTCCCAGCCGTGATCCTTGGTAGGCCCCAGAACTCACGCTCCGTGTCGGCGGTTCCTGCAGGCTTCCCGGGTTTCCGGGCAGCCTGCCCCGCGCCCCCCCGGACTACTGCGGCGAGGTTCGGATGCTCCCGTCTCGGTGCACCGTAAAGCCGCCGAACTCCGGGCGAACTCCCGGCCCCACAGCGAATCCGTAGACATAGCCCCGAAACGCCGTGGCAGTCGGGTCTCTCACCAGAAGCCGCACGTATCCCGCCTGCTCCCTGTCGGGAGCCCGGTAAGTGACCTGAAAGCGGTAGCTGTCCCAGGTCCGCGGATCTGCGGTCACCCCACTCCCAAGAAACTCGAACCAGATTGTGGGAGAGATAGCATTTCATGCGGGAGTCGCGGTTTTTTCGGGCAGGGGAGCAAGGCTGTAACCCAGAGACTTCGCTTGCCGCTCCAGCGCTTTGAGGCGGCGCTGCTGCTGCCGC
>SYMT01000697.1 GCA_005805375.1 Actinomycetota bacterium
CGCACCGAGGAGCACGCCGAGCTGCGCGCCGCTGTCCAGGCGGAACCAGAAGCAGGAGACCGGACGAAAGTACGGGACGGCCTGAGCCGGCAGCCAGAAGAGCCAGTCCCAGAGTAGGCGCAGCAGCACCAGTCCGACCCATCCGGGCAGCGCCGTGCGACCCAGATCCTCCCACGACGCAGCCAGAGAACTTGTGGCCCGTCTTTCGGCTCGCACTCCGGCGGCCGGCGCCATCAGCGCCGACGCCAGCGCCGTCAGCCCCGCCGCGCCGGCGATCAGGAGCACCGGGGTGAGTTCTCGCAGGGTCACGCGCAGGCGCAGTACCAGCACAATCCAGAACGGAAGGGCGCCCAGCCACACGACCGCCAGCCCATAGAGTGGAAACACCAGTTTGGGCAGCAGCCACCGGTGAGAGCGCACCGGCAAGAGGTGCAGGCCCTCCAGCGTGTGCTGGCGCGCCTCATCCGCGAGCACACGCTGGCCGAGCACCGCGCCGGCTGCCGCGCAGGCGGCCACGTGGATCAACGCCAGCACCGCCAGAGCCAGAATGCGGCGCTCGATGCCGTTCCCCAGGGAGCGCCAGAGCAAACCCTCGAGGAGAAACACCCCAAACGGGAAGAGCAGCGCTACCCCAATGAGGGGCACCTGGATCGGGAGCAGCGCTCGCCGCGAGAGCCCACGGACCTCCCGGCGGAAGAACGGATTTTCCAGGCTCAACGCAGCGCGCTCCCGGCGGGAACTCGGTTCAGCCACATACGTATCTCAGGGTGGACCCGAGCTCACTCTCATGCTGCACACACTGCAACTCTGGCGCGAACGTCTGCCCCGCCTGCCTCGCTGGGCCCGGTGCGTTCTCTGGACGGCGGCGTTTCTGCTCCCTGCCATTGCCGCGCTTGGCTGGATGGGCGCGCGCTTTCAGGAAGATCAGGCGCTCCGGCAGGCGGCCGCCCGGTTGGATCAGGGCGCCTATGAGGACGCTGCTGCGGTGATGCAGCAGGTAGCCGCCCGCCCCTTCCTCACGCCTCCGGCGCGCCGCCAGGCGGCCGAGTTGCTCTGCCGGCTCGGCTACGATGGGCAGGCCCAGCGCCTGCTGCGCGGGCTGCGCTTCGTCGAAAACGATCCGCAGGACCGGCGCATTCGAGCGCTGGGGGCTCGGGCGCAAAAGGCAGCAGTGCTGCTGGCGCGAGCCGAGAAGACGGCGGCGGCGCGCGAGCGGCTGAAGCTGGCCCAGGAGGCGCAGATTCTGCTGCCGGAAGCCCCGCGCGTGCTCCAGCGTGTGGTGCTGGAGCGCCTCCTCGTGCTTTCCGAGTCGCCCGCCGATGCTGCTCAGCTCCAACAATTTGAGGAGGAATACACCGCTCTCGCCCGCCACGCACCGGCCCTTGCCGCCGAAGTGCTGGAGAGTGCCCGACGGCTTCAGGGAGCCCCGGCCGCGCGGCATTGACTGATGTAGTTGAGCCGCAGGGTGGCGAGTTCGTTCTGAAAGCGGCGGCGTGCCGCCGGATCGAGTTCCGCCTCGGCGTGTTTTGCGAGATCGCCCAGCAGATCGATCGCCTTCTTTGCTTCCGGCAGGTTCTGCTCCACCTTGCCGGTGCGTGGGTTCGCCCAGAGGCCGCAGCCCACCCAGGCATGCGTGATCAGTTCCTGCGTGAAGTATCCCAGCAGGTCGCCCACGCGAATCTGTGCCATCGCCTCGTCTGCGGCATCCTCGGGTGAGTCGTCCTGCAGCAAGTCCGTGTCGAGCAACTCATCCAGGTGCTCACCCGACACGAACTGCGAGGAGCCGGCTGCTTCCGCGACGTCCTCCGGCGTCACCCCGCCGTCCGGGCGCACACGGCGCCGATCGCGCACTTCAAAGCCTCGTTGTTCCGACATCGGTTTCGTGATTCCCCCTTGCTGTGCCGATCAGGCAAGCAGCGCCTCGTCCACCCGGCCCTCGGGCACAAGCGGAAGCGGCCGCTGCAGCCGATCCAGGATCTCCGTGTGTGGGTCAATTCCGAGCAGATGGTAGGTCGTGGCGAGCAAGTCCTTGGGGGAAACCGGGTGCTCCTTCACAAAGCCGCCCTGATCATCCGATTCCCCCACCACTGCCCCAACGCGTGCCCCGCCTCCGGCCATGAGGCAACTGTACACATCCGACCAGTGGTCTCGCCCACCGGCCGGGTTCACTTTCGGCGGGCGGCCGTGCTCGGTTACTACCAGCACCAGTGTTTCGTCAAACATCCCGCGCTGCCGGAGGTCGTCGAGCAGGCCGGAGAGCGCCATGTCCAGACCGGGTAACAGCTCGCCGGTCAGCCGCTCCATCGCCTTCACATGCGTATCCCACCCGCTGATGCAGCTCTGCTGGTATTCGTCCCAGACAACCGTCGTGAAGCGCACGCCGCGCTCCACCAGGCGCCGCGCGGCCAGCACCCCCTGCCCAAAGAGCGTCATGCCGTATGATTCCCGCAATGCACGCGGTTCACGGGAGAGATCCAGCGCCTCCCGGACTTTCTCCGACGTGACCAGGGACATGGCACGCTGCCGGGTTTCATCAAAGGCCGACAGCGATTGTGCGCCGTCCAGTTGCCTCCGTACAGCGTCAAACTGGGAGAGGATGCCCTGCCGGCGGTGCAGGCGATCCAGGGTGATGTCCGGCTGCGGGACGGGGTTCGGAGTGAATTGGAAAAAGCCTTCGCCGTTGATCCCGCGAAACGGATCGCCCTTCGGCGCCGGTCCCAGGAATTCAGTGAAGACCGGGTCCCATCCCGGGCCGAGGAAGCCGCCGAACGTGCCGGCGCGCTTGTGCGGCGCCGAACGAGTGCTGATCGGCCACGGGAGAGCCACGTTGAGCGGTACATCCCACTTCCGCTCGGGAGACCCGGCCCGCACCAGATAGTCCACCACCGATCCGATGAAGGGCCAGTGGCGCTGATCCCGGCGGTTGAGTTCCAGCGGGATGTCGCACACCGGATTCCCGGTCAGGGCGTAGGCAGCGCAATGAATCGGGTAGGGGTGCGTCATCGAACGGATGAGCATGACCCGGTCCAGCCGCTGTGCAATCCGCGGCAGGTGCTCGGTAATGCGCACTCCCGGGAGCGCCGTGTCCCGCGCGCGGAACGGCCCACGGATCCCCTCGGGCGCTTCCGGCTTCGGATCGAACGTCTCGTGCTGGCTCGCGGCCCCGTAGAGATAGAGCAGGATGCACTGCTTCGCCTGTCCGAAGCGCCGCCCCGCCCCACCGGGCACGGCGCCGCGGGCTGCCGCTTGCGCCGCCTCCGCCTGGAGCAACTGAGCCAGCGACAATCCGCCAACCCCGAGTGATCCCACACCGAGGAAATCGCGCCGGGAGACCCCGTCGCACGTCCGCTTTTCACTGCCGACGGCGGCGTCTGCGGCACAGGCGGCTGAGGCCGGCGACGTGAGGGGGGGGCGGGCTCAGCACTCACGGGAACAGGAGGCTGGAGCGGCCGCGGGTGCGGACTGGGACGCCAAGCGCGCCCACGACCTCGCGCAGCACCACGCCCACGCCCGCAGCCAGGACCTCCCGGAGTTCCAACGGACTTTGCTGGAGTCTCACTCGCGCGCCTCGTGCCACCCCTCGCACGCCCACCTCCGCTTCGCCCTCTTCGCCTCCGCCGCGCCGCCGTCCCGCGGCCAGCACGCCTACAGCCACAAACGCGAGCATCACCGCAGCCCCGACCTGGACACGGGCCAGGCGCAGGGCCAGGAGCAGGGGCAGGGCCAGGCGCAGGGCCAGGAGCGGGGCCAGGGGCAGCACCGCCACTACGACTACGACTACGACTACGACTGCTTCGAGCGCGCACTGCGAGTCCTCCCCCCGCTCGCCCTTTCGCCCCGATCCCCCTCCCCCTCCCCCACCGGCCTCACCGGCCTCAGTCCGCGCCACGCGGCGTTGGCTCACTTCCGTGCGCGTGTGCGCGTGCGCTGCGCGGTGCTCATCTGCGCGCGCCGTGTGGCAGACGCGGTGCTGCTCCGACTGGAAATGGCGCGAGTGGAGGCCGCGTGCCGCCACGCGCTGACGGGCGGTGAGCGCACAGCGAACTCGAGCAGCGGCCGCCCACCCGTCCTTTCGGCCGCGTTGGGCCTTCATTATGAGGCAGCTCTTAGCCTGGCTACCTGCTAC
>SYMT01000698.1 GCA_005805375.1 Actinomycetota bacterium
GAGCGGCAGCGAGTTCCACACGCTCAGTGAATCATACTTCCGCCGCCGCGGGCCGTCAACTTTGCGCCCGCCGCCGGCGCAGCGGCCCGCTGGCGACGGAAGTCCCAACCCGGCCCTCCCCCGATCTTTGACACGATACGCTTCGCCTGCCAGACCGCGACGCAGTGCCCGCAGCGCCCGGCGCAACTGGCCGGCCACGGCCTGGCGGGTGGCGCCGGTCTGGCGGGCGAGTTCCGCAAGCGAATGTCCCTGGAAAAAGTGTGCCTGGATGAGGCGGCGCTGGTCGGGGCGGAGACATTGTAAAGCCCCCCCCAAAACCGTGAGATCCTCGGCACGGCCCAACGCGCGACGCGCCTCGTCATCCGGAATCATTTCCGCCCAACGCGTTTCGCCTTCTCCGGCAGCAGCATCGTACAGTACCTCATCAATGCTGAGCGTTCGGTTCCGATGGTTGTCGGCCTGCATCGCACCGCGGATGATGGAACGCTCGATGGCGATCGCCGCGAGCGTCGAAAAGCGCAGCCCGCGTGCCGGATCAAACGCGCGGGCTGCAGAAAGCAGGCCGAGGAGGCCCCATGAGACGAGATCGTCCCGTTCGGCCCCCTGCACGCGGTGCCGGTCGAGATACCGGTTGACACTCCACTCAACCAGGGTGCGGTTCTCATTAACGAGGTGGCACACTTCGTGATCCGGCCGCGCAATCATTGCCATCCCGTTTCCCCTTTCTCATTCGTCCCAGTACCGTGATCCGGATTCTGCGCAGTCCCGGCGGGGGCGATCGCACTGCGCGTTACTCCCTGGATCCCTTCGAGAGACAACCGGAACTGCCGGCTGATGTGATCCGCCAGCGTTCCCTCTACAAATCCGAAGGCCCAGATCAGACTCGCCTGGAGCTGCAGCCCCATCAGATAGCGCGCGAGTCGGCCGGGCGCAAGATCGGCGCGAAGTTCGCCTGCCGCCTGCGCCTCCGCAACCCATCGCTCCAGCACAATGAGTAATCGCCGCCGATGCTCGGGGAGCACTCCCGGCTGCATGGCCGTGAGCACCCGCACCAGCATGAGCCGGTAGTTGTCCGGGTTTGCCTGCGGTAGTTCCGCCATCAGCCGAAACGCCTGGTCCACCTTCTCGGTCGGCGTAGGGCCCGGGATGCGTCCCTGCGCAATGGCTTCGACCAGCATGTCCACCTGAAGACTCCCCATTTCGAGACAGAGATTCTCCTTGTTGGGGAAGTGGTTGAACACCGTTCCGCGGGCGACATCTGCCTGATCGGCAATCTCCTCCATCGTGACCGCGTCCACGCCGTGCTGGCGAAACAAGTCGTGCGCCGCGCGCAGGATGCGCTGGCGATTCTCGCGCACACGGCGCTCGCGGCGCCCGTTTGGAGTTGGCGAGGGCTTTGTAGTAGGTGGCATGCGATCGTTGCTATGTGGGCGACCGGCCTGGTGCGCTAACCGGGCTGAAGACCGGGCGCAGACCCGCGCTGCGCGATGGTCCTGGTTGTCCTGGCGTCGAATGATGACTACAAGTCATTCTAGAACACCAGTCCACGTTCGTCCACTCTTTAGAAGTCATGACGGCGCCTCTGGTTCCCGGTTTACGCGGCCAGCCCGAGTGGCATCAAGGAACCGCAGGCGCGCACCCAGAACTAACCCTCTCCGGATCTGGCTGCGCCTGCTCGACGAACGAACCCCCTATGTCTTCTCGACCCCACATCTACACCGGTGAACACCTCCGTGCGGTCGCCTTTCCCCTCGGGGGGATCGGGACCGGCACGGTCTCGCTCGGAGGTCGCGGACAACTGCAGGATTGGGAGGTCTTCAACCGGCCTGCGAAGGGATGCGACCTCCCTTATTCTTTTTTTGCGATCTGGGCCCGACGCCTGGGTCAGCCGCCGGTCGCTCGGATCGCCGAACGGCGGCTGCTGCCGCCGTTCGTGGATGGCAGGGGGCTCCCGCCGGGGCGGCTGTGCGGTCTCCCGCGGCTGGCCGAGGCGCGGTTCACGGGGGAGTATCCGTTTGCCCACCTCGCGTTCGAGGATCCCGACCTCCCGGTGGAGTTGGAGCTGTCCGCCTGGAACCCGCTGATCCCGATGGATGCGGATCGTTCCGGCATTCCCGGCGCAGTGTTTGATTGGACCGTGCGGAATCCGCACGATACCCTGGTGGACGTATCTCTCGCCTTCAGTCTGCTCAATGCTGCAGGGTACGACGGCCGGGCGGAACTGGCGACCCGGCGGCACTCCCTGTTCGGCGACAACCGGAACGAGTGGGTCGTGGAGGAGGGCGTTCGGGGTGTGCGGATGACCACGGGCAAGTACCCCGAGGACCACCCGCATTTTGGTTCGCTCGCGCTGCTCACCGCGTGGCCGGACACGACGCATCTGGTGCGCTGGGAACGCAGCGGTTGGTGGGATGACTTGCAGGGATTCTGGGATGACTTTTCCGCCGACGGGCAACTGGCGAACACCACCGACCACGATCCCTCCCCGGACGGCCAGACGGATGTGGCCTCGCTGGCGCTGCGAGTGTGCTTGCTGCCCGGCCAGGACGCCCAGCTCAGTTTCTATCTCGGTTGGTGCTTCCCGAACCTCGTCACGTATTGGAACCGCGAGCCGGCAGCGCGGGAACGGAACGTCGGGAACCACTACGCCCGGCAGTTCCCGGATGCCTGGAAGGCGGCCCGGTACCTCCACGAGCACCGCGGCGAACTGCTGCGCAAGACCGAAGCGTATCGCGAAGCGCTCCACGACAGCACGCTTCCGCGTCCCGTGTTGGATGCCGTCTCGAGTCAGGTCTCAATCCTGCGCAGTACCACGTGCCTCCGTACGGGCGACGGCCGGTTTCACGCCTTTGAGGGGTGCAACGACCACGGGGGCTGCTGCCCGATGAACTGTACCCACGTCTGGAATTATGAGCAGGCGCTGGCGTTTCTCTTTCCGGAACTCGAACGCTCGATGCGGCTTACGGACTTTGGGGTCAACACGCGCGATGAGGGGCGGATGGCGTTTCGGACCCTCTTGCCCTTGCTGCCCTCGTTGGAGAGCCCGGGCGTGTGGGACGGTCCGCCTGCGGCGGATGGGCAGATGGGCTGCATCCTGAAGCTCTACCGCGAGTGGCAGCTTTCCGGAGACACCGAATGGCTCCGGTCCCTCTGGGCGGACGCCCGGCGCACCCTGGAGTTTGCCTGGGAAAAGTGGGATGCCGATCGGGACGGCGTGATGGAAGGAGAGCAGCACAACACTTATGACATCGAGTTCTACGGTCCCAACACCATGTGCGGCACGCTTTATCTGGGCGCCCTCCGCGCGGCGTTCCTGATGGCAACTCACCTCGAGGACCTGGAAACGGCGGCGGTGTGCCGGCGCCTCCTGGTTGCCGGGCAGGCGGGCTACGACGCGCTCTGGAACGGGGAGTATTTTGAGCAGCGGGTGCTCGCGCCCACGGCGCCCCCCGAAGGATTGGGGGAAGGAACCCAGAGCGTACAGCCCACCGGTGAGGTGCGGTACCAGTACGGGTCCGGGTGTCTGAGCGATCAGTTGTTGGGGGAGTGGTTCGCGCAGGTGGCCGGCCTCGGGGAACTCCTTCCGCAGCCCCACGTTCGATCGGCACTCGCCGCCATCTTTCGGCACAACTTCCGCCCCGATCTCTCCGCGCACGCCAGTTGCCAGCGTACCTATGCCCTCAATGATGAGGGAGGACTGCTGCTTTGCACCTGGCCGCGCGGCGGTCGTCCGGCCTATCCGTTCCCCTACGCGGACGAAGTGTGGACCGGTATCGAATATCAGGTCGCCGCCCATTTGATTTTCGTCGGTCTCGTGGATGAGGGGCTTCGGATTGTGGAGACGCTGCGCGCCCGCCACGACGGCCTCCGGCGCAACCCGTGGGATGAATTTGAATGCGGGCACCATTACGCCAGAGCACTTGCATCCTGGTCGCTCCTGCTCGCCCTCAGTGGGTTTCAGTACAGCGCCGTGGACCAGCGTCTGTCGTTCCGCCCGCGCCTTGAGGGGGACTTCCGCTGCTTCTGGGCCGCCGGAACGGCGTGGGGCACGTATGCCCGCATCGGCGGCGCCCATCGCCTGGATGTGCTGCATGGCCGGCTCGTCCTGCGGGAATTCGACGTTGCCGGGGAGCCGATCCGTGTGGACTTCGGCTGCAGCGCCCCGCTTGACCGGGCGCCCGAAGATGGCCCCCTCACGTATTCCGATGATCCCGTTTTGACGCTTGAGGAGGGGGACTGGCTGGCGGTGGAGACGCTGTAGAACAGCCGTGACGTGCTGCGCCGGCCCGGGCGTGCTCCGGCTGGTAGAGCGCTCTCTTGTGCGGACCGCGCCAGGCGCGGTTTGCGGCGCTACTCGATACCGCTGCGCAGGTGAGTGTGGCAGATACCCGGGCGGCTCCGGCGCCCGGTGCGCAAGATGTGTTTCGGCGGAGATGTCGTTCCACGCGGGAGATTCCGCATCGCTGGGACGTGCGTGAAGTTATAACAGTGTGTCGTCGCCCGTCTGCAGACCGGAGAGTTCCATGCGTCGCCGCTGCCGATTTCTGAGCCTGCTGGCTGCCTTCTTCGTGATCGCGCCGCACTCCGGGGTGGAGGCGCGTCCGGCGCGCACCCGGCGGCCCCCGTCCCGCCCCACGGCAGCGGCTCGTCCGTCAACGCGCGCCATGGTGGCGGAATCCGCGCGCTACGGGGTGTATTTCCAGAACGCCCGCATCGGCTCCATGATCTCCCGGACGCTCCCCAGTACGCACGAAAGCCGTCCGGCGGTGCGGATGGAGGTCGAGTCGGACATGAAGCTGGCGGCCCTCGGCGGTGTGGTGGAGATCCAGTTGGATGTGTCGCACGTTCTGGACTCCGGCGGACGTCCCCTGGTGACGCGGCAGCACAGCGTTTCCATGGGACGCACTACCACTGTGGTGGCGCACTATTACCCGGATCGCATCGTCTGCGACCTGGATGCGTCCGGGGCGAAGTCCGAAAAGGTGGTGCCCATTCCGAAGGGAGTGTCCCTGTCCGTGGACCCGCAGTCCGGGGGAGCGCAGCCCGAAAAGCTGGCGGTCGGTCAGAAGAGCACGCTGCACTTTTTCGACCCGACGACGCTGAGCATCATCCGCGTGGATACGAGTGTGGCCCGCTCCGAAATGCGCACCCGGGCGGGCAAGCCGGTGCGTGCCTATCTGATGCAGAGCCGCGACTCCCTCACCGGGGCTTCCGAGTCGTGGGTGGATCAGCAGGGACGGATGCTGGAGAGCAACAGCACCGCGCTGGGGCTGCGGATTGTGCGCGAGGATGTGCCGGGACCCTCCAACGCACTTGCGTATGCGCCGCCGAAGGACTTTGCGGTGGCTACCTCTGTGCAGACCGCCGTCAAGCTTCCGGACGCGCGCAAGACGGAGATGCTGCGTCTGCGGATACGCGGCATTCCCGACTCAGGACTGCTGCTGCGCGACGCGCGGCAGCAGGTTGCGGGGGAGGAGAAGAGCGGGGACCGCCTCGCCGCAGTGTTTACGGTGACCGCGCGGGACCTTCCGGCAGTATGTCTCCCTGCCGCCGCAGCCGGCGCCACCGGGCCGGGCCTGGGCGACGCGCCGTTCCTGGGTGCGACCGACGCCGCTGTCCAGAAGCAGGCCCGTGAGATCGCCGAAAGCGAGACGAATCGGGGAGTGCTGGCGCGTCGGATCCGCGCCTGGGTGAAGGGCCACATGCAAAAGCCCAGCAACATCGCCACCCCGCGCTCCGCGGCGGAGATCATGCAGTCGCGCGAGGGAGTCTGCCGGGACTACGCGACGCTGTTCGCTGCATTGGCGCGTACGGTCGGCGTCCCGACGCGCATTTGCGCGGGGTTGGTCTACTTCCAGGACGGATTCTTCTACCATGCGTGGGTTGAGTGCCAGTTGACGGACGGGCCGGACGGGTGGTTTGCCTTCGACCCGACTCTGGATGACGACTTTGTGGATGCGACGCACATCAAGTTCGGCCAGGGTGATCCGACAGATATGTATGCCGCAGTGCGGTTGGTGGGCCAGATTCAGGCGGAGATCCTGGAGCACCGCTCGCTGGGCGAAGGGAAGTAGCTCCCCCGGCAAGGAATTCCGGCGCCCGTCACGAACTGATTGACCAGGAACCGCGTCTCCCGGGAGGTCCGCCATGCCTGCCTGCGTTTACCATCCAGCGATCGAGACCGCCGCCGCGTGCTCGCAGTGCGGGCGGCATTTCTGCGGCGCGTGCCTCGTGGAGTTTCTGGGGCAGGCGCACTGCGGTGCGTGCCGGGATCGCCGCCTGCTCCAGATGCAGCATCCCGCCCAGATCGGTGCGCCCCTGCGCGGCACCGGACAGGTGGAGATCAGCGGATGGATCGAAGCGGGATGGCGCATCGTCACCGGGAACGTGTGGCTCTGGATCAGCGCGTTCCTGGTCGTGATCCTCCTCAGCGTTGTGCTCGCCGTAACGGTGCTCGGCATCGTCGCGCTGCCGATGTTGTGGGCGGGCCTGTACCTGATGGCATTTGAGACGCTCACCGTAGGCAGCACGTCGTTCGATACCGTGTTCAAGGGTTTTCGTCGCAGCGGGCCGCTTCTCGCGGCCTCCGTAACGTGGCTGGGAGCGGTCCTCGTTCCCGTTCTGGTCGTGGGCGGGATGGTGTGGGGGGCCTACGCGTTCGGTGGCGAAACCGGCGCGAATATCGGCGCATGGGGGGTCGTGGTTTGCTACTACGTGATTTATCCGGCCGCCTGTGTGTGTGTTCCGCCGTTCATCTTCTTTGCGTTTCCCCATGTCCTGGCGACAGGGTGTGACCCGGTGACGGCAGTCCGGGCCTCGTGGGAGGTCGTGCGGCGCAACTACCTGATGTTCCTCGTGGTGAACCTGGTTTTGGGACTGGTCGCCTACCTTGGGACTCTCGCGTGCGTGGTCGGCGTGCTCGTCAGCTACCCGGTCATGATCGCGGCTCACGCCCGCGCCTACGCCGACCACTTCGGTCTCGACTACTGGCGAGACTGACCGATCCCAGCGCATCTCCGGCCCCTCTCATCCGCACCACCACGCCATGCAAGACTCCGCCGCGCCCACACCCGCCCCGATCCCTCGTACCTTCGGAGAATACCTGCGGGCGATGGGACCGGGCATCGTGGTTGTGCTCACCTGGTTGGGCGCCGGCGACATCGTAGATGCCTCCGTGGCGGGGGCCCACTACGGCTACGCGCTCATGTGGGTCCTGGCGCTGGCCCTGCTCATTCGTTGGCTCTTCGTGTCGCAGATCGCGCGGTACCAGCTTTTCAACGAGCGGGGAGAGTCTGTGCTGGAAGGACTGCGACGCCTGCATCCGTTCTTCCCACCGTTTGTGATGTTCGCGACGATTGCGCTCTGTCACGGCGTCAACGTGTACATGTACCAGGGGCTGGCTGACTCGTGCCGCGAGTTGGTGCGGATTTTTGGGGTCCCGGGCGACGGCGGGCCGGTGTGGGCCTGGACCGTGGGGTGGGCCATAGCCTTTTGGGCACTCCTGGCGCGGGCCGCGTTTGCGCAGATTGAGAAAATCTTCCTCGGGTTTCTCCTGCTCCTCAGCGTCTCCCTGCTCACTGCCACAGCGCTTGTCCGCCCCGATCCGATGGCAATTCTCCGGGGCACCTTCGGCTTTCAGCTTCCCACGCAGCAGGGAGCATTCGATCCGACGCTGGTGGCGGTGTCGCTCATCGGCGCTGTGGCAGGATCGCTCGCCAACCTGATGTATCCGTACCTGATGCGGGAGAAAGGGTGGATCACTCCGGCCCACCGCCGCGTGCAGGTCTACGACCTGGCCCTCGGCATCCTGGTCATCATCGTGCTGGACCTCGCGGTCTGGGCACTGGGCGCCGAGGTGTTGCACCCGCGCGGCCTCACCGTGGAAAACACGAAGGACCTGGCCGGCCTGTTGACGCAGACGCTCGGATCCATCGGGGGCGTGCTCATCTACCTGGGCGTGTTTGCAGCGGTGGGCTCGAGCCTGGTCGGAAACGCGCTCGGCTACAGCTACATGGCCACCCACGCCTATCTGCTCTGGCGCCCGCAGGCTGCCGCGGGGGATGCCGACTACCGCAGCCATCCCGCGTATCAGCGGATGGTGCTCTTCGGTCTCTTCTCACCGCTCATCTGGATCCTACCGGGCAGCGTGAGTTTCGTGCCTCTGACGGTCACTCTCAACGCGGTCCAGGTTTTCTTGCTCCCCATTCTCGCCGTCGCCCTCTGGATCCTGACCGCGAACGAGCGCTTCATTGGACGCAAGAGCCGGAACTCGATCTGGGAAAACCTCGGGATGGCCGCATTCACGCTCGCAGCGATCCTGGGCGCATTGGGCGCGGGTCAATCGCTGCTCGGAAAGCTGGTCGGAAAATGAATCCCCCACTGCCGCGCTCCGGAGCCGCCGGGTGGCGGATGAAGTGATGCTCAACTCGAAACTACGAAAGATCGCCATGCATCCTCGCCGATTGCTTCCCGCCTTTGCTCTCCTCGCCTGGATAGGCTGTGCTGCCGGCGGTGCGCCCGCCGCGGATCGGCCGGAGGTGCTCCTCTGGCCGAAGGGCATGCCGGCGCCGGTAGTGCCGGCGGACCCGCCCGAGAAAGCAGAGAAGAACGCGGCCGGCTTCGGGCTGCGCACCAACATCTCGCGGGTGCGCCTGGTGGTGTTTCGTCCGCCGGATGGGGTGAAGGCCACCGGCGCCGGGTGCATCGTCGCCCCGGGGGGCGGCTTCGGGCGGTTGGCGGACGAGCACGAGGGCTCCGAAGCGTGCGAGTGGCTGGCAAAAAGTGGGATGACGGCGTTCTTGCTGCTGCACCGCACGCCCACCACCATGCACGCCGAGCCGAACGCCGGGCCGGTCCAGGACCTGCAGCAGGCGCTGGTGATCGTCCGGCAGCGCGCCGGGGAGTGGGCGCTCGACCCGGGCAAGATCGGCGTCCTCGGGTTTTCGGCCGGGGGCCAGGTGGGCGTGGTCGCCGCCACGAACGACGCCAGGTTCGACCGTGAGCCGGGGTCGCCGTCCCACAAGCCGGATTTCCTGCTGCTCCTCTACGCGTGGCGGATCTATGACGCGGAGCGGCGCGCGCTCCGCGCGGACATCCACCCTGAGGCCGGGCTCCCCCCCACCTTCATCGCGCAGATGGCGGACGACACCTCCTCCCTCCCCCAGGGCAGCACGCTCCTCTACCTGGCACTGGTGGAGCGCAAGGTACCCGCCGAGCTGCATCTCTACGAGAAGGGCGGCCACGGCTTCGGGATGCGCTCCCGCCCCGGCGCCACCGGCCCCACCGATTGGACGCACCGCGCCGCCGACTGGCTCCGCCTCCGCGGCCTGGTGAACGGTCCGTAGGCGGCGCGGAGGCGGCCCCATGGCGGTCCCCGAATTCGGACTCCTGCCCCTCCCCGGCGGCGCCGAGGGCGGCCTTCAGTTCGAGCGGTTGCTCGCGCAGCTTCTGCTGGACGATGCTCGAGTCGGCAACTACCTGTTTCTGCCCACGACCGGAAGCGGTGGGGATGGGGGGTTTGACGGTATTGCACCCAAAGGCGCGCCCGGCCTCAAGGGGCGCGTCGGATACCAATTCAAGTGGCTGGCTGCCGCTCGACTGCAGCAGGCCCAGGGCCGCGATCAGGTGGCGGATTCCGTCGCCCACATGCTTCTGTCCGAGGCGCCGCCGGACCACATCGTCCTGTACGCCTCTGAGGACCTGACGGACGCTGCGCAGCGGGCACTGTGGGATGAAGTCTGGAACCGGGTGCCGAAGATCCACGGGAGATTGGGGAGGCACCCGGCCAATCCGGCCCACAAGCCGCCCTGCCTCTACCGGGGCCACACGGAGATTGTGAACCTCCTCCGGCAGAGCCCGGACCTGATGGCCTATCTGTATCCGCAGCGAATCCCGGAATTGTCGCTGACTCGGACAGCGGGGTTTGCGATCGGCAACGCCGCGGAGTTCGTCGCCCGCTACCGGGACCTGATCGGCCGGCAGCACGGAAGGATCTACACCATCGGGCTGCCGCCGGAAGTAACGCGTGCTCAGGCGGCGAACCAGATCGTACAGCTCCCTGACATCTTCGTGCCGCCGCACTTCCGGACGGGCAGCTCCGACGCGCGGGCGGAGCTGGCGGAGCTGGTCCGCAGCTCCGGGGGCCGCGTCATTCTGGGGCAACCGGGCAGCGGTAAGTCCACCCTGCTCGCTTACCTCGCGCTCTGGGCGGCCGGAAAGGTGCACATCGAGGGCTGCACGCCGCCGGAAGACTGCCTGCCGATCCACATCCCCCTGCGCGATTACCTGGCGCAGGGCGGGACCGGACAGCGCCTCGGCCTGGTGGAGTTCGCGGCAGCGCAGGCGCGAGAACGGGGCGTGGCCGAAACCCATCCGCTCTTTCTGGAAGGCGCTCTCCGGTTGGGGAGGGCAATCCTGCTGGTGGACGGGCTGGACGAGGCAGGCGATGACACGACCCGAGCAAACACCGCACGCACTCTGGAGACACTCCAGGACCATTACCGTGACTGCCTGTTTTTCGTCACTTCGCGGATCCACGGGTACTCTGCGAATATCCGGCTGGATGACCGGCATTTCGTCCATCATACGCTTCGCGAACTGGACGCCGAGCAGGTCCGTCGCTTCATCGAGAACTGGTCCGCGCTGCGCTATCCGGAGGATCAGGGGAAACGGGAGCGGTATTTGGGCTCACTCCTCGGAGCGCTGGACGCGAACGAGCAGGTACGGTCCCTGCGGGGAAACCCGCTGCTGCTGACGATCATGGCGTTCGTCCACTTCAGCCGAGGGACCCTTCCGCGGGATCGTGGGGAGCTGTACCGGCAGTGTGTGAACCTGCTTCTTGACACGTGGGTCGAGGTGAAGCGGCCCAGCGATGCCCGCACGCCGGGAGCCTCCCGGGAAACGCTGTCGTGGGATCTCTCTGTCGCCGCGCAGGAATCCTACCTGGCGGGGCTGGCGCTCCAGGTCCAGTCCAGAAATGAGAACCTGCAAGAAGCGGCCAGCCGGGCTGCCTTTCCCCGGGCGTTTGCCGAAGGGGAACTGCAAGAACGTCATTTCCAGAGTCGAAGTCGTCGTGACCCGGACTTCCTCAAGGGAGATGCGCGGCGGGCGATGCGGGAGTTCCTGGAGTATCTCTGCGACCGGAGCGGCATCCTCTACGACCGGGGAGACGACCAGCTCTCCTTTATCCACCTCTCGTTCCAGGAGTTCCTGGCCGCCACTGAGGGAACCGCGCAGAATTAATCCTCCCGTCAGGCGGGGACCACTCCCGGGATGGTCACGAACCACTTCCCCAGTGCCGGGAGACGCTCGATCTGCGTTTCCAGGGCGGCCATCTCGGGTGCGAGGAGCCGCACGC
>SYMT01000699.1 GCA_005805375.1 Actinomycetota bacterium
ATGCCCGCGGGCATCGGCTTCATTGCCCTGTTCGGGGTAGCGGTGCTGAATGGTGTGGTGCTCCTCACCTTCATCGCCGAGTTGCGGGAGCACGGCATCCCCGTCTACCGGGCCACCGTCCAGGGCTGCCTCACCCGTCTGCGCCCGGTGCTCATGACTGCCGCCGTGGCGAGCATCGGGTTCATCCCGATGGCGATGGCGCATGGCTCCGGGGCTGAGGTGCAGAAGCCGCTCGCGACGGTGGTGATCGGAGGGCTGATCACGAGCACGCTGCTGACGCTCTTCGTGCTGCCCACGCTCTACGTCTGGTTCGAGCGCGATGCCCCGCAGACGGTCGAGATAGCGGTGTAACGCGCGAAAAGAAATCAACCACCTCGTTCAGCCACAGTACCGCCAGTTGCTACGCCCAAAGGGCACCCGGCGTGGGGCGGGTACGGGGTGGCGAGGGCTGGGGGTGTTGTGGGAACGCCTTCTTGCGCGCGTGGGTCGGGTACGGGGTGGGGTGCGGCGGGGGCACGGGTGGCGGAACCCTGGAACCGTAGAACCGTGACACCGTGTGAGGGCGAAACAGCCCCGGGCCGGTTGTGGTCCGCGCGGGTGGGGCCGAGAATTCTACCTGTGCGGGAAGAACCCGGGTGGCGGCTGCCGCGGTCGGCTGCCGCCGCCACGGAATTCTGCCGCACCCGGCCCGAGTTGCATCCCGATGTGGTACCTCGAAGAATCGCTCTACTACTGCCAGAACTGCAACGGGGAGATACCGGTGCGAAACTTCTGGCGCGGCACCGGTCGCATCCTGGTGGGCACGCGGCGGGAGATGCGTACGATGGTGCTGCATAGCCTGTGCCCGATCTGCGGGACACGCCAGAGCCTGGGATTGGACGGGCCGTGGCCGATGCGGGTATTCCACGCCTGGCTCTGGAAGATTCGCTATCCCAGCGTGCGACGCCCGGCGTGGCAGCCGCGGCGTCCGGCCTGGTCCTTCTGTGACGACGACGATCCAGCCGACATCGACACCGCGGTGCCGGAGTACCGGCGTGCCGTCGGGGAGTAGGTGAGCCCTTACCGCAGCCCGAACACCTGCGGGAATGCGGCGCCGTCTCGAGTGCTGCGCGTGGCGGCGTCCATATACACCACGCTGAACGCACGCCGGGGCTGATCCGTGCGGTTCACGCCCGAGCGGTGGAGCAGGTAATTGTGCAGCAGGAAGACCTCCCCGGCCCGGGCCTCCAGGTAGACGCTCCGCTCCTCTGCGCAGTACGCTTGCTCCTGCTCCGGGGTGATGGTGTGGCCCCGATCCGAAAGCAGCCCCAGCCGGTGACTGCCCGGAATAATCTGGACGCAGCCGTTCGCGATGCTGGCATCATCCAGAGCGGTCCACACTGTGAAAAACCGCTCCCGGTCCAGGTTCCACTGGGTCCCACCATCCTGGTGATAGGGGAGCACAGTGCCGCGGCGGGCCGGCTTGTTCATGAACATCGAGCGAAAGACGCTGATCTCCTCGCCCACGAGCTGCCGGGCGATGCCGTGGAAACGCGGGTGCCGGATGTACTCCAGGAAGAGCGGGTCCCGCTCCAGATCCTGGATTTTCCGGTAGGCGAGCGACGGGCCCTGATACCCGGACCCTCCCTTGCCGATGTCCTGGTACGCGCCGCTCTCGGAGTCCATCTGGAAGTACATGCCCGGATAGACCACGTGCCCGAGCATGATGTCGTCCATCCGCTGCTGGAGCGCCGCCAACTGCGCGTCCTCAGCAACCTGTCCGAGGCGCACAAATCCCTGTCGTTCCCACAGGGCGAATTCTTCCGGTGTCAGCATGGGTCTGGTTTGCCTTCTACGCTTCGGTCTTCCGCGCCGCGCGCTCCTGCTGCCACGCTCGGAGCGGTACATCGGCATCCGTCGGCAGGTAGTAGCCCAATTGGGTGGCCGCGTCGCCCAGCAGTTGGCGGCGCACCGGGTTGACGCGGGCGAGCAATTCACCGGGCATTGTCACGTAGTCCATCGGGCGCAGCCAGCGATAGCCGTACCCGAAGAACAGGCTCTTCCGCACCATCTGGCTGCGATTGGGCCCGACCGCGTGCCACAGGCGCTGCTCGAAGAGGACCGCGTCTCCGGCTCGAGCGGTGAGTTCCACCGCGCCGTAGGGGTCGGGGGCGCCGGGGGCCTGCGCTGGGCGCCCCACGAGACGATGGCTGCCCGGCACGAACCGGATCGCTCCCCGACCCGGTTCGCTCAGGTCGCTGAGCCAGTAGGCGATCTTGATGAAGAGGCGGGGATGCGGCTCCTGCATCTCCTGCGGAGAAGTGCCGCCGTCCCGGTGCCAGCCGGTCGCCTTCCAGTCATCGGGAGTGTCGGGAGGAGTCGGGGCCCGCATGATGAGATGCGACGTCACCAGGTGGATGTTCCAGTTCATGAGGTCCAGCACCAGAGGGAACGTTGCCGGCCAGTCGAGCAGGTCAATGAAGGCGTCGTCCGCCACGAGGCAGTTCCGCAGGTGCCAGTGATGCACCGCCGACAGGCCGTTCCGCGCGATTCCCTCGTCGTAGAGGCGATCCGCGATGGCGGCAAACCGCTCCACCTGGTCGGGCGGCAGGGCATTGGGCACCACCAGAAATCCATCCCGCTCGAATGCGGCGCGCTGTTCGTCCGTCAGGTAAACTTGACTCATTGCCCCCTCTGTCCCTCGTTTCGCTCCCTACTACCTTCGAGCCATGCAGCCGTCATTCCTGTTCATCACGTGTCACGATCTGGGCCGTCACCTCGGCTGCTACGGAATCCGCTCGGTACACACGCCCACGCTGGACCGATTGGCGGGGGAAGGGGTGCGTTTCGCGCGCAGTTTCTGCACCAGTCCGGGGTGCAGCCCCAGCCGTGCGGCCCTCGCCACCGGCCGCTATCCGCACAGCAACGGGGTCCTCGGCCTGGCGCACGCCCACTTCGGCTGGGACCTGTCTCCCGGCGAGCAGCACGTTGCCGCCCTGTTGTCCCGGGCCGGCTACCACACGGCGCTGTTTGGCCTGCAGCACGTGACGTATGACGTCGAGCGTCTCGGGTTCCGCACCCTCCATCCGGCCCGACCGGGCGACGCGGTGGCCGCCAACCTGCAGGCATTCGTGCAGTCCTGGGGAGCGCGCCCGGAACCGTTCTACTTTGAAGTCAACTTCTTCGAGCCGCACCGGCCGTTCGACTTCGGCGCGGTGGGTCCCGACGAGTCCCAGGGGGTGCAGGTGCCGGGCTACCTACCCGAGGGACCGGGCACACGCTCTGAGCTGGCGCTGATGCAGGGGGCCATCCGCAAGGTGGACGAGTGCGTGGCGCGTATGGAAGCAGCGCTGCGGGATGCAGGTCTCCTCGAACGCACCATCGTTGTCTTCACCGCCGATCATGGCATCGCATTTCCCCGCGCCAAGGGCACCCTGTACGACCCGGGCCTCGAAATCGCCCTGCTGGCGCGCGGGCCCGGCATCCGGGGCAGACGAGTGCTGGAGCCCCTGGTGAGCAATGTGGATCTGCTTCCGACTGTGCTTGGCCTGGCCGGGGTAAATGTGCCGGGCAATGTGCAGGGGCATACCGTCGCGCCGCTCCTCCGGGTCGAACCGGGCTACACGGCCCGCACGGCCGTTTACGCGGAGAAGACGTTTCACAACGAATACGATCCGCTGCGTTGCATCCGGACCTCCGCCCACAAGCTCATCGCGCGCTTTGAAGCCTCGAACCCGGTCGAGGTCCCGGCCGACATCATGCGGGGTGCTTCGTATCCCGAGATGTTGGAACGCACCCTGTCCCCGCGCGGCACGAACTTCGAACTCTACGATCTCGTCGCCGACCCGTGGGAGCAGCAGAACCTGGAAGGTCAGCCCGAGACGGCGGAGTTGCAGCGAGAACTGACCTACCGACTCGCAGAATGGATGCGCGAGACCGGCGATCCCCTGCTGCGCGGACCCGTGGCCTCACCGTTCTACCACCGAACCCTGAACGCACTTCAGCACGGAACCGGCCGGGCGTGAGTGAGACGATCGGCAGTCCGGGCGGTCATGTCCGGATGATCCTCGGCCGGTGGTGTCACTTGCAAGTGGTCTGCACCCCACACCCCGTTTCTCCGGAGTTCGCGGAACCTCGTATGACGCCGCATCGGCGGGGTGCTGATCCCCAGTCCCTCCCCGGCGGCGTCGCAGGCCGCTCCCTGTTTCGCCGAAGTCCTCGGGTGCCAGGACTTGCGCGGGAGCCGCGACCGTAAGCGGAAGCGCACGGAGAAGCGGGAGAGTTCCGGGCACCGTGCTTCCCAAGGTCGGTCCTTGCCCTCATCAAGTCGGCGGCACGTCCGAGAAGGTTGCGCCGACGGATCTGCGGAACGACTTTGTGTTACGGCTCGAGGCGGGATCTCTCTCGGATTCGCCGGCGCTTGGGCCCGCGAGATGTGGAATGAAACGCCTGCTCCTGCTCTCTCTCTTGCTCGCCGCTGCCACGTTCGCCGCGTCGAGCCACCAGTCTGCTGCGGTGGCTGCCCCGGGTGACGACGGACCCGTGTACGAGATGCGCACCTATTGGGCCCATCCGGGCAAACTGGATGCACTCCACGCGCGCTTCCGCGACCACACGGTCCGGCTGTTTGAGAAACACGGGATGCGCAACCTGGGCTACTGGACGCCGATTGAGAATCCGGACCAGAAACTCGTCTACGTGATCCAGCATGCCGGCCGTGAGGCGCGCCAGAAGGCATTCCAGGCGTTCGGCGCCGACCCCGAGTGGCAGAAAGCCCGGGCGGAGAGCGAGGCGAACGGCCCGCTGGTCGCGAAGGCCGAATCGGTGCTCCTGCGCGCCACGGACTATTCCCCGCCCATTCGCCCGTCGAAGGCGGACGAGCGGGTTTTCGAGCTCCGGGTCTACACCGCGTCGGCCGGAAACCTGGGCCGGCTCAACGCCCGCTTCCGTGACCACACACTCGCACTGTTTGCAAAGCATGGCATGACGAACGTAGCCTACTGGAACGTATTGGCTGGCGAGAAGGGAGCGGACACCATGCTTATCTACGTCCTCGCGCACCGCAGCCGCGAAGCAGCCCGTGCCTCCTTCAGCGCGTTTGGTCAGGACCCCGCGTGGGTCGCGGCCCGGTCAGCCTCGGAAGCGGCTGCGGGCGGCTCCTTGACGGCGCCGAGCGGGGTGAAGTCCACGTTCCTCTCCGCCGTGGACTATTCGCCGACCCGGTGATGGGAATGTCCAGGGGTGAAGGACGGGAACGGCGAGAGAGCAGGCGGTGCAGCGGGTCCCGGAGGCCGGCGGGACGCCGGCGGTCCTGGGGCGAGGGACGGAAACGGGTGGCGGGGAACGTGGCCGCGGAGGCCGGCGGGACGCCGGCGGTCCCGGGGCGAAGGGAGGGGGTGACGGCGTTTGCCGCGTGGAGCGCCCTGCTCCCCTCTTGAACGAAGGGAGACCGGGATGTTGCGTCCCTTGCGGGAGCAGATACAGAACTGCCTCCAAATGATGGAGGCCGGCACCTTGCGACTGGAGGCCCTGCGCAGCCTCTTCGCCCTCATCCTGCAAGCGCTGCCGACACTGGACCCACCAGGGCGGCAGGTGCGCCACCTGGTGGACATTTCGGCCAAGCTGCTGGGGGAGACCGCACCCCACGCGATCTGCCGTCTCGCCAATGCCGGCCTAGATCGGCGCTACCTGCGGTTCGATGATCCCGGCATCATCTTGCGACAACTGCATGCCGATCAGGTATTCCGCTACGACCACCCCGATGTGGCTCAGCGCTGCGCCTTCTGCGTCGAATACCAGTACGAGCCGGACCCCACTTTGCTCGTCCTCTGGCTGGCCAAAGCTCTCATGCTGAGTGACCGCTTACAAATGCCGGTGGTGTTGGTGGTCATCTATCTGCACCAGGGACGCTTTCGCACCTTCCCGGACGCGCATATCGTGAACGGCGGGGGCCTGACGAACGAGTTCCGGTTCGAAACGATTCGCCTGTGGGAACATGTGGACCGGATTCGCAGTGGGGAACTGGTCGAACTCGCTCCGTTGCTGGTACTCTGTGATCAGGGGGAGCCGCAGAAAGTCCTGCGCGAGGAGCGCGAACTGATCCTGAAGGCAGACCTGGAACCCCGGGTGAAAACCGATCTGCTGGGCATCAGCTATATTCTGGGACTGCGTGTCGAGTCGGAGGGAATCGTGAACGCCGTTTTCGCACAAGATGAACTGGCGCAGATGAAGAGCCAGGGCCTGATCGGGCAGTGGATCCGGGATGCCGTCGAACACGAACGCGCCGCCGCGGAACA
>SYMT01000700.1 GCA_005805375.1 Actinomycetota bacterium
CGGAGCACGATGTGCCCATCAACTACCCCGAAGATGAGAACGCAAGCTACTTCCGCCATGTTGTGCAAAGTGGGGCGTCCTGACGGCGCCGTGTTCAGCAATGTCGTGCGCGACGGCGTACAGCGGGATCGGCGGCGCCGCCTGGCGCCGGATGTCGCCATCTGCGGACTGCCCGGGTTAGCGGTCAACCAGAACAGCTATCGCCGGGCGGAGCATGGTCCGCGCCGCCCCACGGTGGAAATCGCCGTGCCGAACAGCAGCGCTCGGGATTCAGGGGCCCAGGGGCCCGGCATACGGAGTGCTGTTCGACGTCGAGGAGTATCTCGTCCAGGATCCGCCGAGGCGCGCCCGAGCCGGCAAGATGCCGGCGTTCCCGGGAGGGCCAACGCTTCACTCCCGTCACCGCGGACGCTCGTGGTTGACTCTGGAGCAACGTGGCGCAGCTCTCTATCAGGCTGGACCCGAGCCGTCCTTTCCGCCTGCGCGCCTACTCCGCCGACGGCACTCCGCTGCGTACGCCCGAGGAGTCGGAGGCCGTCGCCAGCGCCGCCCAGGAAGTCGCCCGGGCAGATTCCACGATCATCCGGGCCGGCCCGGAAGCTGCCCGGGCCGACCAGGGAGCCCGGGACCGCACCCGGCTCGCAGAGGAACCGGCTGCATTGCAGGCCGAACTCCAGCGGCTGCGTTCCGTCACTTCTACCTGATCCGGGAGATTCGCCGATGCCGGCAAGATGCCGGCGTTCCCGGGGGCGCCCGGTACCGTACAATTTTACAGCCTGATCCGCTGCGACCACCCGGGCGGGCGCGACACCCGGGCGGACTGGTTGTGCTTCACCGATCTACTCCTGAACGGGCGTTTTCCGGCATCCCGGCTGCCTCTACTCCATCCATCTCTCCCCCTCCCGGCTGCCGCTCGTCTTCCGCGAAACCACACGGCCCTCGTGGTGTCCCAGAGTTTACCAGACGTGGGGATGGAGAGAGCGCGATGATACAGCAAGAAAAGCATCAGCACCGGACGGGCATCGCTCGACGAGAGGTGGTGCAGGCGGGGTTCTGCGGGTTGCTCGGACTCGGACTGAGCGATGTGTTCGGCATGCAGGCGGCGACGGCGGCAACCGCCACCGCTGCGGGGTCCGGCGCCGCGATGCGTGGTCCCCGGGCAAAGTCCGTCATCCTCGTTTTCATGACCGGCGCGCCGTCTCACCAGGACATCTGGGACCTGGATATGAACCGCCCGGTGGAGTACCGCGGCGAAGCCCGGCCCCGCAAGACGAATGTCCCCGGGATCGAGATCTCCGAGCACCTGGAACTCATCGCAAAAGTAGCGGACCGGTTCTCCATCGTCCGCTCGATGACCCATAACACGAACACCCACGAGATCGGCACCCACTACGTCCTCACCGGGATCAACAACCTTCCCCCGGGCGCTACCCACTTCGCCACCCGTAATGACTGGCCCTGTCTCGGCTCCGTGGTCACCTACGCGCGGCCGGGGACGAGCGGCCTCCCGACCGCCGTCGAGTTGCCCACCTACCTGAACAACGGCTACGGGTTCTCCGGTCAAAGCGCGGGCCTGATGGGCAGCCGGTGGGACCCCTGGCAGATCACCGCCGATCCGAACAAGCCGGACTTCCGCGTGCCGGACCTGATGCCGCTGCCCCTGCTCACTGCCGGACGGCTGGATCAGCGGCAGCGCCTCCTCAACGGGGTGGAGCGCTACCGGCGGGACCTGGACGCGCAGGCCGAAGCGCGGCAGATGTCCAGCGCTCAGGAGAAGGCATTCACCACCCTCACGAGTTCACGCACTCGCGACGCCTTCGACCTTTCCCGGGAGCCGGACGCCGTGCGCGATCGCTACGGGCGACACTCCTTCGGGCAGTCCCTCCTGCTGGCGCGCCGGCTCGTCGAGTCGGGGGTAACCGTGGTCCAGGCGAACATGGGTTCCATGAACAACTGGGACACGCACACCGCCATCTTCAAGCAGCTCCGCGAGCGCCTGCTGCCCCCCTTCGACCGGGGTTTCAGCGCCCTCCTGGAAGACCTGGATCAGCGCGGCATCCTGGATGAAACCCTGGTGATTGCCGTGGGGGAATTCGGGCGCAGCCCGCGGGTCGGCCAGAACGTCGGGGGGCAGGCCGAGTTCCCGGATGGCCGCGACCACTGGGGGGGCGTATTCTCGGCAGTCTTCGCCGGCGGCGGCGTCCAGGGCGGGCGGGTTGTCGGCAAGAGCGACGAATACGCGGCCTATCCCAGCGGGCAGGAGTACACGCCCGCCGACCTGGGGGCCACCGTTTACACTGCCCTGGGGATTGACCCACGCCTGGAAGTCCACGACCGGGAGGGCCGCCCGTTGGTCGTCAATCACGGCGAGGTAATCCAGCCGCTGTTCTAACGCCAGCCGCGCTCACCAGGCAGGATGCGGCAGGTGGGAAAGTAGTGCCCGGGTAATCCTCCCACCCGAGCGCTGTTCCTGCGACAAAGTAGTGGTCGGCGCCACTGCCGTCACTGCGCGGACGGCGCGCTCCCAGGACGACCGGCGATGACTTCCATGATCGCGAAGCCCATCTCGTCGGTGGTCTGCTCGCCGAAGCGGACCCGGCGCGGTGGGTTGCTGGGGTTGCGTGGATTGGAACTGGTGTTGTCGTAGTAAGCGGTGATCGCGATCTTCGTCCCGGCGGGCAGTCGCAGTGGCTCCTTGTAGCGGTAGGAGTCCTGCCAGCGGTAATCCCAATCCCGGATCCAGACCAGGTCTTCCTGTTTCCCGTCCGGCAGGGTCGCCGTCACTTTCATCTCCTTGCCGAGCAGATGCATGTGCGGCATGATGTTCAGCACCTCCATCTCGACTGGAAGCGTCAGCGAAGCGCGCTGCTCATGCCGGGCGGCGTCCGGCGGGATGTCAATGTTGAACGGGCCCACGATCATCGTACTCGCGACTCTCTGCACCGGCTCCCGGGCGAAGTAGAGTGCCACCTTGGTCTGGTCGGCTTCCACCCGGCCCGTCTTGTGGTAGTGGACCTGAATGAGCAAATCCCCATTCTTCGTCAGGGGGCGGCCGACACCCTGGGGAAGGTAGCGCGGGAGATTCCCCGGAGCCCAGATCCCCTGGAGGGTCGCACCCGGAACTTTGATGCCGCCCGGACCGGAACTGTAGCCGGGACCCGGATCCGCGGCGTCCAGAGTACGGCCCCGCCCTGTGGGATCCACAAAGCTCACCACGTGGTGGACGACCCGCGGGTTGCCTGGACGGAAGTCAATGGCGACCACCTGCTTGTCTTCCGTAAGGCCGGTTGGGAGCACGAAGACACGGAAATCGTCCGGCCCGCTGCCGGCGACCTCGTACGGCTCCGGCACGGTCAGGACCAGGTCCGGCTTGCCCAGGAACCATTCGTCGGTCCACGTCTTCGCAGCCGGCGCCTGTTTTGGATTCCCTTCGGGGGCGCCCGCATCCACCCACTGTACCACCGTCCGCAGTTCCTCGTCCGAAAGCCGGCGCACGTCCTGAAACTCCCCGTGCCCCGGCTCCGCCAGCCACGGCGGCATCAACCGGCCGCTCACCGCCTGCTTGATCTCCGCCGCCCAGTTGCGTGCTTCCCGATAGGTAAGGAGGGAGAACGGCGCCACCTGCCCGGGACGGTGGCAGGACTGGCAGCGCTGCTGCAGGATTGGCGCCACATCGCGATGGTAGGTCACCCTTCCGGACACGACCGCCTTCTGCGGGCGCGGGATCAGGCATCCCAGAGCGACCGTTACCGGGTTGGCGACGCGCTTGCCGGCCAGCACCGCTTCCAACGCGTCTTCCAGATCACGGGCTCTCGCCTCCGGCCGTTTCTTCGTCCGCGAAGCATAGGCGTCATCAATCCGGCCCCGGTAGCGCACCACGCGCTCCGCATCCAGCACAAAGGCCTCCGGCGTCACGCGCGCTCCGACGCGGTCCGCCAGCACCTGTCTGTTGTCTTTCAGCACTGGAAAGCCGAGATGGAACGACTCGGCGTGGGCGGCAACCGCCTTGAGACTTTCGTCGCGGTTTGCGTTGATACCCAGGAACTGGACGTTGCGCGCCTCATAGCGACGCGCCAGGCCGGCGAGGGACTCCGCATAGCTGTTCGCGACCGGGCATTCGGTCCCGATGAAGACCAGCACCAGCGCCTTCCGCTCTTTGAATTCCGCCAGCGAGCGCAGTCTGCCGGTCGCATCTTTCAGTCGGAACTCGCTCACCTTCACTCCCGCACCCGTTTGGGGGCTGCTGTCCGCGCCGATGCTCCGGAGGCGTCCATGAGAAAGGAACAGAAACGCCGCGGCGAGCAGCGCCGCGCAGGGTGTGGAAACGGGTCGGGTGATTCGGGACATGGATTTCTCAGGCGACCATCAGAGCGACAGGGCTGAGCCGGCGAGCCGGCCCATTCCAGTATAGTGTGTGTTCAGCGGCATAGGGCTGGTCAACTGGCGGCGCTTCCGGCGCGAAAATCCGGTACGGCGCCGGCCAGGGACGCGGGTGCCGTTTACTTGCCGGAGATCTGGCCGGCTCCGTCACCCCTCGATCGCCGCGTAGGTCCCCTCCAGATCGAAGCACGCGAACTGGTTCTCCCGCATCAACCGATTCGCCGCGCGGATTGCCTGCGCCTCGGTCATATAGCCGTCGCGGACCTCGGCTTCGAGGGCACGGGTCAGCCAGGTGCGGGCCTGGATGCAATAGGCCAGGGCGCCGGTGGGCCAGCGGGTGTCGCCGCCGAAGGCGAAGAGCTTGTTCACCGGAGCGGCGTGGAGGAAGCGGCGCACAAAGTCCATGCTGCTGTACGGGTCAATGGACCAGGCCCAGCAGAGGTCCGCATAGGCGTTGGGGTAGTGCTTCACCAGGGCTACCAGTTCCTGGCTGTAGGGGTAGGCGATGTGCATCAGCACGAAGCGCGCCTGCGGATAGCGCTTCAGTAGCGCGCAGAGGTTGCCCGCAGGGATGCGGTCCACCGGCATGCTGCCGGCCCCGGCGTAGTAGCCGGTGTGGATCTTGAACGGCAGGTTGTGCTCGATCGCCAGTTCCACCCCGCGGGACCAGCACCAGTCGCCCAGGCAGAGGCGCGTGGCTTCATCACGGCCTTTGGGGTCATTCAGGCTGATCTGGAGCGCTCGTTCGGCATCGGCATCGGAGCGCTCTTCCCAGCGGAGGGTGCGATTGTAGGCGTGCTGGGCCTTCACGGCGATGGCCATCGGGGCATACTTGCGGAAGAGGGTCTCCATCGCCTCCCGCACAGTGGGGAGATTGTGCACGGTCACCCCGGTCTCTTCCGCCATTTTCTCCAGGTCCAGGTTGCCGGAGCAGAACCCCACCCAGGACAGATCGTAAAGGAAGAAACGGGGACCGGAGGCGTCGGGGAGGCAGGGCCAGATGAAGTCGTCCGTCTGGATGTGGTCGAGACGGGCCACATCCCGCAGCACGCGGAGGCGTTCGCCCGGCCGCCGGAGCGCCTCAAGCCGTGGCGCCGCCGTCACGCACGCCGCCGGGGTAATCTCGTCCATCTCATAGACGTGCTTCGCGATCAGACTCACCGCCTCGCCGTAGCCCGTGAAGCGGATCGCATCCCACGCGTCCCGAATGCCCGCGAAGCGGCCCTCGACATCGGGGTCATCGCCCTTCGCCACCCGCTGGATCGCCTCTTGCGTGGCCCCCGCCGAAAGGAGGTCCGCCGGCACGTAGTTCCCGAACAGGTCCTGGAGCACGTCTTTCGGGCCGCTCTCCAGCCACTCCTGCTCCTTCAGCATGTGCTCGTGCGTATCCACCAAACGCACATCCTGAATGTGCAGCGCCAGATCCGTCGCCATTGGTTCTCTCCTCGCGGGCGGCTCCTCGGAGTGGCCCGTACCGTCATTGCGCCCGAATTGCTACCCCACTGCGCGCAGGGCGCGGGCATATTTCCCGGCAGTGGATGGCGCCAGTGAAAATCGTGCAGCCAACCACTGCGAGACGGAGTGCAGGGCCGCCAGGGCCACCTCCGTCGGCTCGGTGCCGATCAGCTCGATCTCGATTTCCATCTCTGCCCCTTCCCCACGCGGGCCCCGGTGCTGAACCTGATCCACCGCCAGTTCCAGCCGAATCCCCTCCGGCGTTTCCAGATCGAGCAGGCGCCGCCGGTTTCGGATCGTCAGCACCGGCGCCAACTCCGCCGGGTTGACCCGTAGCGCATACCGCCCCTCCTGCTGGAGGCTCGCCACCCAGGCATCGAGAGCCCGATCCTGCGCGGGCTCTTCAACCTCTTCACGCATGCGCATCCCGTTTCGCTCGACCGGTGTCTTGGCGGTAAACAACACCTCGGATCCCTTGCGCCGCACCCGCAGCGATCCCTGCTGCATGGCTACGCCCCGTGCTGGTGTATCCCAGTATTCGTCCACCTGCTCGATGTCCCGGCGACTAATCACGGGCAGCGGGCCCACCCATTCCAGCCCCGCAATCTCCTCGAGCACGCCGGCTTCCGACACCATGAACTTGGCTTCCACTTCCAGCATGTCCCGAACTCCCCCGTGAACAACGGCATCCCGCCGACCCCCGGGGACGCCGGCGTCCCGCCGACCCCCGGGAACGCCGGCGTCCCGCCGGCCCCCCCGCGCGAATGGCAAATGGCGAGCAGCGGACCCCGCAATCCGCCTCCCAGCCGCACCTACCGCAGCCGTCCCAGCAGTTTCAGGACCAGATCCGGGCGATTGCTGCTGATGCCGTCAGGCGCCAGGGCAATCATGGCCCGGATGTCCTCTTCCGTGTCCGGGTTCCAGGCCCGAATGTGCAGTCCCTCGGCGTGGGCGGCGGCGATCACATCGGCACTCTGATGGCGATGGTTCACCCCCACCGCCTCGGCGCCGGCTTCGCGGGCCAGTGAGGCGAAATCCGCCGGCGGCTCGCTGAAGATCGCCCCTGTGCGCAGCATCCCGCAGAGCGACTTGACACGGCGAATCCGTTCGAGGTGGAACGAGGTGAACACCACCTGGAACTCCTTCTCGGCCTGGCTCACGATGCGGACGGCTTCCGCTTCGACCCCCTCGCCTTTCAATTCGCACAGAAGCTGACACCGATCTCCCAGCATCGCCAGGAGCTCCTCCAGGGTCGGAACGTGCTCGCCCTGCCCGGCATCCAGCGCGCGAAGCTCGGCGAACGAAAGATCGCCGACACGCCCGGTCCCGTTGGTGGTGCGGTCCACTGTCTCGTCGTGGATCAGGACCATGCGGCCGTCGCTGGTCAGCCGCACATCGGTTTCGATGTAGTCACAGCCCAGGGCCAGCGCGTGCCGGAACCCCCGCAGCGTGTTCTCGGGTTCCAGCAGGGCGCACCCGCGATGCCCCGTTACCAGAATGGACACTCTTCGACTCCTGGGGCAACCCCCTGTGGTTGCCCCTACCCTGGTTCGTGGGGGGCAACCACAGGGGGTTGCCCCTACCTTGCTGTGCGTAGTAGTCTGTCTATTCAGGATTGAGTGGTTCCAAGGTGACCCTGGCGTGCCTGCAGAGCACATCAAATCCGCGTTGACAGACTACTAGCCCATCAGCTTCCAGTCCCCCCGGTACTCGCGGCGGACGAGCGGGCCCCACTCCGACTCCGGCACATTCTTGACTTTGAGGCGCTTGGAGTCCCACTCGATCTCCTTGCCGAGCCGGAAAGCCACGTTCCCGAGCAGCACCGTCTCCGCCAGCGCGCCGCTGTAGTCGAAGTTGCAGGTGGTGGGGGTGCCGTTCTTGATGGCGTTGATCCACTCCTGATGGTGGCCGACCGAGTCCGGGATGGTAGGGGAAGGGCGGGAGAACCCGGCGAAATCCGCCTCGGGCAGCAGGCGATGCATCCCGTAATCCGCGACCAGTTGCCCCTTCTCGCCGTGAAAAAGCACGCCGTTCCGGGTGCCATAGTTGCGGACGCGCCCATCCTCGCCCTTCGGTCCCGGGTCGCCGTGGTACCACGTGAGATGGACTGCCGGGCGGGCCTTCTTCGCGGTGTAGTGGAAGTCGGCCTGCAGTTCGACCGGCACGGTGTTGTCGGCATCGCTGAAACGGGTGCCGACCGCGGACACGCGCTCCGGGTTACGCAGGTCAAGCGCCCAGTGCGCCAGGTCCATGTAGTGGCAGCCCATGTCTCCCAGCACGCCGCCGCCGAACTCCCACCACCAGCGCCAGTGAAACGGCACCACGTTCGGGTCGAACGGGCGCATCGGCGCGGGACCCACCCAGAGGTCGTAGTCCAGGGTGCTGGGAATGCTCATCCCCGTCGAGGCCACGCGACCCCGGTCCGGCTTTCGCTCGCACCATACCTCGACCCGGCGTACGGTCCCGATGGCGCCGCCCTGGACGAGTTCGACCACGCGCCGGTAGTTGGTTCCGGCGTGGATCTGCGTGCCCATCTGGGTCGCGCGCTTACGCTTGCGGGCCGTGTCCGCCATCACGCGGCACTCGTAGACGGTATGCGCCAGCGGTTTCTCGCAGTACACGTGCTTGTCGTTTTGCATCGCCCAGACGGCGGGGATCGCGTGCCAGTGGTCCGGGGTAGAGATCACCACTCCATCCAGGTCCTTCCGTTCCACGACGCGGCGGAAGTCCTGAACCACGTCGGCGGAGGGGAACCGTTTCGCCGCTTCCGCAGTACGGGCCAGATCCACATCGCAGAGCACCAACACCGCCTCATCAGCAACTCCAGCCCAGTTGCCCTGGCCGCGCCCGCCGGTGCCGATGATCCCGAGCCGCACTTTGTCGGCCTGCACGGCGCGCGCAACGGTAGCTGGGAGCAGGGGCGCCGCGAGCGTCCCCAGGAGAAAAGTTCGTCGGTTCAGAGAGGCAGACATGGGTTCCCTCCTTTGTAGGGGTGCAGTGTGAAGAATGTAGGGTGAGGTGTTAACGCTCGGACAGATGAAAACGGAACGCTGACGACTGTGTTCGCACTCGCGCACTGGGTGAGTGCGAACACCCACGCCGATCCCTGCACATTCGCCCGTCGCGCATCACGCGTCACTGTTCCACTCCGTCGTCCTGCATCCTTCCTCGTTTCGAGACATCAGTCCGTATCGTTCAGCCCGGCCCGCCGCAGCCGCTCCCGCACGCGCGCCAACTCCGCCTGCATGTGTGCCATCTCTGCCTCGGCATCGCCCCGCGCGCGGGCTTCCTGATTGGCGCGACGCCGCTCCCCTTCGGCGGCAGCCTCGGCACGCGCCGAGCGCTTCCGCTCTTC
>SYMT01000701.1 GCA_005805375.1 Actinomycetota bacterium
CCCGGAGCAACGCGGCGCGTCCCGTCAGCCGCAGCCCGCCCAGCGCCCGGGTCTCCCCGTGGCACGAGCGGCACTTCGCAGCCAGGAGCGGGCGGACTTCCCGTTCAAACAGCGTCAGCGCGGCGGCCTCTCCGGCGCCGGGAGCAGCCGCAGCCGGGGACAGGGCCGCGAACAGGACAATCGCCAGCAGCAGGGGACGCGGAACGTTCACGAGGGTACCGGTTGGTTGGGGAAAGGTTCTGTGCCTCCGTGACACCGCGGCCCTCGAATTGTTGCCGCATTCTCTGGGGCCACCCGGCATGCGGGAACAGGGCTCGCGCCGAAACGCCTTCCGCCGCTCCCCGGAACGACAGAGCCCCCGCCGGCAAGGCGCACGGTGACCGGAACCTCCCCCACGCCGCTCCGGCATCCTCCCGGCAGGCGCACGCTGTCGCTGTGCCGGCCTGAGCAACGAAGCTGCCCGCTTCCACACGGGCACGGCGGGGAGTTCCGGGCGACCCCGCGCGCCCGCGAACTACGGGCCGCGCCTCCGCCGCCGCGACGGTGCTCCCCGCGCCCGACGCCCGGTGCCCCGGCCCGCTACTTCGCCTGCGCCGCCCGCGCTTCCGGGACCGCCCCCGCCTCCGGGTGCGAGCGCCACAGTCTCGCGGTGCCATCGAAGCTCCCCGTCAGCACCTGCTGTCCGTCCGGCGCAAACGCCACGCCACTCACGCCTCTCCGGTGACCCTTCAGGGTGAGCACTTCCCGCCCCGTCGCCGCGTCCCACAGCTTCGCGGTCCGGTCCCCGCTCCCCGTCAGCACCCGCTGCCCGTCCGGCGCGAACGCCACGGCTTTCACGTCGTCAGTGTGTCCCTTCAGCGTGACCACCACCTGACCCGTGGTGGCATCCCACAGTTTCGCCGAGTCGTCAAAGCTGCCGGTCAGCATCTGCTCCCCCCCCGGAGCGAACGCCACAGCACACACGGGTTCGGTGTGTCCCCTGAACGTGAGCCCTTCTCTCCCCGTCGTAGCGTCCCACAGTCTGGCGGTCCCGTCCTTGCTCCCCGTCAGCACCCGTTTTCCGTCCGGCGCAAAAGCCACACTGGTGACGTCGTCGGTGTGTCCCTTCAAAGTCAGTGCTTCCCGCCCTGTCGTGGCATCCCACAATTTCGCCGTGTCATCATAGCTGCCCGTCAGTACCCGCACACACGAAATGAGGTGTGCGATCCGGAAGGACGGCTGCCGCATTCTCTGTGCCGCCCGGCATGTGGGAAGAGCGCTCGCGTCGAAGCTCTTTCCTCACTCTTCTCCACTCTTTCCTCGAATGACCGCTCCCGGAGATCAGCCGTGGGCCGCGTTCGGTTGAACCTTGAACCAGCACGCTCCCGTTGCTCCGTACGATATTCTCAATGCGGTTCCCCCGGCCCACGATCCCCATCCGACGGCCTTGCTCTCTCCGGCATGCATGCCCGCCTTCGCTGTGAACCGCACCGGCGGTCAGGGAGAAACACCATGTCTCGCACTCATCTTACCAGGCGGTCCTTCCTGATCGCGTCCGGCGCCAGGGCGGTGTGCGGCGCGCTGCCGGAACCCGCGGCGAGAGCCGCCCGCCGCGTGCCCGTGGGGCTCGAACTCTACTCGGTGCGCGATGAACTGGCGAAGGACCTGATGGGCACCGTGCGGGCGGTGGCGAAGATGGGGTACGAGGTGGTGGAATTCTATTCCCCCTATCTCCAGTGGTCTCCGGAGTACGCGCGCCAGGTACGCAAGCTGCTCGACGAGCTGAACCTCCGCTGCCCCTCCACGCACAACAGCCGCGGCGCATTGGAAGGGGAGGGTCTCAAGAAAGCGATCGAACTCAACCGGATCCTGGGGTCCAGGACCATTGTGATGGCCAGCCCGGGGAGGGTGGCGACTCAGGACGACTGGAAGCGCGTCGCCGAGATCCTGACCAGCGCCGCGAGCACCCTTGAGCCGCTGGAGATGCGCGCCGGTTACCACAACCACCAGCTCGAGTTCACCGAGCGCGAGGGCTTGCGGCCGATGCCGCTTCTCGCCGCCAATACGCCCAAGAACGTGACGCTGCAACTCGACGTCGGCACCTGCATGGAGGCGGGTTACGATCCGGTCGCCTGGATCAAGGCGCACCCGGGCAGAATTCGTTCGCTCCACCTGAAGGACTGGGGCGCGGGTGCCGGGCGAGGCTACCGTGTCCTGTTCGGCGAGGGCGACACTCCGTGGAAGGCGCTGCTCGATGCCGCAGAGGATCAGGGCGGCGTGGAGCACTATCTGATCGAGCAGGAGGGCAGCCGGCTCCCGTCGCTCGAAACCGCGACGCAATGCCTGGCGAACTTCCGCAAGCTGCGCCCCGGAGCGTGACCCGCGAGCCCGCGCAACGAGGAACAGAGTGGAGAGTTTCCGCGCGCCCACCCTTCCCTCACCGCTCGATTCACAGCACATCGTCCAACTGAAGAGCGTCTCCCTTGAAATCGGCCTACCCCCTGTTCCTCGCGCTGCTTCTGGCGGCGCCCGCAGCCGCCCACAACGGCACAGCCACCCCAGCAAAGCTCATGGTGACAAGTAACCTCCCCTACGCCGAACCGGCGCTGCCGCGGCAGGCGCTGGACGTCTATGCGCCGGCCGGAGCAAAGAAGCTGCCGGTCATCTTCTGGATTCACGGCGGCGGCTGGCAGACGGGCGACAAGTCCGAAATGAACAGCAAACCCCGGGCGTTCGTGGAACGGGGCTTCGTTTTCGTTTCGACCAACTACCGCCTGCTGCCCACCGTGGACATGGGAACCATTGTCCGTGATGTCGCGACAGCGGTCGGCTGGGTGCACCGGCACATCGCCGAGTACGGCGGAGACCCGGAGCAACTCTTCATCATGGGCCACTCCGCCGGAGCCCAACTCGCCGCCCTGCTCTGCACGGACGACCGCTATCTGAAGGCCGAAGGGGTTTCCCTCTCGGTCGTCCGGGGCTGCGTCCCCGTGGATGGCGACACCTACGACGTCCCGTTGATGATCGAGACCGCGGCGGTACGGCGCAAAGCGCTCGGTCAGCCCGACCCGAAGTTCGGCCACTACCAGAAGTTCGGCAGCGACCCGGTGAAGCACCGCGACTTCTCCGCCGTGAACCACGTCGCGAAGGGGAAGCAGATCCCCCCCTTCCTGTTCCTGCACGTCGCCGACCACGTGGATACTACCGCCCAGGCGCTGCGCCTGCGGGATGTCCTGCGCGCCGCGGGACTTCCGGCCGAGAACTTCGCCGCCCCGGCCACCGATCACGTCAAGCTCGATGCCAACCTCGGTGTGCCGGACGACCCGGCGACACAGGCACTGTTTGCATTCGTGGCGAAGGGGGTGCGGAAGTAGCCCGGCTCACCTGCCGGCAGGTTTGTCGTGGGGGAGGTTCGGCACGAGACTCGGATCGTACTTCGAGCCCGCGGAGACCTGAATCATGGTAATGCGCACCCGGGTCGGGAAGAACTTCTCGGGATCGGACCGTTTGTGCGCGTGGAACCCCTGCTGGTCCTTCATCACCAGGTCCATCTGCTTGATGCCCTCGGTCCAGACGATGGCGTCGTTCTGCCAGAAGGACCGCATCGAGACATCCTTCTCGTAGACGCCCTTCGCAGCGTAGAGCGGAGTGCCGGTGCAGCCGTACCCGTTGCCCTGGCCGCGATTCGGAATGTAGCAGAGGCTCCACTGCGCCGGCTCACCGCCTTCCGGCCGATCCAGCACCTCGATCCGGATGTGGACCGTGCCGTTGCGATAGTCCACCGGGCTGGTCCAGTCACGCGGCCGCTGCGGATTGAGCGCCGCGCCCCTGACATAATAATGGGACTTGCTCGGGGTCGAGTTGTCCGCGTCCATTTTGGTGAACGGGAAAGTGACGTCGAACAAGACGAACTGTTCCGCCCGGGCCGCGCTGGGCGTCAACAGCAGCGCCGCAGCCGCAGCGAAAACCCACAGGCCGGCGGCGGCCCCGCGTGACGTTCGAACCCGAATCATGGCACCCCCTGATGTCTGCCGGGCTGATGTTCTGTTGAGGCGGTCCCCGACACGCCGGACGGCTAGATTCCGCGCCCGATAGAAAACTCCTTCCACCGGACATCCCGGACACCATACGCAGGAGTCCCCAGGGCGATACCCTGGGCTGGATGGAGAGGGCTCCAGGACGATGTCCTGGGCTGGATGGGGAGGGCTCCAGGACGATGCCCTGGGCTGGATGGGGAGGGCTCCAGGGCGATGCCCTGGGCTGGATTAGGCCAGGCTTTCAGCCTTCCGGTGGGTGATTCTGCCGCCGCCAACGATTCCGCCGCGCCCTGGACCGCCGACCCATCCCCCGTGGACGCGCGCGGATCACCCTCCGGAGGGCCATCGGCCCGGCCCATCATAGCCCAGGGCATCGCCCTGGGGTCCGCCCCGCCACCGACCCATCCCCCGTGTGTGCGCGCGGACCACCTTCCGGAGGGCCATCGGCCCGGACCAATCACAGCCCACAGCATCTCCGCAAGCGTACCCACTCACATGTATCCTGTGGCGATGGTAGCCGCCTCGACGAAACACGAATGCACGTACGGGCAACGACGCTGACTGGCAATCCGTCTTTCCCTCCCTGCCGGCGAACCGCGCAGAATCCGCACGGAAGGACGGAGCGCTCCGGCGTGGACCTGCCGTAGGCGCCCACAACCTCACATGCGCCTCATCCCGGCGTCCACCACCGGTGCCGGTTCCCCTGGGCGCCTTGGCGGCCTGGAATACGCCCCGCGAGTTCGCCGGGGTGTCGGACGCGGCGGAGTGGATGGGCTGGCTGGTGCCCCACTGGTTGGCAGCCCAAACGACCTGTGTCAAGAGGATGGCAGGCGCCCCTGGGGTTGAGTCTCACCCACGAAGAGCGACCGGTCACAGTAGAGCATCACGATGAATGAGTTGCGGCAGGTGCTGGAGCGGTCGTCGCTCAAACACAACCGCATTGATGGGTCCGAACCAGGGAGGCTTCGGCCCGCCGGCAGGCGATGCACCTGGGCGCGCCCCGGCGAGGCGGAGCGTGGGGATCGTCGCTGCGGCACGGACACGGAAGTGGCCCCGCCGGGTTGGTAAGATCCCCGGCGAGAGCACTTCTCGACTCGCTCAGTTCGGCGTGTCGCGGGCCGGGTCAGGGATTCCCGGGCCCCGCGAGCACGCGCGTCCGGAACGCGGGCACCGGCGGCTTGCGCAGGGTGACGAACACCACCTCGCGGCGCACCAGTTCCCCGGGCGCGAGGACCTCATCCGCTCCTACGTTCACGCGGTAAAAGGGCCTCCCCGCCGGATCGGTCTCCGCCGTCTGGCCATCCGGATTGATGAGATTGATGGCGTTGCCAGGGTTGTCGAATACCAGGCTGACGGGGCCTTCAATCGCCTTTCCGCTTCGGTTCCGGAGCAGGAAGAGGAAGCGGAGCAGCACGCGGTTCCCCTCCCGCCGCAGTCCAAACTGGCGGCGGGTGACCTGAATGTCGGCGGACACATCCTGAATGCGCGGACCGACTGCAAGTTCCGTCACGGCCTCATTGGAGATGTCGGGATTGGTGGTGGAGGTGACCAACGCCTGCACCTCGGTATCCGTGCCGATCTCCGTATTCGGGGGCACCGTGAGGGTGGCGCGCACGAGTGCCTGCCCGTTGGTGTCCAATTTCACGATCGCCGGCGTGACGGCGGTCAGGAAGCCACGGCTATCCGTGATGTTCACAGCGAAAGGACCGGCCGGCCCCAGGTTGCGGACGAGGAACTCGACCAGATTCGCGCCGTCCCGCAGGCGGAACAACGGCCCGGCGGGAGCAATGGCGATCGTCTGGACGCGCACCAGCGGAGCGAAGATCCGCTCGAAGGCCTGCCCCACACTATCTCGGCCTCGCACGACCACCCGGAACGGCTCACCCGGAAGCATGGTGGTCCCTGCGAAGGTCTGGGTGTCCACCTCGGCGGAGGTCTGTTTCAGCGGTACCGGGTTGAGCGTTTCGCCGGCCTCGTTAACCAGCCGAAACTCCGCGTTGGTGGCCGGACCGAGCAGCACCGCCTGTAACCCCTGCAAGGCCCCGGCCAGCGGTTGCCCCTGGATGCGGAACAGCCCCTCGTGCTCCGCCCTCCCGGCCTGGGTCACGAACTCGAACTCGATGATCTGAATCGGTGATGTGACGCCCACCTGTACGGAGAAGTCTCCGTTCCCGGTCATCTCGAGGCGCCAGGCTCCCGCTTCCGGTGAGTTCACCGTGATGATATTCCCGGAGATCAGTTGCACCAGGGTCACCCCAGGGTCAGCCCCGGTGACGGGCGCGCCCGAGGGACGCAGGAGCCGCACCGTGATGCCGGCATCCACCGTCGAGGACACCTGGAGCGTGCGCACGGTAGAGTCGACGGGCAGTTCCAGGGCGCGCGTTCCACTGACCACTCCCTGAGCCTGGGCCAGCGGGACGAAGTCCTCGGCCAGCGTGGGCAACACGAGGTCGTCCAGGGCGCCCTGGAGTTCGGCGCCATTGCGAAAGAAGAGTACCGCGCCCCCAGTGGCTCGGGAGATGCGATCGTAAGTGGGATCCACTCCGGCGATCGCCCGCGGTCCGATGGCATGTTTCCCCTCCTCCTGCCGGTGATCCACATGGATGGGAGACCGCCCGCCACACGTGCCCGTAAGGGCATAGATGATCTTGATGTTGCGCAGGGTGGCTTCGCTCTGCACCGCTGCGGCAAGGTTTCGGTCCTTCGCGTCGGCGTCGGTGAAGACGAAGATCTGGGAGTCATCGCTGGCGAACGCGAGCGCCTGTAGAAGGCCCGTGTTGGTCAACTCGGGACAGTCCCCGCCACCACCAGCGCGGAGTGTATCGAGGCGGGCGATGAACTGTTCGATATTCGAGGTCCGGAAAGCCGGACCCACATCCGGGTCACCGTACCGCACCAGAATGAACTCGTTGATCCCCTCCTCGACGGCGTTCCGGCTGATCTCGCGCGCGGCGTTCCTGACCCCCGCGATCTCGTCACCCATGCTGCCCGTGTCGTCGATCACGAAGCAGACGGATCTTACGTCCAGCAACTCGCGAATGGCTTCGGCATTGCCGGCCATCCGAGGATCCTGGACGATTTGTTGTAGGAAGTCGAGGGTCGCCAGTGTCGCGACAAACCGGGCATCCTCGTGGCCCGCCCTCCCTGGTGCATCTTTGTGAATGCCATTGCAGCGTTCCGAGCCGTGCAGTACTTTGCCGGGGTGGTCGCTCGCGAACTTGAACGCTTCTGGCCGGTTGGCCGGACACCCCTCGAGGCCGACGAAGAAACCACTGCTGAGGGTGCCTCGCGGGCCCCTACCTCCTGGCCCCAACACCTCAATGTCGCTGATGTCGCCCGTCGCTCCGTTGACTACGGCGGTCCGGCTCGCTGCGAAGGTAGTTCGACCCAACCGTGTTTCGATCGTTCTGGTGTTCCCGAGTTCGATCCAGTTGGAGTGGGAATAAAAGTCCTGAAGGGTGTGGAACGCCCTCCCCAGAAACCGTCGGGCGCCGTCTCCATCGGGTACGCCACCGGGCCCAGCCAGAGAGAATTGGATCACTCGCTCCTTAAAGGCGCGGAGCCGGGCGGTGGCCCCGGCGAACTCCTCACCATCGCAGTGTGCCGCCGCGTCGAAGAACTCGCCGCCCGGCAGCAGCGAATTGTCACCCAGGTCTACCGACCGGTTGGCGGCGATCACCTGCTGCGTGGCCCGTTGGGAGAACTTGAGGATCGTGCCTGCCACGTCCACCTCAAACGTGCGAAGCGCATCGCCGGTGATGACGCTGTGACCCCTTTCGTCTGGCTTGAATGCAGCCACGGGGCGCACGGCAAGAGTACCGAACACAAGGAGCAGTAGCACCCCGACGAACCGTTTGGGCCGGTACGGGGAAGGTTGCATGGATTTCCTCCGCTGTTTTGGACGCGCGTGACTACCCACGGCGGGCAAATGCACGCCTTGCCTGTGAGTGGACCGCCCGGGGAGGAAGGCTGGAACGGAACGTTTGCCTTGTTGGACCAGATCTCGGTTGGTAAGTTGCACCCCGGAAGTATGGATTCCTCCTTGCCGACAGAAATTGCAGGAGGAACTTCGCGGGGGTGCAAGGAACCCGTGATTCCGGGAGGGATTGCTGCATGGCCTGGCTTTCGGGCGCTCTAATCGCGTTTATCGTGATTGGAACCTTTGGCATCGAGTTCTACGCAACGAGCTGTCGACGGGCCGCTCCGGATCCCTCAATCACTAGCCGGCGGGCTGGTTTCCTCTGGGCCACTTCCGCCCTGTCAGGCAAGTACCTGTCCGCGCTCGCCTTCATGGGCGTGGCCGGGTTCACGATGCGGTACGGGTGTGAGGCACTCTGGCATCCGGTGGGCTACGCGGGCGGGTTCCTGCTTGGCATGCTCTTCTTTGCGGGACCCCTGCGACGGTGCGGAACTTCCAACTTCGATGGATTTGTTGAGAATCGCCTCGGCGCCCCCGGACTCCGAAGACTGGCGGCGGCGGTTGTGCTCTGCCTGGGGATCTTTTCCAGCCTGCCGCATTGGAAAGGAGTTGGGATCATCCTGCAAACTCTGCTGCAAATTCCTTATGCAGTGGGAGTGGGCCTGCTGGGGGGGGTGGTCACCCTACACGCCGCACTCGGTGGCAGTCAACGGAACACGTGGGTGCAGGCGGTCCAGTTCTGGCTTCACGCGGTTGCCATTTCCGTCCCAGTGCTGGTCCTCCTGGCGCGTTCCGGGGGCTACCATAAGATCCTGTCGGACTTCAGGGAGGACCAACTGGGCTACCCCAGCTATCAGGAGGAGGTGGTCCGCACCTTTCGAGCAGGGGACACGTTGGTGCTGCCGCCGGTGGATGGTTACCCGCTCCTCTTCGAGACCGACGTGATAATGCACTCGATCGGTCCGGCACGCCCTCCCCAGCCGGGCGATGCGCCGCTGACAGGAGAACACTTCACCCAACTGATACAACGTCCACTGGGCGCCGGAACGACTCCTTCCGGCGCACTTCGATGGCCGGCAGGGACTCTCGTGAACTTCCACCTCGCCACGGTGGTTCGCCACGGTCAACCGCTCATGGATCAGGGACTGCCGGTACGCACGCCGGCTCGCGTGGAGTTCGCCGGTCCGGCGGCGGTGCGGTTTCTGAGCGGGCAGTGGGCGGTGGGAACGATCCCGAACCGGGAGTGGCAACACCCTTTCGGCACCCTCACAGGCCGCCATGGATACCCGTTGCTGTACACCCTATCGCTGCTGGCCGGACTCATCTGCGGATCGGTGGGGTTGCCGCAACTCCTCGGCTGCTCCTCCACCCATTCGGACGGAGGAGTACCCCTGCGCGCCCTCCCCTGGGTGCTGGGGCTCCTCGGGGTGTTCGCCACGGTGTCCGCCATGTGGGGTACAGCGGGCCGGTTCTTGATGCCGGACCTCTACGCGGCGGGGAAAACCGATGCACTGATTCTTGAGCTTCCGCGCCTGATGGGAGGGTTGTGGGGAGACTTCTGGTGCAGCGTTGCTGGGGCGGCCGCTTTCAGCGCCTGCTTTTCTACCCTGAGGCGTCTGCTCACCTCCGCATCAGGTGCAATTGCCCGCGGCATTTGCGGCGAACCCGGGCGAGCAGCCACTACTTCGTCAGACCGGACCGGAGCGCCCCGCCTCGCGGTGATCAGCGTCGGCACCGCAGCCACCCTTCTCGGGGTGGCTGCGGAAGCGTGGGACATGACCACGTTGATGGGCTGGGCGTTGTCGCTCGCGGCGTGCAGCACCTTCCCGGTGCTGCTGCTCGGCATCCGGTGGAAGGGCCTGACGACGCCTGGTGCGGCAGCCGGGATGGTGCTTGGGGGAGCTATGAGCTTGGCTGCCGTGGTACTGACGATGTTGCTGGATGCGCGGTACCTCCCGTGGACCCCGCATCCGGTGGTGCGTACGCTGCTGGACCAGCCCGCTCTGGTGGGAGTTCCGTTTTCCCTGGGGGTCACCCTCCTGGTAAGTTGCGCCACTGGGCAGCAGGTCCCCCAAGATGTGTCCACGCGGATGCAACGGCTCCACGGACCTGCGGAACTGGGGGTTGAGCAGGAGAACGCACCCTAGTGGTCTGTCAAGTCCATAACGAGTGGTTCAAAGGTGGCCCCGAGTGCCCACCCAAACACATCCTGCCCGGCTTGACAGACCGCTGGCACACCCCCATCCAACCGATGGAACGATTCTGGAACGGGAAGGCGTGTATTCTCGAAACGGCCGGGGCAACCCGTCGTCAGGAGTTCGGGGGGGCTCCGGGGCGGCGGGCCTGGCCACCCTGCTGCGTCGGCAGGTATTGCGGCGAGTCCAGGAACTGCAGGCGTACGACCGGCCTTGCCAACTCCGCCTGCGCAACCTGCACGTGGGCGGCCAGGCGAGGCCGTTCCTCCGCACAAGCAAGGTAGCAACAATCTGACAATCGTGCATCATCCCGATCGCAGTCAACCCCACACTTGGCGCAATCATAGTCCGATTCAGCGCGGCTCCCTCCATCCGCGGAGCGGCGTCAATGACGGCAAGCAGATTGGGTGCCGACAATGCTACACCCCCGCGTCGGACGATCCCGCAGGCCTCGGCGAGGACGATCGCTGGGAGCACCGGCTCGCTCTCCGGGTCCTGGAGCACTGCACCGGCGTACGGTCCAAGCTGCGCATCGTTGGCTAGAAGCCCGGGCAGCGCAGGAGTGTGGAAGCCGTTTTCTGCCACCATCCAGGGCTTTCGGGATCGTCACCGCGCTCCTCGGCGCTCCAAAAGGGTGTCCTTTGACCACCCAAGGCGATGCCCTGGAGTCCACCGGCGAGGCGGCAATCAGTGGGGGCGACCGCGGAGCAGCATCTGGCGGTTCCCGACATAGAACGGAATCGCGGCGGCGACACTGATGCTCGACGGGGCCGGTTGCGCCGGTCCGGGGGCCCATGCCGGAGGGCCGCCGCGGCGATCGGGAAACGTCAGCACCGTGGTGCATACGACACGGGAGCCGGCAGGCGCCATCACCCGACCCACCACCTCGCTGGTGCGGACGGGACCGGCGATGCGGCTGTCGAAGGACATCTGAGTGTCCCCCACCACAAATACGTGGCCGGGAGGCACGCGGTGGCGCAGAAAGCGCAGCTTCCAGAACCGCCGGCGCCACCGTGGGATCGCCTCCCCCACAGCGATCAGAAACCGGTCCGGCACGTTCGGGTGTGGGGAACCGATGGTCCAGTATTCGTCCCCGCCGAGGGCATAGACCCGTCTGATGGACAGCGCTCCCTTGAGGCGCAGCAAGATCACGTCCCCCCGGCGCAGCATTCTTTCCGGCTGCGAAAGCGGGGCCCACAGAAACAGTTGCCCCGGGGAGAAACCGGGCTCCATCGAGCACCCACACACCACCCCGGGGCGAAACGGCGCACCGAGCGCCGCCGCCGTCACAATTGCTCCCACGATCATCAACCCGAGCGGCCTGAGGAGCCGGCGGCGTCCGCCCGGGTACAGGGGGATACAGTCTAGTTCTGCCATCTGATCCTTCCTTGAGCTGTTCGAAGAGCGAGGGCCGGGCAGGGTGACAGGCTGCCGGGATCTCCGGCTCAGGGAGGCGCGACGCCGGAGCGACAGAGTGCTGCGGCCCCCGTGCGGCTCCACGACCCTCGCACCCCCAGCTTAGGCTCTCCGGGTTAACCCCCTGTTTCTCACGGGGAAAGCCTGGATGAACAGGGCGTGAACGTTCGGGACCGGCGGGGCGCCGCCAATCCGTCGAAACAACAAATTCCCTGTGGTGTCCAACTCCACAGACAGCGGGAGCGGATGCCCGGGAACGCCGCCGTCCCGGCGGCCCAGCGGCCCCACCAGCAGACAGTAGGTCGGGCGCCCCGGGAACGCCGCCGTCCCGGCGGCCCCGGCCCCCCAGCAAACAGTGGGGGCGAATGCCCGGGAACGCCGCCGTCCCGGCGACCCCACCCAGCAGACATCAGGGGCAGGTGTGCGGAATGACAGGCAGGGAACAGCGAGCAGGGGTTCCCCACCACGCGATTCCTCTCTTGCGCACGGAGTTCGGCGGGCGGAAATGAGAGCAACGATGACGAGATTGGCCAGGCGACGGACCTGGGGAGTTCTCTGCGTGGGAGGCGTGCTGCTGAGCTCGGCCGCTGGAGCGGCGCCGGCTCGGCGTGACGCGCGCGCACAGCCCGCCCGCCCGCCCCAGCCGGTGAGCCTCCGGGTGGAACCGCCGGTGCTCTCGCTGGCGCGAGCGGATGGACGGCAGCAGTTGCTGGTAACGGGCCGCTACGCGGATGGCGCCGAACGCGACCTCACCCGCACGGCCCGGTACCAACTGGTCGCACCCCTCGCGGCCGTGAACGCACAGGGAGTCGCCACACCCCTGCACAGCGGCACGACGCGCCTGGTCGTCACGCTCGGAGCCCGGCGCGCGGAGGTCCCCGTCCGGATCAGTGGCGTCGGGGCCCCGCCCCCGGCCCGGCTCGTGACGGATGTGATTCCCGTCCTCACCAAGAATGGGTGTAACCAGGGCGCCTGCCACGGCGCGGCTGCCGGCAAGGGCGGGTTCCGCCTGTCGCTGCGCGGGTTCGATCCGGAACTGGATTACGAGCAGATCGTGAAGGAGAAGGGCGGAGCCCGGATTCGGCCTGCCGCGCCGGAAACGAGCCTGCTGCTTGACAAGGCTCTCGCCCGCGTTCCGCACGGCGGAGGGCCCCGCTTCAAGCAGGACAGCCCCGAATACCGGACGCTGCTTCGCTGGCTCCAGGCGGGGACGCCCGGCCCCGACGCGGTGTTCGGGCTGGCCGGGGTGGTCGTCGAGCCCCGCGAACAGGTCCTGGAGCGTCCCGGAGCCACGCAGCAACTTCGCGTAGAGGCACGCTACGCCGACGGCTCGGCGGAGGATGTCACCCACCTGGCCCGCTTCTCCAGCAACGACGACGCCGTCGCCACCGTGGACGACACCACCGGCCTGACGAAGGCGGAGCGCCCCGGCGCCTCCGCCATCATGGTGACCTACGGGGGTTTCGTCCAGACCGCGCGCCTGATCGTCCCGTTCCAGGAGCGCGCCCCGGTGGATTATGCGCGGCTCCCGCGCGCCAATTTCGTGGACGATCTGGTGTACCGCCGGCTCGCCCAACTTCGCCTGGAACCATCGCCCGCCGCCACCGACGACGAGTTCCTGCGCCGCGTCTATCTCGACGTCATCGGCACGCTCCCGACACCCGAGGAGACCCGCGCATTCCTCACCGAAGCCGGCGGAGGGGCGCCGGCCGGGTCGGCGGCCGCGCAGCGGACTTCGAGCTCAACGGGAGTCGTACCGGGGCCACAGAGGACCGATCGGCCGGGTCAGACCCGGCGGTCAACCAGGACCGGTGCGGGAACGGGGAACTCCCCGAGTTCGGCGACGACGCGACCGGGTCCCACCGCCTCGGACATCGCCCGGAAACGCCTGATTGATCGGCTCCTGGAACGACCCGAATTCGTGGACCTGCGCACCACCCGGCTGGCGGACATGCTGCGGGTCAACTCGCTCTACACTTCGCAGGAAGGGGCGGACACCTTTCACCGGTGGATCCGCAACCGGGTGCGGGAGAACGTGGGGTACGACGCCTTCGTCCGGGAACTGCTCACCGCCCGCGGGAGCGGCTACCATGTCGGGCCGGCGAACTACTTCCGGATCGCAGATGACATGGAGAAACTGGCGGAAACCACGAGCCAGACCTTTCTCGGCGTGCGTCTGACCTGCGCGAAGTGCCACAACCACCCGTTCGAGAAGTGGCAGCAGAAGGACTACTACAGCCTCGCCGCGTTCTTTGCGCGCGTCGGCCGCAAGGGCGGGCCGGAATTCGGCGAGAACCAGCTCATCCTGCGCCGCGACGGCGAGGCAAAGCACCCGAAGACGGGGGCGGTGCTCGTTCCCCGCTTCCTCGGCGGCGACGCGCCCACGCTCGGGCCGGAGGAAGACCGCCGCGTCCCGCTGGCGAACTGGTTGACGGGCAAGGACAACCTGCTGTTTGCCCGGGTGGCCGTGAACCGGCTCTGGAGCGAGCTGTTCGGCCGCGGCATCGTAGACGCGGTGGATGACTTCCGGGTGAGCAATCCGCCCTCGAACCCGGAACTGCTGGACGCCCTCGCCCGCGAGTACATTGCCCGTCACTTCGACACCCGGGAGATTCTCCGGATCATCCTGAACTCCCGCACCTACCAGCTTTCCAGCACGATGACCGCCACCAACGCGCAGGACTGGAAACACTTCGCCCGGGCGTATCCCCGGCGCCTGCCCGCCGAGATTCTGGCCGACGCGCTGGACAGTGTGACGGGAAAGCCGACCCGCTACGGCAACATGCCGCTCGGCACACGCGCCCTGCAACTCCCCGATGCGCGGGTGGGGTCCTACCTGCTCCAGGTGTTCGGCCGCCCGAAGCGGGAGATCGTGTGTGCCTGCGAGCGCGATCCGCAGCCGAACCTCAGCCAGATGCTGAACCTGGTGAATGGCTCCGATCTGAACGACCGCATCGCAGCGCCGGATGGGCGGCTGGCGAAGTTGCTCCCGCAGCACGCCACCGATGAACCCGTGGTAACCGAACTCTACCTCGCCACACTCTGCCGGTATCCGCGTCCTGAGGAGTTGCGCCTCACCGCCGGCGCAGTGCGCCAGGCGAACGACCGGAAGTCCGCGCTGGAGGATCTCCTCTGGGCGCTGGTGAACTCGCAGGAATTCCTGTTCAATCATTGAGATACGCTCAGTCTTACCCGGGACCGCCGGGGGGCAAGCCGACCTACGACCGGGGGATCGAACTATGCTGGATCTGATGCATCGCACACCTGCGCGCAACTGCGAGGGCGTATCGCGCCGGGACTTCGTCCGGGTCGGCGGGCTGTCCGCCTTCGGCCTCAGCCTGCCGCAGCTTCTTGAGGCCCGGGCGGCAGCAGCGGCGGCGAAAGACGCGAAGGAGCCGCGGGCCCATTCCGTGATCCTCCTCTGGATGGATGGCGGCCCGCCGCAGCACGAGACATTTGACCCGAAGCCGGACGCGCCCGCCGATATGCGGGGGGAATTCGGCGCCATCCCCTCCAGTCTCTCCGGGCTCCAGGTATCGGAACTCATGCCGCGCATGGCAAAGGTGATGCATCACGTCACCCTGGTCAAAACCATGCAGCACAATGAGGGCGCGCATGAACGAGCCAACCACAAGGTCCTGACCGGCTGGACTCCGAATCCGGCCATCGTCTACCCCGCGATGGGCTCGGTGGTCTCCCGGGAAATCGGACCCAAGGGCGCCCTTCCCCCCTACGTGGCGATCCCGCGCGGTGACTTCGCGTCCGGTTACGCGCAGGCCGGTTACCTGGAGGCGAGCAACAACCCCTTCTCGGTCGGCAGCGACCCGAACAGCGACACCTTCTCCGTGCGCGACGTCACCCTCCCGAAGGGGATGCAGTTGGATCGGGTCGGACGGCGGCGCGAGCTCCTGACCGCGATGGATGGCCTCTTCCGCCGGTTTGAGAAGACCCAGGAAGCCTCTGCCCGCAGCGAGTTCCTCACCCGCGCCTACGACATCATCAGCAGCCCGGAGGCCAAAAAGGCATTCGACATCAAGACCGAGCCGGCGGCGCTGCGCGATCGCTACGGACGGACCAGCTTCGGCCAGGGCTGCCTCCTGGCGCGCCGGATGGTGGAGGCGGGCGTGCGCTTCGTCACCGTCGCGTTCGGCGGCTGGGATACCCATTCCGACAACTTCAAGTCCTGCAAGGACCGCCTGGTGCCCCCGTCCGACATGGGCCTCGCCACCCTGATCGAGGACCTGAAGGAGCGCGGCCTGCTCGACACCACGCTGGTGGTCTGGATGGGGGAGTTCGGCCGCACCCCGAAGATCAACGCGCTGGCCGGAAGGGACCACTGGCCGCAGACGGCATGCGCGGTGTTCGCCGGCGCCGGAGTGCCCGCGGGCCAGGTCCTCGGGAAGACGGACGCGCAGGGCGGCTCGCCGCTGGACTGGAAGACCAGCCCGATGGATGTCTGCGCCACCCTCTACGGTCGCCTGGGGGTAGACTACAACCGGCAGTACATCTCCCCGCAGAACCGCCCGATCCGCATCCTGGACGAGGGAGAACCGATTCGCGAACTGGGGTAGAGTTGGCGGCAGAGAGAGGGGCGCCTGGCGGTTCCATCTCCCTGCAGTCTGAACCGCCGGGGATGTGTGCGAGGCAGGAGAAATCGGAGATGCTGCGTCCCCTGCGGGAGCAAATGGAAGCCTGCGTGCAACGGCTCGAAGCCGGCACCCTCGAGGCGGACGACCTCCGCGGCCTGTTCACCGTCATCCTGGAGGCGCTGC
>SYMT01000702.1 GCA_005805375.1 Actinomycetota bacterium
CCAAACCCGTCCGGGGCAAAATCCAGGGAGAGGTTGACCGACTGGCTTACCTTCTCTGCATACACGCGAAAGCCGTCTATCAGGGCTTCGGGTACTACGACAGGGGTGGAGCCGGGACGAGGGGCGGAGGAAGCGGGCGCGGGCGCACTCTCTCCCGCCGCACCGGCCAGGCAGGCCAGACACAAGAGGAGCGTGCGGCGGATGGCGGCGGGGCAATTGCGCATGGTGAAGTGAGTATCTGTCCTTACACCTTATCATGCATTCGTCGTCGGCAGAGGACCGGGATACCGGGATCCGCGATGCAGAGTGAAACCTGCGGACCGCGAATTGCGCCGCCAGCCGGACCCGACCCGCGGTCAGTGTCAGGAATGGACAGTTTTCCGTTTGGCGTTGACTGCATCATGCGCGGTTTGCTAGACTACATCCGTGAGAAACTGGGGCGCGGTTTCGCAGCGAAATCGCTTCCCGTTACCCCGAAATCCATGCGAACCGATCACGATCAACTGCAGACCTGTTGGGGGGCGTGCGACCTGCGCGTCGCCTTGCCGGGCCTGTACAGTCCGCGACGGTTCGCGGGCTTGCTACGCGTTCTAGATGACTGCCCAGACCTACGCAGATCTGGAACTTGAACCGCTAGCAAGCCCGTTCGGCACATCTGTGCCGACGGGCTTCTTGTTTCTCACTGGAGAGTTACCCCAATGGACGGCGAGGTTCTGGTACTAAACAGCGACTACGAACCGCTGCACGTCTGCAACGTGCGACGGGCCTTAGCTCTAGTGCATCTCGGCAAAGCCGAAGTGCTCCACGCAGAGGACCGCTTGGTACGCACCACGGGGGTTGATTGGCCCTCCCCCACGGTGCTCAAGCTGCGACATCACGTCCGCCGGCCGCTGCCGCAACTGCGGCTGTCGCGCCGGAGCGTCTTCGCGCGCGACAATTATCAGTGTCAGTACTGCGGGACGTGCGGACGGGATCTCACCATTGACCACGTGGTGCCGAAGCGCCTGGGGGGCGGCGCCACCTGGGAAAATCTCGTGGCGTGCTGCCGGCGCTGCAATTCCAAGAAGGGGGACAAGATTCTGGAGAAGTCCGGAATGCGCCTCCGACGCGAACCGCGGCGTCCGCGCTACGTGCCGTACATCAGCCTGGCGAAGTATGTTGCCGGACGGAAAAACGCCATCTGGCGGGAATATCTACCGCCGATGCCGGGCTTGAGCGACTGAGCCGCGCGGGCTCCCGTACCGGCGGTGACCGGCAGCAGGAGCGAGGGCATTGTGGTGGGCGGGTGCATTTCCACTCCGCCCACCCCCTTTCTCCTGCCTGTTTTTCTCCGTGGGCGTCCGCACCCAGACCAGCAACCCCACAATCGAACTCGCCTGCGGTACCATTACACCATGAAAGTGGCAATCGTCGGGGCAGGGCAGGTCGGCAAGACCGCACTTTTCGGGGCGGTAACCCGCCAGCCGGTGCGGCCCGGGATGGGGGGGTACGGCGAGGACAATCAGATCGCCGTCGTAGAAGTACCGGATCGGCGTGTGGATGCGTTGATCGAGATGTACCGCCCGCGCAAAGAAGCGCGGGCATCCGTGGAGTTTGTGGATGGGGCGCCTCTTCCGCCCGGCACCCGCGGGTTCGGACCGCGCTTCCTGCAGGAGATCCGGCAGGCGGATGCGCTGGTGGGGGTGGTTCGCGCGTTCGAGAATCCGTCCGTGCCGGACCCGGAGGGCGGGCTGGACCCGCTGCGCGACTATCGCACCCTCGAAGCGGAGTTGATCCTGTCCGATCTCGACCTGGTGGAGAAGCGCCTCGAACGTCTGGAAAAGCAGGACCGGGCCAAACCGAAGAGCGCGCAGGGAGGGTTGGAGAAGGAAGCCCTCGAACGGCTGCGGGCGCATCTGGAGGAGGAACTGCCGCTCACGTCCCTCGAATTGCGGCCCGAAGAGGATGAGGCGATCCGGCACATCGAGTTTGTGTCGCGCAAGCCGATGGTGATCGTCGTCAACATCGGTGAAGGCGATGTGGGAACGAGTGAGGCGCGGCACGATCCCCTCGGGGAGTGGGCGGCACGTTCGCGCACCCCATTGCTCGAGATTTGCGCCGCGGTAGAGATGGAAGTCTCGCAGTTGGGGCCGGAAGAAGAGGCAAGTTTCCTCGAAGCGATGGGGATCTCCGAAAGTGGCCGCTACCGGCTGCTGCGGACGGTCTACGAACTGCTGGGGCTGCAGAGCTTCTTCACCGTAGGAGAGGATGAGGTAAGGGCCTGGACCATCCGCAAGGGGGACAACGCGATCACAGCCGCCGGTAAAATCCACTCCGACCTCGCGCGGGGGTTCATCCGGGCGGAAGTGATACCGTACGAGGCGCTGATGGCGGCGGGTGGCCAGAAAGCGGCACGGGAACAGGGGCGCTTCCGTTTGGAGACGAAGACATATGTGGTGCAGGACGGGGACATCTTGAACATCCGGTTCTCGGTGTGAGGGCGGGACGATGAACTGGCGAATCCGATGGCAGGATTTCTGGCGGACCGTCCGCCGCGCACTGGGCATCAATCCGTACCTCTGTAACACCTGCCTCTATAACAACCCGCGCGATTGCCGGCATCGGTCCCGTCCGTATGCCACCATCTGCGAGGATTACAAACGCAAGTAGGGGCGAATTCCCCTCTGGTCCAGTGCGGAAGTCCGCATTCCACCCCTACGGTTCGCATGCGAGAGCCATACTTTTACCTGGGAGCAGCGGGCATCGGCGCCGTCATCGCCGGGGCCCTGTCTGCGTTGCTCACGCCGTGGGTGCGTGCGCTCGCGTTCCGTTGCGGCGCGGCCCACGCGCCGCGGGCGCGTGACGTGCATCGCGAGCCGATCCCCCGGTGGGGCGGGCTGGCCGTCTTTGCTGCCTTCGTGCTGACGATGGCCCTGATGGCGCTGGCAGTCCAGTTCGGCTTCGGCCGGAACATCGCCGGGAGTTCCTGGAAGGCGGGGGCGGGGATCGCACTGGCGGGCCTGGTGCTCGGCGCCGTGGGCGCCTACGATGACCGGCATGACCTGTCCGCCGCGAAACAGTTGGTGGTCCAGGTTTTTTGCGCCGTACTGGTGCTGCCGTTCGGAGTGGTGATCCGGTTCATCACCAACCCGTTCGGTCCCGGGCTCCTGGATCTCGACTGGATGGCCTATCCGCTTACGGTCCTCTGGTTGGTGGCGGTAGCCAACGCCCTCAACTGGATTGACGGCATTGACGGCCTGGCGGCGGGCGTAGCCGCGATTGCCGCGTTCACGATGGCGCTGATGGCGGTGTGGACCCGGCAGCCGGCCCTGGCGCTGATGGCCGCGAGCCTGGGCGGCAGTTTGCTCGGCTTCCTGCGCTCCAACTGCAATCCGGCCGTCATCTTCCTGGGCGGGGGGGCGCCGGTGATCGGGTTCCTCCTCGGGAGCATTTCGGCGGTCGGCGCGTTCAAGGCGCCGGTGGCGGCGGCCGTTGCCGTGCCGTTCTTGATGCTGGCCCTGCCCATCTTAGATACGGCGGTGGTCATCCTCAAGCGGTGGCGGGCCGGACGACCCATCCACCAGGCGGACAAGAGCCACCTGCATCATCGCTTCCTGGAACGCGGCTACACCCAGCGCCAGACCGTGCTCATCCTGTACGGAATCAGCTTTTGCCTCTGCGCGCTGGCCTTCGGCGCGTTTCTGCTGTCGTCCGCCCGGGGGTAACTCGTGCCGCTCACCATTGTCTCCATTGTGGGCACCCGCCCCGACGCGCTGAAAATGGCGCCTGTGATCCTCGCGCTCAATCAGCGCCCGGAGCAGGTCCGGCAGGTGGTGATTTCGACCGGTCAGCATCGGGAAATGCTCCAACAGGTGCTGGACGTCTTTCGCATCGTCCCGGACCACAACCTGGACATCATGCAACCCGGGGCGTCGCTGGCCCAGATTACCGCGCGCATCCTGGAACGGCTCGATCCCCTGCTGGAAGGACTGCGTCCCGACATCCTGCTTGCGCAGGGAGATACCAGCACCACCTGCATCGCAAGCCTGGCCGCGTTCTACCGCAAGATCCGCGTCGGGCACATTGAAGCCGGGCTGCGTACCGACAACCGGTATGACCCCTTCCCGGAAGAGATCAACCGGCGGCTCACCGCCTCGCTGGCGGATTACCACTTCGCCCCCACCGAACAGGCGGCCGAAAACCTGCGGCGAGAGAACATCCCTGCGGAGCGGATTTTTCAGGTCGGAAACACGGTGATTGATGCGCTTCTGGAAGTGGCTGCGCGTCCCGGCCGCCTGGGCGACCCCGAATTGGACCGACTCACCGCCGGGCCGAGGCGGGTCGTGCTGGTCACCGCACATCGCCGGGAGAATCTCGGCGAGCCCCTCCGGCGCATCTGTCTCGGCCTTCGGCGCCTGATACGAGAGAATCCCGACATTCAGATCGTGTTCCAGCTCCACAAGAATCCGGAAGTGCGCCGGGTGGTCTGCGAAGAACTGGCCGCGGAACCGCAGGTGGCGCTCATCGAGCCCCAGGAATATGTGCCGTGGGTCCACCTGATGCGGCGTTCCACCCTGATCCTCACGGACAGCGGCGGCATTCAGGAGG
>SYMT01000703.1 GCA_005805375.1 Actinomycetota bacterium
GCGTGCGGCTCCTCGCACCCGAGATGGCCGCCCTGGAAACGCAGATCGAGCGTCTCCCGGCACTGGGGAAGTGGTTCGTGACCATCCCGGGAGTGGTCCCCGCCTGACGGGAGGATTAATTCTGCGCGGTTCCCTAAGTGCCCGAGTCGAGGCAGAGGTAGGTGCTGGCCGGAGCGGCGATTTCCGCCATCGCCGCCGAGTCAGCCGCATCCGCGCCGCGCCGGCGCCGCATGATCTGCCGGTTTGCGCCGTAGTGTCCCCAGAAGTACTGCCCACTGGCCACCGGGGTTCGGGTTCCCGAGGGGCAGGACATGATGCCGAAGCTTCTGGCATATGTCTGCGCCATCTGCTGCCAGAAGATCAGGCCCGCAGACCAGCAACCGCCCGGCGCCGCCGCGCAGTCCGCCGCGCTCACATCCTGATTGGATCGCGGAAACCGCTCGTCATAGTCCTGGACGTAGAGCATCAGGCCGGTGGCGAGTTGCTTGAGGTTGCTGCGGCAGGCGGTCGTGCGGGCGGCGTCACGGGCCCGCGCGAAGACCGGGAAGAGAATAGCTGCAAGTATTGCGATAATGGCTATAACGACGAGAAGTTCGATCAGCGTGAACCCACGCCGCTGTGAATCGGGATGCATGGCGAACCTCCACTGGGCCGGCGGTCAGGTGAGATGGATGAGCCCGGAAAGCCTGTGGCGTGCGGCACCAACTCCGCAAACCGGAGACGCAGACCAATGTTCTGTGTGCATCTGGATGTTGCCTGGCTCGCACGCGGGGCGCGGGAAACGTGGGACTGCGTCACTCCAGGATCAGCGCGGGGTCCACGTCATCACGGTGTGAGTTCAGATTCGGTGTGGGAAGGAGCTTTCCGGCAGCGCGATCATAGAGATAAACGTCGCGGTGCCCCTCTCCCTCCAGCCGCTCGGACGCGAAGGCCACGTAGCGCCCGTCCGCAGTCACGGAGGGCGCCTGCTCCGGCGCCAGGGAGTTGAGCCCGGGGAGCGGCACCAGCGCCGCGGTCCGGCGATCGTAGAGCGCGATATCCAGATGCCCGGCGCCGCCCGGGCGATCGGTGACGAACGCCAGGAAGCGCCCGTCGCCGCTCAACGTGGGTTCCACGTCCCGACCGGGCGAGTTGAGGCCGGGCAGCGGCACCAGCTTCTGCTGGTCCAGTGAGTAAAGATAGATGTCCGACAGCCCGGCGCCCCCTGTCCGAGACGACGCGAAAGCCAGCCAGCGCCCGTCGGCGGACAGAGCGGGCATCCGGTCATCCTGCTCTGAATTCAGACCGGGGAGTTCGGTCACACGGCTGTCCTGGCGGGTGTACAGGAACAGGTTCCAACCAGCCGGGCCGGGTCGCCGCCAACTGGAAAAGACCAGCCGTTCCCCATCCGCAGTGAGCGTGGGGCCGAGATCCGCCACTGCGGCGCCGAGATTCGGCAGGGCAACGGGCGCGCTCTCTTGCCGGTCCCACCGCGCGATCTGGCTCACCTTGCCCACGACCTCCTGGGTGGAGGCGCACAGGCGCCCCCGCTGTGCGAGTGCAGGCCGGTGATCGCTGCGCGTCGTCCCGGGAGGGATGCCCCCGGCGGAGCTGCCCGCGGAAGCGCCGTCGTGCCGGTAGAAGTAGATCCGGGGGTAGCCCAGGTCCTCACGATACGAGGAAATCGCCAGCAGCAGGCGGCCCGGCGCGGGCGCCGTGTGTGACTGGACCGGCTGACTCGCACACCACCCGGCTACCGGTACCGTGAGAGCGGCCAGTGTCCGACCGACGAGGGACCGCATCAGACGTGGGGCGCCAGTTCCTCGACCACCTGTCCCGTTGGGGCGAACGGCCGCAGGCGGTCGTCCACGTTCGGGTTCAGGTCGAGCAGGCGGTAGAACGTGGTGACGAAGTTCTCCAGCGATACCGGTCGGCTCGCCGGGTAGGCTCCCTGCTCATCCGTACTCCCCACCACTCCGGGCGGTACACCCGCGCCGGCCATGAACACCGATTGTGCCGCCGGCCAGTGATCGCGCCCACCCAGGAGATTGATCCGCGGCGTCCGGCCGAACTCACCCAGCGCAACAATCAGCGTGGATTGGAGCAGGCCGCGGTCGTGAAGATCATCCAGCAGGGCAGAAAAGCCCATGTCCAGGCGCGGACAGAGCTGGTGCTCCAGGCGCGCCAGTCCGGGTAAGTCGGCGCCATGTGTGTCCCAAGAATCGTAGGCCGAGGAGTCCACGTCCCCGAACCACTTGATCTCCACAAACCGCGTGCCCGCCTCGATCAGCCGCCGGGCCAGCAGGCAGCTCTGCCCGAACTTATTTGCCCCATAGCGTGCCCGCAGCGGGGCGGGCTCCTGCTTCAGGTCGAACGCCGAGCGCACCTCGGTGGAGGTGAGCAAGCTCCAGGCACGCCGGTAGGCCGCGTCGCGGCCCTCCAGCGCCGCATCCTGGTCGGTGGCCCGGCGCACATGCTCGATCTCTTCCAGCAGCGACCGGCGGCGGCGAAAACGAGGGGGCGTCACTGCCGCGGGCGGATCGAAGTCCGGCAGGACCACGCTCCCTTTGCCCGGTTCCCGCACTTGCACGGGGTCGTGCGCCGCCCCGAGGCGCCCGCCGCCGATACCCCGGATGTCGGAGCCGAGACGGACGTAGGGCGGCAGGTTTCCCTTGCGCCCGCGGAGGTAGCTGACTACCGCGCCGAACGAGGCGGGGGAGGTGGGTACGCCGTTCAGGACATGCAGCGGTGAGTGGGCATCCCGCGTGTGCGTGAACGACCGGAGGATCGTGAACCGGTCCATCCGCTGCGCCAGGGAGGGGAGCAGTTCGCTGATCCGGATTCCGGAAACGTTCGTCGGGATGGCGCCATACGGCCCGCGAATCTCCACCGGCGCCTCCGGCTTCGGATCGAACGTCTCAAACTGGCTCGGGCCCCCATCCAGCCAGACGAAGATGCAGGCGGGCTCGCGTGACGGGACGGCGGCGCGCGCCTCCCTCGCCGCCAAACTCTCGGCGAGGGACCAGCCCAACATGCCGAGGCTGCCGACGGTGAGCGCGGACCGGCGGGACACACCGGCGCAGGTTCGGGTGCGGTGGGAGAGGAATTCTAGCATCAGGAATACATTCCACCGAGAGGGTCGGAGATCCTCTCCGGAAACACGAGGGGATTCGCGCAGCAGTACCGCCTGGTCAGGCCGCCCTGATTCAGCGTGACGCAGGCGCCTTGTGGAACGCGTAGAGCGCAAGCCCCAGTGGGTCGCCCCGTTTTATCAGGCTGCCGTCTATGTTTCTTTTATGGCAGCTAAGGCATTGCGCCTTTCCTGCCGGAATGGGACGCACATCGAACGCCCATCCGCCGATGTCGAACCGGCGGGCGCCGATGCGCCGCGGATCGGGGTCAGCTTTGAGTAGCCGGGAGAGCAGAACATCCTCGGTCGGCAGTGGCTCGGTCGGTTTCGGCTCCATCAGGTAAAGGGGCGCACTCACAATGCGGCGAACCAGCCCAGCCGGGTGTCGCTCCAGTGGGCGCGGCGCAGACCCGCCACGACCCACGGCGCCGGGGGCAACTGGTTGCGGCGAGGTCTTGTGGGCCAGCTTGTGCGGGCGAGTGAGGGATTGCAGCGCAACCGCTGAGACCACCATGAAGGCGCCATCCCAACCCAACTGCTTCAGGTCCTCAACGACGGCGGTTTCTTCCTGAGTATCCAGTTTGAGCACGCGCAGCTCAGGATGCTGGGGAACTGTAGGAATCCGGCTGATGCCGAACACGTTCTGGCTCACAGTGGCAAATCGGTACTGGAAGGCGCGGTCCAACCGTTCCACCAACTCGGCCGGCGGCGCCGCACGGGAGTCCGCGCGCGCACTGAGGGAACCGCGCAGAATTAATCCTCCCGTCAGGCGGGGACCACTCCCGGGATGGTCACGAACCACTTCCCCAGTGCCGGGAGACGCTCGATCTGCGTTTCCAGGGCGGCCATCTCGGGTGCGAGGAGCCGCACGC
>SYMT01000704.1 GCA_005805375.1 Actinomycetota bacterium
CAGTGGGCCGACCGGTCGGACCGCTTCGATGGTGGGAGCGACGGACATAACACCACCTGGAGGCCCGCACGCGGGCAGGGCACTCAGAGGAGATTACGCTGCCCGAATCCAAAAGATTCCCTGAACCGCGAAATACGGGCTAAACGTCCAGGAGTGGGTGCGCGCAGAAACGCCTATTGACCCGAGGTCACCGACGCCTGCGCTTCGCGGTCCAGCGACACCGCAACGAACTCAACAATTTCCGGTCGGACGGGTCACGAACACTCGCCTTTGGCAGCTCGATCAGGGCAGGGACCGGGGCAGCTCCTTCACAGTTTGATGAATTCGTTTGCGTTTTCCGGACTCCAGGGCGACTCGAGCAGTTCACATGTTGCGAACCGCGCAGCACCGGCGACTGCAGCCACGAGGCGCGCCGAATGCAGCAGCGGCGGCCCGCTACCGTTCGCTGCAGTGCGTGGTTGGCCCACATCTGTTTTGATGGCGTAGTCACGAAATAACTTGCACTTTTCGCCCAATCCGTCCAGGCAAGTATGATACGTATCATCAAGTGAATCCACCTCCGCAAGCTGATCCTCAATGAACTCAGCCAACTGCTCACGCCTGGAGTCCCAATTCGTCGGTAGAGCACCAACCGGGGAACAGCGCGCAAGCGCACAGGGGAATCGCCTCCGACTCGTGTGCGCCAATCCTCGCAAGTGCCTCGACTGCTCGAGATGCAGAGTCTGCGCAACAAGTGTCTGGTCACTCTTTCCTCAACCGACGCGCCGTCGGGACGGCGCCGGGGCCCCCACACGTTTCCGGTCCACGAAGGTGGACTTCGCGTCCCAGCCGGGGGTGTGAACCCGTGCGCTGAATGCAGGAGGCGCCGGCGTAGGCGCTGACGAATCTACCTGGTAGAATTTGACGCACCTCTGGGAGGGGCCGGGCACTGCCCCGGGCCGCGTCATCGGCGCAGGCTGCGGATCAGCCGCCGCCTGCGCGCGTGCGGGCGGTTTGGCGGAGCCGCGGAGCGGACGTCTGACGGGATCGCGCCGTCGCGGAGTCGATTCGGTCTTGCCACACGGTCGTGCCGTACGGGCAGCAGCGGGGCGGGAAAGGGAGCAACAGTGTCGCAGTTTCGAGGCGGAGCCGCAGGGTCAGTTTGCCTGGCGCTGGTGGTGTTGGGAGCGGTGCGGATGGGGTTAGCCGCACCGGCGGCGCCGACGGCGAGCACAAGCGACGTAGCGTTCTTCGAGGCAAGGGTGCGGCCACTGCTTCTCAACCGCTGTGTCGGGTGCCACGGGAGCAAGATCGCCCAGGGGGGACTCCGCCTCGACCGGCCGGAGGGAGCGCTCCGCGGCGATGCGGGACCTGTGGTGGTGCCCGGGACGCCGGACGCGAGCCCGCTGGTCACCGCCGTGCGCTACACCAATCCGCGCTTACAAATGCCGCCGGCAGGTCGCCTTCCACAGGCGGAGATTGCGATTTTGGAGGACTGGGTCAGGCGCGGGGCGCCGGTGCCGGCCCCGGCGGGAACTCCCGGAAGCGCGAAGGGAGCGTCTCGAGGGGTGGATCCGGCAGCGGGGCGCCTGCATTGGGCGTTTCAGCCGCTGCGCCGGATGGACCCTCCGGGGCGGACGTTGCGCACACCCGGACGCAGCCGGGTCGATGCCCATCTGGACGCTGCGCTGGTGAAGGCGGGGATCACCCCCGCCGCCCGCGCCGAACGACGGGTCCTCATCCGCCGGGCCTATTTTGATCTGGTGGGGATACCGCCCACGCCGGAGGAGGTAGAGGCGTTCGTGCGCGACTCTGCGCCGGATGCCTGGCAGCGCCTGGTGGATCGGCTGCTCGCGTCATCGCACTATGGGGAGCGCTGGGGACGCCACTGGCTCGATCTCGTGCGGTATTGTGACGTACCGGAATCCTGGGCCCAAACCGAGGCGCAGGCCTGGCTCTACCGCGATTGGGTGGTACAGGCGCTGAATGCCGACGTTCCCTACGACCGTTTCGTCTCAGTGCAACTGGCGGCGGACGAGCTGCCCGGCGTACCGCCGAAGGATCTCGCCGCGCTTGGTCTGCTGGGGCTCAGCCCGTCCTACTGGAAGGAACTGAAACTCGCGCCGGACGTCATCAAGACCGTGGTGGCTGAGGAGTGGGAGGAGCGCATCGGCACGATTTCGGGCGCGCTGCTGGGCCTGACCGCCGCCTGTGCCCGCTGCCACGACCACAAGTTCGATCCGATCTCGATGCGCGATTATTACGCGCTGGCCGGTGTGCTGGCTGGAACACGTCTGGTTCCGCGGCCGCTGTTGGAGCCGGAATCCGCGAAACGAGTGCTTGGAGCGATCGAACAGGTGCGGGCTCTCGAAGCCGATGCGAAGAAGCTTCAGGGGGATGCGGCCAGGGACAAGATGCGCGCTGAGGACCTGCGGCGGCGTGCCGCAGAAAAGCTCGCCCGCGCCGAGGAGATCAAGAAGGGCACCCCGGACTTTTCGGCCCCCCTCGCCTACGGTGTGGAGACTGCCAGCCTGGCGGTGGTTCCGGACGGCCCGGACCGCACGCGACTGGAACACCGGGCCGGCGTGGGACAGGATATCCCGCTGCAACTGCGAGGAAACCCCGCAAGTCCGGGTCCGGTGGTGCCGCGTGGGTTCCTTTCGGTCCTCTCACCCGGGACGCCGCCGCGCTTCACGCGCGGCAGCGGGCGGCGGGATCTGGCAGAGGCCATCTTCCGTGAAGGCGCCGCACTGACGGCTCGCGTGATGGTGAACCGGGTGTGGCGGCATCACTTCGGGCGTGGGCTGGTCGAGACCCCGAGCAACTTCGGGCTGCAGGGGGAGCGCCCGAGCCACCCGGAACTGCTGGACGACCTGGCGGCGCGGTTCATTGAGGCCGGGTGGTCACTCAAATGGCTGCACCGGGAAGTGATGCGTACGGATGCCTATCAGCGCGGCGATCGGGCGCCCGCGGCGATGGTCGCTCGTGACCCGGACAACCGTTTGGTCGGACGGATGGTGCGTCGCCGCCTGGAGGTCGAGGCGTGGCGCGACGCGATCCTGGCAGCATCGGGCCGGCTCGATTCGCAGGTCGGCGGCGCGCCCGAGGAACTGTCCGCCGCCGGCAACAACCGCCGCACCCTTTACGGGCTGGTCCGCCGGCGAGACCTGGATGATCTGCTGCGCCTCTACGACTTCCCCGACCCCACGGGGCACAGCCCGGCGCGCTTTCCGACCACGACTCCGCTCCAACAACTGTATGTGCTGAACAGCAGCTTTCTGGGACAACACGCAGCGGCGCTGGCTGGGCGCCTCGCGAAAGAAGCAGGCGATGACCCGGGCGCCCGCGTCCGCCGCGCCTACCTGGTGCTGTTCGGGCGCGAGGCGCAGCCCCACGAAGTGCGCACCTGCATCGAGTTTGTGGGTCAGGAGAGCCGGAGCGCGAAACCCGAGGAGGCGTGGACACGTCTCGCGGAAGTGTTGCTGGCGCGCAATGAACTGGCGTACGTCGAGTAGCCGCACAACGGCCCGCGAACGAATCACGAGGAGGAGGAAGGGAGCCCGACCCGTCACTCTCTCCGCACTCCTCCGGACTCACTCCTCTCCGGCGCGGTTGTGGTAGCATCTATGGGGAACTTCTTCGCCCGGTTCCCTCCGTGATCGGACACTCCTCTGATGAAGCACGCAGAATCCCCCCCGTCACACGACCCTCGCAGGGGCAGTCCCCCTGCGGTTACCCCCGCTTTCAGTCGCCGCGAATTGCTGCGGCGAGCCGGGGGCGGGATGGGGTTGCTGGGCATGGCGCTCGCCGCGCCGGCGGACGCGAGCGAAAGCGCGCGCGGACCGCATTTTGCGCCGCGCGTGAAGCGAGTGATCCACCTATTTATGAACGGAGGGCCCTTTCAGGGCGATTTCTTCGACCCAAAGCCGGCGATCAACCGCTACGCCGGGCAGCGCCCGGCGGAAGTGCAATTGCGCACCGAGAATCCCACGGGGGGCCTGCTGGCGGTGCCGACTCCGTACCGGCCGCGAGGGCGAAGTGGGCTGGAAATCAGCGACCTGCTCCCCCACCTGGGCGAATTCGCGGACGACCTCTGCGTGCTGCGTTCGCTCTACACCGATAACCCGAACCACGGGCCGGCCCTGTTTCAGATGAACAACGGGACGATCACCCCAACCCGGCCCAGCATGGGTTCCTGGATGCTCTACGGGTTGGGGTCTGAAAACGAGAACCTTCCCGGGTACGTCGTGCTGTGCCCGGGGCGGCCGGTACGCTTTGCCGAACTCTGGACCAGTTCGTTCCTGCCGGGGGAGTTTCAGGGGACCTATGTGAACCACTCGAAACTCGAACCCCGCCAGATGATCCCGTTCCTCAATGCTCGAGCCTCCAGCCCGGAGGCGCAGCGTCGTCAACTCGACCTGCTGCAGGAGTTGGAGCGGCCACCCGACGGCTCTCCTTCGGAGCCCGCTTTCGAGGCACGTCTGAAAGCGATGGAGACGGCGTTCCGAATGCAGTTCGCTGCCAGCAACGCTTTCGACCTCGCCCTTGAGCCGGCCGCGATCCGGGAGGAATATGGGACGGGCCACTTCGCCAATGGCTGCCTGCTGGCGCGGCGTCTGTGCGAGCGAGGGGTGCGTTTTGTCCAGGTCTATTACGGCAACGGCCAGCCGTGGGACACCCACTCCAACCACAACGAGGCCACCCCGAAGCTTGCGCTGGACATTGACCGCCCGATGGCTGCTTTGCTGCGCGACTTGAAGCGACGGGGATTGCTGGACGACACGCTCGTCGTCTGGGGCGGGGAGTTCGGTCGCACCCCGACCACCGAGGGCAGCAACGGTCGTGATCACAATCACTTCGGATTTGCTATGTGGCTCGCGGGCGCCGGCGTGCGAGGAGGCATGGCGTACGGCGCCTCGGACGATTTCGGATTTCGGGCAGCGGTCGATCGCGTCCACGTGCACGATCTCCATGCGACACTGCTGCACCTGATGGGCCTGGACCACGAACGCCTGACGTTCCGCTACGCCGGACGCGACTTCCGCCTGACGGACGTCTCGGGCAACGTGGTGCGCCCTATTCTGGCGTAGGGGCAATCCCCCCGTGGTGTCCCCTGCGCCCGTGGTTGCCCCTACTCCCGTGGTTACCTCGTTGCCGGGTTCATTCCGCGCACCGCAGTTGTTGCAAAACAAAGTGCTCACCGCCGCCTGCCGGTGGTGTCACAGGCTGAGTCGGGATTCCCCCTGCGGCGGGGGCGACGCGGAAGTAGTCAACATGGCGCAGATGAGCAGAAAAGCAAGGACCGGGCGGACGTTCGCACCGTGGGTTGTCGCAACAACCCTCCTGAGCGCAGCCGTGATGGCGGGAGCGGCGGAACCGCAAGCCGCCAACGGCTATCAGGAAAAGGCAATTGACTGGGCCGGCGCGCGGCGATACTGGGCCTTCCAGGCCCCGAAAGCACCGTCTCGTCCCCCGGTGCGCAATAGTGCCTGGCCCCGGCAGCCGCTGGATTATTTCGTCCTGGCAAAGCTGGAAGCAAAGAAGCTGGCGCCCGCCCCCGAGGCGGACCGCCGCGCCCTCATCCGGCGGGCGACCTTCGACCTGACCGGCCTGCCTCCCACTCCCGAAGCGGTCGAAGCCTTCCTTGCGGATCGCAGTCCGGACGCGTATGCAAAGCTGGTCGAAGGCCTGCTGGCGTCCCCGGCATACGGCGAACGGATGGGCAGCCTCTGGATGCCGCTGGCCCGCTATGGGGAAGATCAGGCCCACCAAGTCGGCGCCGATACGCGCTTTTTCTACCCGAATGCGTATCGCTATCGTGATTGGGTGGTCGCGGCGTTCAACCGGGATCTCCCGTACGATCGTTTCGCGCGGCTCCAACTCGCCGCCGACAAGATCGAGGGCGTGGACAAGTCCGACATTGTAGCGCTCGGATTTCTGGGGCTGGGGCCGAAGTACTACAACCGGAATCGTCTGGATGTGATGGCGGACGAGTGGACCGACCGGGTGGACACGGTGACCCGGACGTTTCTCGGGCTGACCGTCGCCTGCGCCCGCTGTCACGACCACAAGTACGACCCCATCACGCAGAGGGACTACTACGCGTTCGCCGGAGTGTTTGCCAGCACAAAGATGGTGAACAAGACGCCCGACGGCTTCGTGGATCCCGCCTCCGATCAGACCAAGATGCGAGCGGACACGCTGCACATCGTGGAGGACGACAAGCCGACCGACCTGGCAGTGTTCATCCGCGGGAATGTGGAACGCCCCGGACCCACCGCGCACCGGCGCTTTCTCAAAGTGCTGTCCGCCGACGAGCCGGCGAATTTCCGTCAGGGCAGCGGTAGGCTGGAAGTGGCGGACGCGATTGTGGATCCGAACAATCCGTTGACGGCACGGGTGATCGTCAACCGTCTCTGGGCACACACCATCGGGCAGCCGTTGGTCAACAGTCCGAGCAACTTCGGCGTCTTCGGAGACACTCCGACGCACCCGGAGTTGCTGGATGATCTGGCGGTACGGTTCGTTAAGGGTGGATGGTCCATCAAGAGCCTCGTGCGGGAGATCGTGCTTTCCGCCACTTACCGGCAGTCTGTGCACAACCCGAAGCCGGCCGCAGCCGACCCGGCCAACATGCTGCTGTGGCGCGCCAATCGTCGCCGGCTACAGATTGAGCAATGGCGCGACGCGCTGCTGGCGGTTTCCGGCACGCTGGAAACCGGAGGCGGGCCGTCCCAGGACGTGGATGCCGTCGCGAACCACAAGCGGACACTCTACTCGCGGATCAGTCGCCTGAAGCTCAACGACCTGCTGCGGTTGTTCGACTACCCCGATGCCAACGTTCACGCGGAGAAGCGCTCGGTGACCACGACGCCGCTGCAGAAGCTTTTCGTACTGAACAACCCGCTGATGCTGGAGCAGGCCCGGCTGTTTGCGGAGCGCGTCCGGAAGGATGCCGGCGAAAACGAAGCGGACCGGGTGCGGCGCGCCTACATGCTCCTCTACGCACGCCAACCCGAGCCGGCCGAACTGCAACTCGGTCTTAGCTACCTGGCCCGGCCGGCTACGACCTTGTCGCGCTGGGAGCAATACGCACAGGTGCTGCTGGCCAGCAATGAACTGCTTTACCTGGATTGATCGAAAGGCCGGCCCGGGCTGCCCCGGGCCGCAGGAAGGAACGGAAACGATGACGCACGCCATGAATCTGCGCCACGCACGCTGTACCGGGTCGGGCCCTGTGCCGGTGAACCGCCGTGAGTTGCTCCAGCGCATGTGCGCAGGCTTTGGGGGTTTGAGTCTTACCGGCTTGCTGGGCGAGGCGGCACGCGCAGACGGCCTCCTTGCGCCCTCCGGACATCACCCCGCGCGGGCCAAACGCGTGATCTTTCTGTTCATGAACGGCGGCCCCTCGCACGTGGACACCTTCGACCCGAAGCCGATGCTGAAGGAATACGAAGGGAAACAACCGAGCGGCAAGCTGTACCGAGAGAGCAAGGGGGCGGGTTTCCTCCCCTCGCCATTCCGTTTCCACAAGAGCGGCCGAAGCGGGGTCGAGATCAGCGAGAGCCTCCCCAACCTCGCGCGCATCATTGACGACTGCTGCGTGATCCGCTCCATGCACACGGATGTGCCGAACCACGAACCCGGGCTGCTGCTGATGCACACGGGGAACGTGCAGCCGATTCGCCCGTCGCTCGGCTCGTGGGTGCTGTACGGCCTCGGCTCCGAGAATCAAAACCTCCCGGGCTACGTCGTGCTCCGTCCGACCCCACAGATCGTGGTGGGCCCTGCCCTCTGGAGCAACAGCTTTCTCCCGCCCGCGGTTCAGGCCAGCAGTGTCATCACCTCGGACATGAGAGTTGAGAAGCTGGTGGCGAACGTGCGCAACCCGACGCTTGGCCTTGCCGAACAGCGCGAGCAGATCGATCTGCTGGCCCAACTGAACCAGCGACACCTCCGCCGGCAGGACGGGGACCCGGAGCTGGACGGCCAGATTCGGGCGATGGAAACCGCCTTTAAGATGCAGACGCGCGCGATGGAGACCTTCGACATCAGCCGCGAGCCGCAGTACGTGCGAGATGCCTATGGTAGTAGCCCATTCGCGCAGTCCTGCCTCCTGGCGCGCCGCCTGGTCGAGGACGGCGTGCGCTTCGTCTCCGTCTACTACGTGAACAAAGGCAATCAGCCCTGGGACACCCATCAGGCGCACAACGAGAACCATCCGAAGCTCTGTGCCGACAGTGACCGCGCCAGCGCCGCGCTCATCGCCGACCTGAAACAGCGCGGCCTTCTGGATGACACGCTGGTGATCTGGAGCGGTGAGTTCGGCCGCACCCCCTACGCCGAGAACCAGAAGGACAAGCCCGCCGGTCGCGACCACCACCACACCGCCTTCTCACTCTTGATGGCGGGCGGCGGACTCAAGGGCGGTATGGCCTACGGCACTTCCGACGAAGTGGGGATGAACGCAGCGGAAAACCCGGTTCACATCAACGATCTCCACGCCACCATCCTCCACCTGCTGGGCCTCGACCACAAGCGCCTCACCTATCGCTACAGTGGCCGTGACTTCCGCCTGACCGACGTCGCAGGGAACGTAGTACACGAAATCATCGCGTAGCCGGGTCTGAGGGCAAGGGGATGCATCGGCGACGGTTCACGACCGCCCTCCTCGGGTCCGCCTTGGGCGCGGCCGGTACGGGGGCGAGCGCGCAGCAGGGACGACGTATGGAGCACCTCAAGGTCTACGCCGTTCCCGGCCGCTTTGGGGGCTGGCCGGCCAACCACGGGATCTGGTCGTGGGGCGACGAGATCCTCGTCGGGTTCAGCGCGGGCTATCACCGCGACTACGGGCCGACTCGCCACGCGATTGATCGCGAGCGGCCCGAAGAACACCTGCTTGCACGAAGCCGTGACGGCGGCCGCACCTGGCAGATCGAGAACCCCGCAGCACAGGGAGCACTGATTCCGGCGGGGCCGGCACTGCATGGAGTCACCCCACCGGGGCTGCGCGAGAATCCCTGGGAGGACTGTCCGGGCGGGGTGGACTTCACTCATCCGGACTTCGCCCTCACCGTGCGGATGACGGACCACAACGGGGGGCAGTCCCGCTTCTCGTACTCGTTCGACCGCGGCCACACGTGGCGTGGTCCCTTTCGCCTGCCGCTCTTCGGCCAGCCCGGAATCGCCGCCCGCACCGACTATGTGGTCCTCGGGAAGCAGGACTGCATGCTGTTCCTGACGGCCGGCAAGGCCGCTGGAGGCGAAGGCCGTCCGCTGTGCGTGCGCACCACCGACGGTGCGCGGACGTGGAAGCTGACCGGGTTGATCGGCCCCGAGCCGGCCGGCTACGCCATCATGCCCGCGACGGTGCACCTGGGAGAATCCGAACTGCTTACCGCCATCCGGCGGCGCGATCCCGAACGCGCGTGGATCGAGCTGTACCGTTCGCGCGATCTCGGTCAGACCTGGGCCCACGCCGGGGAGCCTGCCCCGGATCTCGGGGAAGGGAACCCCGCAAGCCTCACCCGGCTGCTGGACGGCCGCATCTGCCTGGTGTACGGGGTACGGAAGCCCCCGTATCGCATCGCCGCGCGCCTGAGCTCCGATGGCGGCCGCACCTGGGCGCCGGAGTTCGCTCTCCGAAACGACGGCGGAGGGCGCGATCTGGGCTACGTCCGCAGCGTGCAGCGTTCGGACGGCAAGATGGTTTCCATCTACTACTTCCACGACACGCCCCTGGGGGAACGCTACGTGGCCGCAACGATCTGGGATCCAGGCTCGGCGCATCGCGGGACCTCGGGGTAGGGTCACACTGTCGCAAACGGCCGGGGCCTGCGATGTCCGTCTCAGGCGCCGCGGGCCCTGTCCTGCGGGGCTGCGGGTAGGGTGCGTCCCATCCGGCACGCGCCAGGTAGGCACGGCGCAGGGATGGAGGTGGAAGGATAACGGATCGGGGGTGGTTTCGCCGGCGCCGCATTCCGTCTCCATCCCTTTTCGCTACCCACCGCACCGCCGGCGCGTGCATACTTGAAGCAGGAAGCGTCCCGCCCGCGCCGGGACTGCCCGATGCCTATGCCTTCCGCCGCTGTTACCCTCACACCACCCTCCGCCCCCCCAGGCACATCTCCGGGAACGGTTTCGCTCACCATGGACGGGCAGCCGGTTTCGGTCGCTCCCGGCACTACGTTGTGGGACGCCGCGCGTGCGGCCGGCATCGCCATCCCCGCGCTCTGCCATGATCCGGGGATGGATCCGGTCGCGGTGTGCCGTGTATGCACGGTGGAGGTCGAGGGCGCGCGGGTGCTGCCCGCAGCCTGCATCCGGCAGTGTGAGCCGGGCATGGTAATCCACACCGAGTCTGAACGGGTTCGCCGTGCCCGAAAGATGGTGGTGGAGCTGCTCATGGCGGATCACCCCAGCCCCTGTGCAAAACACCGCCTCTCCCATTCTTGCGAGCTGGAGTTGCTGGCGGAAGAATACGGGATCGGGACGCCGCGATTTCCCGCCACGCGAACCTGGGATATCGGAGAGCCCGCGGTCTCCGCAGCGGCGGCGGCGGCGGCAGCGCCGCGTGCGTTTGATCTCAGCTCGCCGGTCATTGCGGTGGATCACAGCGCCTGCATCCTGTGCGATCGCTGTATCCGGGGCTGTGATGAGATCCAGGTGAACGAGGTCATCGGGAGGACGGGCAAGGGGTTTGCCGCCCGCATCTCGTTTGATACCGACCGGCCGATGGGGCAGTCCACGTGCGTGTCATGTGGAGAATGCATGGCGCGGTGTCCGACGGGCGCGCTCACCGACCGGTCGCTGGTGGCTCCGCTGCAGATGAACCGCCTGGAGCCCGTGCAGAGTGTCTGCCCCTACTGCGGCGTCGGCTGCGGCATCACGATGCATGTTCAGGACGAACAGGTCGTGCGGGTGACGGGTCGTCCGGAATCTCCCGCGAACGAGGGCCGGCTCTGTGTGAAGGGCCGCTACGGGTTCGACTATTCATCCCATGCACAGCGGTTGACCGTGCCGCTCATCCGGCGCCCGGAGTTTTACCCGAAGCGTCCCCTTTCCGTAGATGTCGCCGAGCAGGGAGACTATCGCCGCAAGCGACGCGGAGAGCCACCGGTGGACTACGCGCACCTGCTGCCGGCCTTCCGGGAGGCGACGTGGGACGAGGCCCTGGATCTGTGCGCGCGCCGTTTCCTCGAGATCAAGCAGACGTATGGCTCGGGCGCCCTGGCCGGTTTCGGCAGTGCGAAATGCACGAATGAGGACAACTATCTCTTCCAGAAACTGATCCGCGCTGTGTTCGGTACGAACAACGTGGATCACTGCACCCGGCTCTGCCACGCCTCTTCGGTGGCCGCGCTGATGGAGTGCATCGGCAGTGGGTCGGTATCCAACCCGGTCGTGGACGTCGCGCGTGCCGAGGTCTGCTTGGTGATCGGTGCGAACTCCACGGAGAACCACCCGGTAGCGGCAACGTGGATCAAGCAGGCGGCCCGCCGCGGCACGACGCTTGTCGTCATGGACCCGCGCCGCCCGGATCTCGCGCGGTGGGCGCACCACTACGTGCGGTTCAAGCCGGGTACCGATGTGGCGCTGCTAAATGGGATGCTCCACGTCATTCTCCGTGACGGTCTCGAGGACCGGGCCTTCATCGAGAGCCGTACCGAGGGCTTCGCTGCATTGCGGGAGACGGTGCAGCATTACTCACCCGGCGTCGCCGAGAAGATCACCGGGGTGCCCGCCGCCCGTATTGAGGAGATGGCCCACCTGTACGGGCGCAGTCGCCACTCGATGATCTTCTGGGGGATGGGCATTTCGCAGCATTCCACCGGTACCGACAACGCGCGCTGCCTCATCGCTCTGGCGCTGGCCACCGG
>SYMT01000075.1 GCA_005805375.1 Actinomycetota bacterium
TGCTGAATGTCTTCGGGGGTCATGTGAGGGCTCCGAGAAGGGCGGCGCTGGGTGGGCGGCACGCGGGGTTACCTGTAGTGAATCGCACCCCGTGCCTCGGCGTCCACGCTTTCCCTACCGTACCACAGAATTACACCCCCTGCCCACTTCCCCGTTCCCGGATCACGGGAGGCCCGTTCGGCAGATCCATGTTGCCATGCCAGTACTGAAACTCCGATCGAGTGCCGATGAAGAACCAGGTGTGTGATGCCTTCTCCGTTATCGTCCCGGAGGCACTGGTGATCGTCCCAATGCCCGATGTGGGTCCCATCCACCAGGCGATGTCCGTCAGAGTCGGATCATCTTCGTCTCCGACCCGAATGGGAGTGCCATCGGAATACACCGGTCTTGGTTTTTGGAACACGCGAAACGGTCCACCACGCGGAAGCAAGAGGTGGCCACTGGGTGGGATATGGTATACTTCCTCCCCGAACGGTGGCCAGGTCCAGGCGGCTCCATCCTGTGCCGTCACCTTGGCAACGCCGCGGAAGCCGACGGGGAAGACCATCCGTGCGACGGAGCTGCCCAGCCCGAACAGACACACCCACAGGAGAACCAGCAGGCCCACCCCGAGGCTGAGTACCAGGGGCAGCCAAACCCAGCGGCGGTTCTCCATGTCTATGCCGGAATTCTACTGTGTGTAGGCGTAGCGAAGATCAATTGAGCGGCGTGCGGCACACCTGTGCGAGATTCGCAGTGATGTCAGCTCGGTGTTCGGGGAACTCCACAGTACTGTTCAGGTTGACCGGTGTGGGGCCAGAGTCCGGTGTGTCGCACGCGTATACCTGCGCCAGCAACCTCTCGTTGTCGGGTTGTTGGCACGCCTCCAACAAGACCGCTTCGTAGTTGGGAAAGGCATCGTGACTACCGACAACCGTAAATCGAACCATGTCCTTCCCCTTCTTCGGGCTGGCAGTGATCGTCCAGACAACCGCCACGTCCACCGTGGGTGCCACCGGAATGAGCGGATGCCGTACCGATGCAAATACGTGCACGCTGACTTTGCAGGGCTCCCACGCGCTTCTCGTGAAAAAGACACGATAGGTAGGATGTCCCGTGCCGACTTCCGCCTCGAGCTTACCGGTAGTCAGGCTAAAACACCGGCGGTGAGAGGCGTCAGAATAGCAACGCGGGCCGCTTACCTGAAATGTCGTGGTCTCGATAGTTCCCCGACAGCGCAAGCGAGCGGTGCCCCCGCCGAACCCACGGGAGTCTCCTTTCGACTCGCAGTTGACCAGGGGCCAGGGATCTCGGAACCAGCCACCAATCCGGCCGGGAATGAAGGCGTTGAACTCGAAGATCACCGGCTTCCAGCCGGACGGATCGACAGAAGCAACAGGCTGTCCACCAGCATACGGGTATCCCAACCACGGGAAGAGAAAGTCTCTCCCCAGCCACCGTCCGTGCAGAGCAACGAGGTACCTGGCTCGGACATAGTCCAGCGCCTGATCCACCTGCCGGTAGTAACCCAGGTTCCCCACGTACCAATGGCGATTGATACTGGTGCCGGTACGCTTGAACTGATTCCCCCAGGCGTCGCAGGCGAAGCGATCCGTGACCACGCTGTTGTCGTCGGTGAGGCACTGCACCGTGCCCTGGTGGTCCAGGTGATAGGTGCGCGTGACGCCGGCCACGTGGTCCTGCATCGCGGCCAGCGTGGCGCCGCGCCAGTAGGTGCGCAGGGCGGTGCTCATCGTTAGGTGCTTCCTCGAGGCATGGGGGGTAAACTCCCGCTTTCTGGCTATCTGCGGTGACGAGGCGTGTGGGGAAGACGCCAAATCCCCACGGTGCCGTTATCGTTCCATCTGGCGATCCACCGACCGTTCGGGGAAAACGAATAGGCCTGAGAACTGTGGCTCCCGCGCAGACGATACCGCATGACTGCTGTGGCCGGGGTGAAAATCTCGATTGCCTGGCCCCGGCCCCCCACCGCCAGCAAGTCCCCCGCCGGGTTGAGTTCACCAGCCGCTCCCGGCGACCAGTAGGTACGCACCACGCCTCCATCCGAAGCCCGGCGCACCACCGACCGGCCAAGAAAATCGCAGGTCACAAAGTAGGGCCCCGCCAGAGCAATACTCAAGCCGTCGACCGGGCAGGTATGCTCGTGGTGCGTACTGCGCAGCGTCCCGTCAAGAACGGTCCACCTCTTTGCTGTAGCGTCATCGGAGGTGGAGACGAGGGTGTGTCCCCCCGGAAGGAAGCCCAGGGTATTGATCGCCTTCCCGTGCGCCTGCCACTGCCTGAGGCGCAGGGCCCGCCGCACATCCCACAATGCAATTCCCCCATCACCGTCACCGATCGCCAACAGGCGTCCGTCGGGGGAGAAGCACGGTCTCAAGCGGAACGGGGCGCCGGTAGCTAGCCTGGCGACCAGACGGCGGGAACCTACATCCCAGATCGAACACCTCCCATCCAGAAGGTGGACGACGGCAAGGTGTTTTCCGTCAGGAGACAGGGCGGCTCCAAACCCATCCAGCTCGTTCGAGGTGTCCAGAGGGCGGGGTGTTGCACGCAGCGGGGGATAGCGCCAGAACCGAAGCGTGGGGTCAAATGACCCTCCCACACTCAATAATGTGTGATACTGTGCCGAAAAGTGGAGCGAAAACACGCCGTGTGGGTAGCCTTGCACCGAGGTGGGAGTCCCGTGGAAGGGCGTCTTCCAGAGGTAGATGCGGGTGCCGCCTCCTACGGCGAAGAAACGACTGTCCTGGGAGAAGACGCCACAGTGCATCGCGCCGGGTTCCACCCGGGCGAGGAACGCAGGAGACAGGACTTCCGGGTCGTCTGTACCAAAGCGTATAGGCAGGTATCTCGTACTTTCCAGACCCACAAGGAGTACCATTACTGGCAGACGCATTGCCCACGCGCGTCTCCCGACCGCAGTCACAATGCTACGGCAGGCCGCCTGCACGCGGATGCGGCTTCTTCGCACTTCGCACCTGTGCACCCTTTGGGAAGCGGCCCGCTTCTGAATCACACAGGCGGAGTCATCACGAATGCTCACCTACCTGCGCTCCCCTCGCAGCACAGCTTCCGGCCATGCGCGATTCTCGGTTCTTCGCCTTTGTCAAACGGAAAGTTGAGCCACATACCCACGAAACAGGGTTCCCACAACGGGGGCAGCTTGCACCCCCCAGCGGCAAGGCACCAGGTGAGACGGGTTTGCTCGCATTCGATCTCTTTTCGGCAACACAAATCTTGCTGGATCGGATTATTTCGCAATTCGCTTGCGTTTCGACAGTGGCTCGGCAACGACCGCCAACAGGCAGCGCTCTTCGGGTCACACTTGCGCACGTCTTCGAAACAATCATAGAGGCACTTGTTCCCGCATTCCATGAAACCGACGCAGGGGCCTAACAGCGCCAAAGTATAAGCGCCACCCCGCTGAATTTCAATATCTCCGAAGAAATTTCTCAATCTCTTGAAGGCATCACAGTATGTTCCAATATGCGCACACAAGGTAGATGACACGTGGCAGAAGCAGCTAATACCCCGGTTAAATCGGCTAAGACTATCGGCCATACAACAGTAGGTATCGCTGCGTGATTGGCATCCGGGCTGACCACTGGGGCCGTTTCTGCATAGCAGTGGAAGAAGCGATGTAGCTGGTGCAGCCGGGCGACTTGCTTCCCACCCTGTGGGGTCCACCGCGATAGCAGGACTGCTGTCCGCGTATGGATAGGAGTGGGTGGTGGAGTAGCGGTCCGGACCAATCCATCTTGCCGGCCGAGGTGCCAACCACCGCGCCCGTACGTAGTCCAGCGCCTGATCCACCTGGCGATAGTATCCCAGGTGCCCGATGTACCAATGGCGATTGATACTTGTACCAGTACGTTTGAACTCGTTCCCCCAGGTGTCGCAGGCGAAGCGATCCGTGACCACGCCGTTGTCGTCGGTGAGGCACTGCACCGTGCCCTGATGGTCCAGATGATAGGTGCGCGTGACGCCGGCCACGTGGTCTTGCATCGCTGCCAGGGTGGCGCCGCGCCAGTAGGTGCGGAGGGCTGTGCTCAATGGGGGTGCTCCTTGGTTTGGACGTGCCGGGTGCAGGAAAGGTTGCGTGGGAAGGGAGCGCTACACGATCAGCATGCTGCCCAGCGAGTAGGTCCAACTGCCGCTAAAGGGAGCGCTACACGATCAGCATGCTGCCCAGCGAGTAGGTCCAACTGCCGCTACCGGAATGCGCCACGTTCACCCGCCAGGTGCGCCCCAGCGGCAACGCCACCACCTCAAAGTTCGTCGCCGCGATGCTCTCCACCGCCCCGGGATACACCACGTACTGGTAGTAGCCCGTCAGCGCCACCGCCGGGAAGGCGACATAGGTCCCCCACCCGCTCACCGGGTCCTTCAACTGGAGCTGCACCGTCAGCGTCTCGCCACCCCCCGGCATGGCGGTCACGTAGAGAAACAGCACCACCCCCCGGTGGTTGTAGTTCGTCTGCGGATCGCTGGCGTTGGTCGCGGTGCGGGCCGCCGAGACGAGCAGCGTCCCCTCCACGTTCCCCCGCTCCCGGTCGTAGGTGCTCCCGTTGTAGAGCAGCCCCGCCGCTCCCACCGCGGGCGCCGTGGGATTGCTCGCCCCGTCCGCCAGCGCTGCGGCTGCCGGGAGTTCCGTGTTCACTTCCAGGATGCCGCTGCTGTCCGCCTTCAACGGCTGGCTGCTACTCCCGTCCCAGCCCCGCGCCAGGTGGTGCGGAATGTGGATCCCGCTGGCGTCCGTGGTGCGCAGCGTCCGCGCCGCGCCGCCGCCGTCTTTGATTTCCAGGTTGTCCATCGTGCTCTCCTTGGTGGTTTCCGCTCAGAACGTGAGCGGCGTGTACTGGCTGTTGTCGCTCTGGGAGAAGTCCAGCGTGGGCGCAGCCGGCGCCTGCTCTTCCAGCAGGTCGCCATAGCCGCTGCTCCCCTGGGTGTCCCACACCATCCGCTTGTTCCCTTCGCTGTCCCACAGCTGGTAGCGCAGGCCGTCTGTCCGGTAGCTCATCGTGTTCCGCGCGCCGCTCGGCAGGAGGCTTTCCCGCAGCCGGTTTTCGCTGTCCCACACGTAGGTGGTGCGTCCCTCCGGCGCCGCTTCCACCTGCTGGTTCCCCGCCCCGTCGAAGGTGTACTGGGTCACCGCCGCCCCCGTGGTTTCCGTCCCCAACTGGTCGGCAGGGTCGTAGGTCCACAGGGTGAGCGTCCGGAGCCCCGCCTGGGTCTGGTCTTGCGACAGCCGGTTCCCCGCCGGATCGTAGGTCCAGGTTTTCAGCCCGGCCACCGGGTGCTGCTCCGCCAGCAGTTGGTTGGCGGCATCATAGGCCATCGTGTGGCGACCGTCGCCCGTCACCTTGAGGAGCGGGTTCCCGGCGGCATCGTAGACCAGCAGCGCCAGGTCGAGTTCCGTGCCGCCGGCTCTCTGGTGGCGGGTGCCGGTCAGCCGCCCGGCGGTATCGTACGTCCAGGTGGTGCGGGAACCGTCCCCCGCCTGCTGGTCGGCGAGTTGCCCCGCCGCATCATAAGCTCCAGGTGCTCCGCTTTCCGCTCGGTTCCACCTGTCCGCCGAGGCTGCCCCGTGCGTCGTAGACGGCGGTGACGGTCCCGAACCACGTCTGGAGAGCAATCCGGGCGCCGTTGCCGTCGTAGAGCTGGGTGAGCGGGCTGGGGTGGCTGGGTCCCACTTCCGCCAGCAGTTGCCCGGCGGCATCGTAGGTGCGGGTCCAGCGGCCCAGCGCATCCACGAGTTCCTGTGGCCGCCCGACCGCATCGTAGCTCTGGGTCCAGCGGCTGCCGTCCCGAGAGAGCGCGGTGGCCGGGCGCCCGGCCGGGTCGTAGCCCAGGGTGACGGTCCAGCCCCGTCCGTCCTGCTTGGCCGTCCGCTGCCCGGCTCCGTCGTAGGTGCGGGTGATCCGCCGCCCCAGCGCATCCTCTTCCACCACGAGGCGGCCCACGGCGTCGTAGACACTGCTCGTCCGATAGCCGCGCGCGTTCTGCCGGGCGCTCTGGCTGCCACGACGGTCGTAGGAGAACTGCGTCTGGTCTCCCAGGGCGTTCCGCGTGGCGGCGGTGCGCCCGTTGCCGTCATATTGTGTGGTGGTCCGCCGCCCCAGCGGATCCACGCTCGCCACGGGCCGTCCCAGCGGATCGTACACCGTCGTGGTCACCTGGCCCAACCCGTCCCCCGTCCCGATCACCCGGTCCCGCAGGTCGTAGGTCAGCGTGGTCCGCCGTCCCAGCGGGTCCAGGGTCCCCACCGGATGCCCGTAGGCGTCGTAGAGTTGGGACACCCGCGCGCCCACCGGGTCCTCCGTGGCGGCCGGGCGACCGTAGGCATCGTAGAGGGTAGTGGTTCGGCTGCGCCGGCCGTCTTCCGTGGCCACCTGGCGCCCGAAGGCGTCGTACACCAGCGAGACGCGGCACCCCAGCGGGTCCTCCGTGGCGGCGAACCGACCCGCGCCATCGTAAAGGGTGGTGGTGCGCTGCCCCAACGCATCCACCCGGGCCACCTCCGCACCCGCCGCATCGTAGGCGGATCCTCGGTCGCCACGACGTGACCTGCCGCGTCGTACATCGTCGTGGTTCTGGCCCCGGTCGTGCGCATGCCCTCGCAGGCGCGCACAAGGGGTGGACACCCTGGGTCAGGGCTCGACCAGCCATCGGAACCCAGAGTCGGATAGCTCCTCTTTGATCGAACGACTTGGGCCAGAGCGGCTGATAAAAGCCACCGAGTAGCCGAGATCCCTCCACATGGTGGCCCACCCAAAGTGAGTTCCAGGTTGCTCTCCGGGGAGGACACTGTCAATCAGGATCTGCTTGCTCGGGGGCACCCACGAAGGCATGCGAACAGCACCCAGGAAAACGCGCTCTCTACCGATCACAAACTCGATGGGACACGGAATCGACACGATAACGAGAAGCACGAGTACGATCACCGGGACACCACCCAGCAAGAGGAGGGGCAGCGAGTCTCTGCTGCGGCCTGCATGGTTTCTTGCACCTTTCAACGTGGGTCGGATCACATCATCCTCCTCTGCCCTACATTCTGCCTGCATACTGCGTATTTCATACGATTAATACGATTCTCGCTATCTCAGCAGCGATAGGAAACGTCTACACGAAACGTCCAATTACACGTGGGCGGAAATGGTTGACGGACTCTGCAGGACGGGCGGCTGCGAGTTCGCAAGCGGCGTATATCGATGTCCGGCGGCCAAAAGAAGTAACATGAGACTTGTGCCCGCTTGTACTGATAATCTCGGATGTCACTGGCAGTACGCACGGGATGCAATGTGTACTGTCAGGAGCGATTGCTAGTCGCAGGAACTCTTCTTCTTGCACCGAATCCAGCTGATCTGGTAGCCGGTGGTTCCTTTCACATGGACCTGGAGCTTGCCGATGGTCGTTTTCCCGTCGGGTGTCATCAACACCTCCTCGTAGTTCGTCTCGACCTGGTCCCCCATTCCGCTCTTCATGCCAGAGGCCCCGGCGCACTCCTCGTCTTTCTTGCACGGTCGCATCAGCGGGCCGAAGGGGATGCTGGGACACACCACTGGGAGACTGAACTGGCAAGGCTTACCCTTGGCATCAGTGTAAATGATAGTCGCGGTGGTGTTCACTCTGGTGGCGGATCCGCTGCACAGACACCAGTCAGCGTCCGCATGGCGATTGCAGAGGTATAAGCCGACCTGCTTCTGGATCGGACGATACTTACAAGGGTCCCCAATAATAAACCTCGCGGTTCCTACCACAGTCGGGGGGCACGCAGGCACCTGCAATCCCGCCGGATCGTTCACGTTGGGTACCAGGTTGGAGGCATAGAAGAACGCCTGGGCGGGGTCCGAGACGCTCAGCGGATCCCGGGAGAGCCACCGCCCCGTCGTCGGCTGGAGGTAGCGCGCCCGCACATACAGCCGTTCCGCCCCATCCCGGTAGTACCCCACGCTCCCCTCATAGCGATACGGGTTCCCCGTCGCTCCCGTCGCGTATTGCTCCACCCCGAACGCTGTGTACCCATACGTGTCCGTCACCCCGCCGCTTCCGTCCAGCAGCAACCGCGCGCTTCCCTGCGGATCGAATGCGAAGTACCGCGTCGCCCCACTCCGCCGTCCGCTCACCAGCCCGCCCCAATAGCCCGGCGAGTCCGTGTAGCGCGCTGCCTCCGCCAGCAGGGCGTCCGCCTCCAGCAGCACGTTCTCCCCGTCCCACACGAACCAGGTGACCGCGCCCCCCTCCGTCTTCTTGCGCCGCTTCCCGTCCCCCGCGTACGCGTAGACCTGTGTCTCTCCCGCCGCCGCCACGGAGAGCAGCCGGTCCTCCCCGTCCCAGGTGTAGACCGTGACCGCGCTCCCCGTCGCCTCCTGCGCCAGGTTCCAGTTCCCGTCCCACGTCAGCACGGTCGGCGAACCCGTGGGCGGATCCACCCGTACCAGTGCGTGCGCCGCGTTGTACGTCGAGGCCGTGCGTGCCCCTCCGTCCACCTTCGCGAGCCGGTTGCCCACGCCGTCGTATTCGTACGCCAGGTCGTAGGCGCCCGTCCCACTCCGCTGCTCCGCCGTCAGTTGTTCGGCGGCATCGTAGCCGTAGGTGACCCGCGCGCCGTCCAGTTCGAGCACGCTGCGGCGGTTTTCTGCCGCATCGTAGGTCGCTGTGTAGAGCGCCGTGCATCCAGTCTCGTAGGTGTCTACTCCCCCGGCGCACCTCACGTATTTGATGGGGGCCCGAACCAGTATTGTTCAATGGAGAGCACCTCCATCCGGCAGTTTCGCGCCGTTCTCAGACTCGTATGAAGAGGGTGCGGGTACTTTCTAGAATGCCACCGCAAGAATCGCCGGATCTCCGTGCGCGCTGTCTTCCAGGCTTCCTCGTGGAGGCAGATGTATTTGATCGTCCAGAGCACACCCGCCAGGTACGCCCTGTTCTGCCCCCATTCCTCAAGGTGGCGCACAATCGGCTGAATGTCGGGCAACTTTGCCGGGTTGGGTAACGTCAACAGCAGCAGAGTCCGACAGGCTGACAGGCGATTCCCCGGGTGCTCGGTCTCGTCCAACAGCATCCGGGTCCCGAATTCGCGAAGACAGTCCTCGCACTCGTTGAAAGTAGAGCCTTCGAGGTCGTTCCCGGTGCCGGGGAATCGTCTCTGTTCCAGTGCCCGCAGTTGTTTCCAGCACATCGCGCAGTGGCTCGGGTTCTTGGCCTGTTCCCCCTTCCGCCACCGGCCAAACTTGTGCCTCGCCACGCGGATGGCCCGCTGTTCCTCCTCTGAAAAAGAAGGAAAGCGCCCCGGCTCCTTTGCCTCCCTTGACGGAGTCAGGGAGTTGTTCGTTGGGTCATCGTTGCGTGGCACCATCTGCTCCAGCTCATATTCGTACGGCAGGTTGTAGGCCCTCGATCCACTGCGCTGCTCCGCCGTCAGTTGGTCGGCGGAATTGTAGCCGTAGGTGACGCGCGCGCCGTCCAGTTCGAGCACACTGCGCCGGTTTCCTGCCGCTTCGTAGGTCGCCGTGTAGATCCCCACGCCGGGACCGTCGGCTCTGTGGCTTTCCAGCACCAGTTCCTGCCCCGCCGCGTCGTACTGATGGCTCACCGTCAGCCCGTTGCTTGCGGCTCTCCCGGTTCAGCGCGTCATAGGCGAGCGTGGTCCGCTCCCCGAGCGGGTTGACGATCCCCGCCAGGCGGCTTAGGCCGTCCCACGTGCAGGTGGTGCGCTGCGCCCCGTCCAGCAGGACCCGGCGATTCCCTTCTCCGTCGAGCAGGTAGGTGAGCACGTGGCCGGTGGGGTAACTCACGCCCGTCGTTTGCCCAATGGGATCATTGGTTCCTACGCCTACTATCCCAATCCAACACCACAATACCCCGATCGCGCATACCGAGTGCGAGCTTGTCGTGCTTGGGGGAAAATACCAGCGCCGGTCGATTCTGAAACGTCACGTTAAACAGGTTGACTTTGGAGAGATCTCCGAGATAATAGGAGAGATTTGCCCGCCTCCGCCACCGCCGTACGTCTTCAAGTTTGTCCAACTGCACGCTCCACAATAACCCGTCTCTCGTCAAAAACACCAATTCACCACTGCCTGGATCCACACAGAACTCCATTACGGCGTGTTCATCGGCGAATTGACGCGGAATGCGATGTCGCGTCCGCTTTGCCGTTTCCGCAAATCGGACAATGTTCACCCACCAACCGAGACCTTCATCGCCGATAGGGGAATCAGTCGAGATATATCCGACCGTGCGATTTTGCATCATGACCAGCGGTCCGTGAGGCAGGTGATGTTCAAGAGTGCCCCCGCTCGCGGATCGGGTGGGAGTATGGGCCCGATACTCCGTAAAGGCATCCCCACATCGGCCGTACGCCAGCAGACCCATCTGCAGCAAGCACATCCGTTCATCTCCAGGCCCTTCTGTACTCCACCCGAACCAATCAGTACTCTCTCCGTGTTCGCCAGGTAGGATCGGCGAGGTGCGGTAGACGACTGATTCGTTGAGGCGACGGAGTTGGCACGGCAGTGCATGGTCCTGATTACCCACCACAAGCCAACTTCCACTCGGGGAGAGGCGCAGGGGCACGTCCCACTCGGAGAGTACCACTTCCGAATGGGGGATGATACTTCTCGGCCAGAGGACAGTTCGGAGACGCGGGCGCCGGAGGACTACCCGTCCGTCCCCGTAATACCGCACTGTCTGTCTCTCGTTCGGATAGTGAGTGATTTCCGGCATCCCCCGCCAGTTCCAGCGGTAGTCAATCAGGCCGACTACAGGTGTGAGTGCCGCGGCGCGGCCAACTCGTGTTCGTCCGACATACAGGCGTCGGATGGGCCGCTGGCGCGTCCGAGTTCCGTGGTCGGTCGTACGGCCTCGGGTGCCGGTAGTGACGTATAGCAACTCACTACAGTCGGCTTTCCAGAGCGGACATTCGCCCGTAGTAGTGAGTTGTCGACTCGGCACCGGCGACCACAGCGGGTGACTATCCTGCGTCGTCAGCGCGATCCCTGTGGTGCCGTACACAGCAATCGCTCCCGTCAGAAGGTAGCAACCGAAAGCGTTCGCTTGGAGCTTCTTATCCATCTGCGCCGTCGCACGCGTTCCTCACGCATTCCCCGTATTGGTACTTGATAGATCTGCCGTTCGAGAGGGAAATGGACTCGATCACGAGCGTCCCCCTTTTGGTTTCCTGCCGGCTCTCAATGATAACCGTCTCGTTCCGGTCCCACTTTGCCCTGAGTTCCTCCCTGCATTGGCACCTCTCGTTGGGTGTAATTCTGTGGTACGGTAGGGAAAGCGTGGACGCCGAGGCACGGGGTGCGATTCACTACAGGTAACCCCGCGTGCCGCCCACCCAGCGCCGCCCTTCTCGGAGCCCTCACATGACCCCCGAAGACATTCAGCACCA
>SYMT01000705.1 GCA_005805375.1 Actinomycetota bacterium
GAGCACCATCTCGGTCGCCACCAGATCCTCCCCGGCGAGCCGCACGTGCTGCCAGGGACTCGCTGCCTCGATCAGTTCCAGGCCTCCGCCGTCCAGCCAGCGCACATCCTCCACCATCACCACCGCGTCGGTCTCGGGCGGGAGGGGATCACCGGTATCCACAACGTGAAACTGCCCGGGCGAAAGCCGGATCGGCCGCACCTCGGAAGCGCCGAAGGTCACCGAAGCCGCGAGGGCGATTCCGTCCATCGCCGCGCAGTGGTAATGAGGCACGGACCGGGCCGCAAAGACGGCCTCGGCGGTCACCCTTCCGCGCGACTGCGACGTCGGGACCCGTTCCACCGGGCCGACCGAGCTCACCTCGGGACGGCCCAGCCAGACGGCGAGCGCCTGTTCGAGCGACAGGCGGCGGAGGTAGCGGCGGCGTTCCATACTGCGATTCTCGGCGGCCCGGAAGCCGCAGCAAACAGACGGAAGGGAGATACGGACCGGACGGCCAACTCCACCGGGACGTCCTGTTCCCTTTCACCTTTCTTCGTTCTACCCGCTAGAACGTCCTGGGGCACATCCGTGAAAACCTGGCGCATCGCCGTCGGCGGCATTCAGCACGAATCGAACACCTTTTCCGCCCACCCCACCCCGCTCGGCGCGTTCACCCGGAGTTTGGCCCGCGGCGACGAGATCCTGGAGCGCTGGCGAGACACACACCACGAACTGACGGGCTGCCTGGAAACCCTGCAAAAGCACGGCCAGCAGATTCTTCCCACCATCACGGCCAGCGCAACCCCCGCCGGCGCCCTCACTCCCGAGGCCTTCGAAACCCTGACCGGAGAACTCGTGGCCCGTCTCACTGCCGGACCGCGCCCCGACGGCATGGTGCTGGCGCAGCACGGCGCGATGGTGGCCGCGGAGTACCCGGACGGAGACGGCGAGGTCATCCGGCGCGTCCGGGAGGCACTGGGGCCGCAGGTGCCGCTGGTGGTTACGCTCGACTTCCACACGAACGTGTCCGAGAAGATGGTGGCGAACTGCGACGCAATCGTGATCTACAAGACGAACCCGCACGTTGACCAGCGGCAGCGCGGCGCGCAGGCAGCGGAGCTGCTGCTCGCAATTCTGAACGGAGAGGCCCGCCCCGTCCAGGCCCTGGTGAAGCCCGCTCTGGTGTGGAATATTCTGCATCAGTACACCCGCGCCGAGCCGCTTCGCTCCGTGATGGAAGAAGCAGCCCGCCTGGAGGCGGAGGACGGGATTCTCGTCGCGAACGTTGCCGCCGGCTACCCGTACTCGGATGTCGAGGAAATGGGGCCGTCTGTCGTGATCGTCGCGAATGGCGACGCGGACCGGGCCCGCCGCGAGGCGCAGCGCCTGGCGGCGTGGATGGAAGGACTGCGCGATCAGCTCGAAATCCGGCTGCCTGATCCGGCCGAAGCAGTGCGACGCGCCCGGGCTTCCACAAAGCCGCCGGTAGTCATCGTCGAGATGGGGGACAACATCGGCGGTGGATCGCCCGGCGACAGCACCGCTATTCTGGCCGAACTCGTGGCGCAGGGCGCAGAGAAGGCAGTCAGCGTCATCTACGACCCGGAGGCAGCCGCCGTGTGCGCGCAAGCCGGTATCGGCGCCCGGGTGAGCCTCAGCGTCGGAGGGAAGTCGGACACGATGCACGGCGCGCCGGTTGCCATCGAAGGCGTGGTGCGCACCCTGCACGACGGTCGGTTCGAGGAGCGAGAGCCCCGGCACGGCGGCGCCACACGGGGCGATCAGGGCCTGACCGCGGTCGTGGAACTCCCGACGGGCACGCGGGTCGTGCTGAATTCGCGCCGGACGGCCCCGATGAGCCTGCACCAGTTGACCTGTGTCGGCATCGTCCCGGAGCAGCAGCGGATTCTCGTGGTGAAAGCGGCGATCGCCTACCGGGCGGCGTACGAACCGATCGCCGGCGAGATCATCGAGGCGGACACGCCGGGGGTGACCGCAGTGAATCCGCTGCGCTTCACCTACGAGCGAGTGCGCCGGCCGCTCTGGCCGCTGGACTGACCGGAATCCGTCGGGGCAAAATCATGCAGAAATATCGGGTAGGCATCCTCGGCTGCGGGCCGCGCGGGAATTCGCAGGCCGGGGCGTGGAAACAACTGCCGGACGTGGAGCTCGTCGCGCTCTGTGACCGGATTGAGGAGCGACTGCACACGGTTGGGGAGCGCCACGGCGTGGCGCAGCGGTACACCGATGCGCACACGATGTTCACGCGGGAGGCGCTCGATATCGTGAGCGTGCCGGCGCGGGCGGACTGGCACTACCCGCTCACGATGCTGGCCCTGGAGCACGGGATCCATGTGATCGTGGAGAAGCCGATCGCCATTGACCTCCGGCAGGCGGACGAGATGGTAGCCCTCGCACAGGCCCGGGGGGTGCGGCTTGCGGTCCACCACCAACTGAGTGTCGGGCCGCTCCAGCGGAAGGCGAAGTCGCTCATCGCCGCCGGCGCCATCGGCGAGCTCCATACGCTGCGCGGCGCCGGCAAAGGCTATTACGGCGGCTTCGGCATGATGGAGACCGGCACCCACATCCTGGACCAGATGCGGAACTTCGGCGGCGACGCGACCTGGGTGCACGCGCACGTCACCGTCCGCGGGCGCGACATCACGGCGGCGGACGTGGGGCAGGCGCCCCGGGGACTCGGCCTCGTCGCCGGTGACCGCATCATGATGCAGATCGCCTATGCCGGGGGCAAAACCGGCCTCGGAGAGTTCTCCGTCCGCAGCAAGCTCGATAGCCGGGCCTACGCGGTGGACCTAGTCGGCACCGAAGGCATGCTCTGCCTGCGGAGCGGAGGCGGCGCCGGGATCTATCTCCAGCGAGACCCCGTCTGGCATCCGATGCTGGGCGCGTCCTGGGAAGAGGTGCGCCTGACCGACGACGACGCACGGGTGCCCGGGACGGACCTCGTCAGCAGCGACGCCGGCGTCTGGATGGCGCAGGAGATGGTGAACGCCTTGCGCGCGGGACGCGACCACGCTTCGAGCGGTGCCGCGGGCCAGGCCGTGCTGGAACAGATGCTCGCCTGCTATGCCTCGCAGGTCTCCGGGGGCCGCGCTGCGCTCCCGCCGGCGGATCGGACTCACCCGCTGGAGCGGCTCTGTACGGCAGCGGGGCTGCCAGTCCCGGACTTTCAGGTCCGCACCGACGCCGAGTATCTGGCCGCCGAAGCCGCCCGCCTCGGGGCGTAGGCAGGGGATGGAAACAGGCAGAGAGGAGGAAGGAAGGAGGCAACCAGCCCCCTTCCTTCCTTCTCTCTTTCGCTCACTGCGGTCGGGCGTCCTTTGGGCGTGGCGCGCTACGGGCGGGTGAGGGCCGTCTTGCTCACGCGCCAGAAGTAGGGGTTGGTGATGAACGGGCAGTTGGGGAGATCGCAGAGAGCCAGATTGGTGCTGGACCAGTTGCCGCCGGTGCAGCCGACGGCCTGGCACTTCTGCCACTTGGTGTGTCCATCGGCCCAGGCCACGTTGACGCCCCCGTTGTGGCGCACTACCGCGGCTCCGGCCACGCCTCCGGCGTAGCTGATCTGGCTGCCGGTCCAGTGCGGGATGCGGTTGATTGAAGAAGATCCCAGGATATTGCTGTTGGTAAACGCCACCGTATCCGTCGGCGCCTCGAGCTCAGCCAGAGACTTGCCCCAGATACCGGAACGGTTGAGGTCGTCCCCGGGGTGGAATTCCAGATTCCACCCGTAGGTCAGCGGCAGCGGGTTCGGGATCGCCGTGGAATAGATGCGGGGGTTCTTGTCCGACGGGCAGGTAATGATGCCGTCGTTCTTGATGTACACCGCGACGGACTCGATGGCGTAGCGGCGGTTGCCGAACACACGGCCGGGCGAGCCGGCATCCAGATTCAGGGACGGAGGGAAGGTTTCGTCATAGTCCTGGACGTACATGCTGGTGCCCATACCCAACTGCTTGGTGTTAGAGCGGGTCAATCGCCCAGGAATTCTGTCCTGGGGTGCCCGGCGCTGTGGCCCGTAGCAAGCAGTCGCGCCGCCAACGCAACTTCCTGCCTCTTCCGCCCGCTCCAATCCCGACCGCGTCCGTACGCCCAATTCCATGAGAATCATCCACGACCACGGCGTCTATTTGCCGGGTCCCGGGTTGCGCCTGGACCCGCAGCGCCCCCAGCCGTTCGCAGTGGTCACCCACGCGCATTCGGATCACGTCCAGGCACACGATGAAGTGGTGGCGACAGCCGCCACCGCCGCGCTCATGCGGCGCCGTGGGGTGACCCGGCCCCGGTTCCGCACACCGCAACTGCACGAGCCGGTGGCGTACGGAGCCGCCACCGTCACCCTGTATCCAGCGGGGCACGTCCTGGGGTCCGCACAGGTGCTGGTGGAATGGGAAGGGTCCCGGTGCCTCTATTCAGGAGACTTCAAGCTGCGGCACGGTCGGACGGCGGAACCCGCCGAAGTACCTGAGGCGGATGTGGTGATTATGGAGACCACCTTCGGCAAGCCGCGCTATCAGTTGCCGCCGGTTCCGGAGGTCGAAGAGCGGCTGCGGGGCTTTTGCCGGCAGGCAATGGCGGACGGTTGCACTCCGGTACTGTTCTGTTACAGCCTGGGAAAGGGGCAGGAAGTACTTGCAATCCTGGAGGGGGAACCATACCCCATCTACCTCCAGAACGAGCACTGGGACACCACCGTGGTGTACCGGGAATTCGGGGTATCGTTTCCCGAGCATCGGAAGTTCCAGCCCGGTCAAAAGCTGGATGGGGTGCTGCTCTGCGCCCAGCAGTGCCGCAAAGCCGCCTGGTTCCAGCGCCTCGGAAGTGTGCGCACGGCGTGTGTCACCGGCTGGGCGCTCGACCGTGGAGCCGCCTACCGGTACCGGACGGACGCGGCCTTCCCGCTCTCCGATCACGCGGACTATCACGAGCTTCTGGAGTATGTGCGGCTCACCCGGGCGGATCGAGTGTACACACTGCACGGCTTCGCGGAGGAGTTTGCCGGCGACCTGCGGCGGCGAGGGCTCTGGGCGGAACCGCTGCGCGCACCCCCTGCCGCGGCGCCGCTCCAGTTGTCGCTCTTCGAGTAGACGCCGACCCGGGAACGGAGAGGCCGCCGTCTCCCCGATCGCTACCAGCGCGAAGGAAGCCGCAGCCAGACAACTCGCGCCGATCCGCCGTCCGCCCGCGCCTCCAGGCGCGATACTACCGACTTACGCCCGGAGATCCCTACCAGCGGCGTGAAACGGACCACGGTCGTGGAACCAGGCATCAACGTGACGTACTGCCAGCCCTCCGGCGCATCCGGCCCGGCGTCCGGAATCAGTTCTCGCAGGGGGCCCGCGAGCGGCGCCGACTGATACACGAGCCGATAGGCGATTCGGACCGGCGTACAGGCGCCGCCGGATCGTGGGTAGTGGAACCGGGCGGACGTGTCACGGAACTCAAACCGATAGCCCCCGCTCGGCGCCTCGCTCCGGGACGGAATTGTCGAGCCCTTCTCCATGCGCACCAGCCCCCGCGGGGCGCGGCAGACGACCACGGAACCGTCGCGATTTCCATCGCTGTCCTCCGTATAGCCGAACTCACCGGCAATGGCGTCCGGTCCACGCGGGCCTGCCGCAAGGAGCACTCCCCCCAGTGCAATCGCCAGGTCCGCACGCCGCATTGTGACCCCCAAGTTCTGCCCCCCAACCCGCGGGACCAACCGCAGGATAGACCCTCAAGAACTCCCGGCTACAGGATATCCCTTCCGGACGGGTCGGCGACGCCGCCGTGCAGCCCAGCCATCACCTGAGAGCGGAAGGGAGTTTCCCCCAGAGTGAGTCGGAAGGAATCCTCGGCCGGGTTCGGGAACCGGAACAAAATCAGAGCCTGCTCCACGCCCGCAACGCAAGAACACCTCACTATGCACCCAATCGCCGCGGTTCCCGCAGAAGTCTCCGCGCCGCGCCGGCGCTTTCTTGCCGCGGCGACCGGTGCAGCCGTCGGCTCGACGCTCTCGGCGCCGTTGATGCTTCGGGCGGCAGAGAAGCCGCTCCTCAGCTTCGGAGTGGTTGCCGACCCACAGTATGCCGACGTAGCGCAGGCCAGTACGCGCTTCTACCGGGCCTCCATTGCGAAACTGCGCGAGGCAGTTGCCCACTTCAACACACTGGAACTCGCGTTCTGCGTCAACCTGGGTGATCTGATTGATCGGCAGTGGGGAAGCTACGAGGCGATCCTACGCCCACTCGCCGAGTGCCGCCACCAGGTGCATCACGTCCTCGGGAACCACGACTTCGAGTTGGCGGAGGAGTTCAAGCCGCGCGTACCGGAGCGGCTGCGCATGCCCGGCCGCTATTTTGCGGTGGACCACGGCCCGTGGCGTTTTGTCATTCTCGACACCAACGACCTCAGCGTGTATGCGCACTCGACGACGAGCCCCCAGCACGTGGCGGCCGCGGCCGAACTGCACCGCCTGCGGGCCACCGGCGCCATCAACGCCCAGGCATGGAACGGCGGGGTGGGGGACCGCCAACTGGCGTGGTTCGACGCAGCCTGCCGCGGGGCCGGCGCAGCCGGACAGCGCGTATTGGTGTTTGCTCATCACCCCGTTTACCCGCCGAACGCCCACAATGTCTGGAACGCCGAACGGGTCCTCGACATCATCGGCCGGCATCGCTGCGTAGTGGGATGGCTGAACGGCCATAACCACGCGGGGGCCTTCGGAGTACACGACGGCGTGCCGTGCATCACGCTTCGCGGCATGGTCGAAACCGAAGACACGAACGCGTACGCGGTGGCGCATCTACACGCCGACCGCCTGGAACTGATCGGACACGGACGGGAGCCGTCCCGCGAGTTGCTCTTCCGGAAAGCCTGAGACCTGGCCGATGAAACCCCTGCGCGCCCCGGTCTTGATCCTGCTGACTGCGCTCGTCGCGACGCAGCACGCATCGGCGCAGCGATCCGATCGGCCCAACGTGGTGCTGATTTTCATGGACGATTTGGGCTACGGGGACATCGGTCCGTTCGGCGCGACGCTGCAGAAGACGCCGAATCTTGACCGCATGGCCCGCGAGGGGATGAAGCTGACCAGCTTCTATGCGGCGCCGGTGTGCTCCGTGTCGCGGGCTCAGCTCCTGACCGGGTGCTACGGGGCGCGCGTGTCCGTGCCCGGCGTTTTTGGGCCCGCCAGTCGCTTCGGTCTCCATCCCCAGGAGTACACCCTGGCGGAGCGACTGAAACCGCTCGGCTATGCCACTGCCTGCATCGGGAAGTGGCACCTGGGCGATCAACCCCCATTCCTGCCCACCCAGCAGGGGTTCGACGAATACCTGGGCATCCCCTACTCGAACGACATGCAGCGCAAGTCCGTCCAAACCGGGGAGCGCGTGGTGCCGTTGGTGCGCGGAGAGAAGGTCGAGGAACTCCTCGACGAAGAGGGGCAGGGCCGCATCGTCGAGCGGTACACGGACGCCGCCGTACGCTTCGTGCGCCGGAACCGTGACCGTCCGTTCTTCCTCTACCTCCC
>SYMT01000706.1 GCA_005805375.1 Actinomycetota bacterium
GACGACGCTGCCCCGGCACCAGACGCTGCGGGCGCTGATCGACTGGAGCTACGACCTGCTGAGCGAGGCGGAGCAGGCGCTGCTCTGCCGGCTGTCCGTGTTTGCCGGCGGCTGGACCCTGGAGGCCGCGGAGCAGGTGTGTGTGGGAGACCCGGCGGAGGAGTGGGAGATTCTGGACTTGCTGACCGGGCTGGCGGACCGGAGCATGGTGATGGCCGAGGAGCGCGACGGGGCGACGCGCTACCGGCTGCTGGAAACGGTGCGGCAGTACGGGCGGGACCGGCTGGAGGAGCGGGGAGAGGAAGCGACCTGGCGGGACCGGCATCTGGCGCACTATCTGGCGCTGGCGGAGGAGGCGGAACCGCACCTCACGGGGATCGAGCAGGTCGCCTGGCTGGCGCGGCTGGAGACGGAGCACGACAACCTGCGGACGGCGTTGGAGTGGAGCGGCGAGACCGGGGGCGGTGCGGAGAGCGGGCTCCGGCTGGCCGGGGCGATCTGGCGGTTCTGGAACGTGCGCGGGCATCTCTCCGAGGCACGGGAACGGCTAGCCCGCAAGTTGGCAGCGGTCCCGGACCCTCGCGGGACGGCTGCACGAGCGAAGGCGCTGAACGCGGCGGGAATCCTCGCCTGGAGAACGGGCGACTATTCGGCGGCGCGGGCGCACCACGCGGCGAGTCTGGCGATCCGGCGGGAGCTGGGCGATCGGGGAGGCATTGCAACCTCGCTGATCAACCTGGGGATTGTGGTACGGGATCAGGGTGACTATCCGGCGGCCCGGGCGCTCTGTACGGAGAGCCTGGCGATCTGGCAGGAACTGGGCGATCGGGGCGGCATCGCGAGCTCACTACACAATCTGGGAAAGCTTGCGCAAGATCAGGGCGACCTTGCCGCGGCGCGGGCGCTCTACGCGGAGACCGTGGCGATCTGCAGGGAGTTGGGCGACCGGTCGGGAATGGCGCGGTCACTACACAACCTGACCGAGGTGGCCTGCGACCAGGGCGACTTCGCGGCGGCGCGGGCGTCGCACGAGGAGTGTCTGGCGTTCTGGCGGGAGCTCGGCAACCGGTCGGGCATTGCGTGGTCGCTGCACATCCAGGGCGTGCTGGCCCGCGTGCAGGGCGACTATGCAGCGACGCGGGCGCACTGCTCGGAGAGCGTGGCGATCTTCCGGGAGTTGGGCGTTCCGCAGGAGGTCACGTACCCACTGAACGAACTCGCCCGCGTGGCGTGCGCCCAGGGCGACTTCGTGGCGGCGCGGGCCTCGCACTCGGAGTGCCTGGGGATCCGGCGGGGGTTGGGCCACCGGCGGCTCGTCGCGGTCTCGCTGGAAGGACTGGCGGCGACGGCTGGGAAAGCGGGCGCTCCCGGGCGCGCGGCCCGACTCTGGGGCGCAGCGGAGCGGCAGCGCGAGGGGCTCGGCGCGCCGCTGCCGCCGGTGGAGCGGGCGGAGTACGAGCGCGATGTCGCAGGCGTCCGGGCGGCACTGGGGGATCGCGCGTTCGATGCGGCGTGGGCCGAAGGGCGGGCGATGCCGCTGGAGCAGGCGATCGAGCTGGCGCTGGACCGGTCGGATGGGTGACCGGCGGACCCGGCCGCTCCCAACAGCGTTCGGTTCATCCGCAGGCTCTCGGCACGACGGTGTGGGTGGGTCCCCGGCGAGCCTTCCGCTTCGGGGCCCGGAAAACGCCGCATTCCCGTCCACCGAGGCCGATCAGGTCGAAGTGCCCGGTCCGGAGCAACGCCCGACCGTCTTCGACCGGACCCACGAAGGAAGCAACTCCCCCGGATGCGGAATGGTAACCCGAGATAGCATCCCGAGTAGTTCTCTGAACGAGGCTTATCCATGAACCGCAGGACCTTTATGCAGACCGCCGCCGGCGCCGCGGCCATCGCCACCCCCCAGGCTGCCCTCGCCAAACCGGGTAAGTCGGCGAATGGGAAACTGAACATCGCCTTCATCGGCTCGGGTGGGTGGATCGCCCAGCAGCCGTACAAGCAGGGCTGCTCCGAGGAGAACCTCGTCGCCTTCTGCGATGTGGACCGCGACCACTGTGCGGAGAACATGAAGGTGTGGCGCACCGACCAACCGTTCTTCGACGATTTCCGGGTGATGCTCGACAGGATGCACAAGGAGATTGATGCGGTGGTGGTTTCGACGCCGGATCACACCCACTTCGCCGCCACGCAGATGGCCCTGGAGCGCGGCATCCACGTGTACACGCAGAAGCCCCTTGCTGACGACATCTGGCAGTGCCGGACACTGGCGAAGTCGAGGGAACGCTACCGGGTCATCACGCAGATGGGCAATCAGGGCCATGCCGGTGACGGCATCCGGGACTCGGTCGGGGCGGTGCGTGCCGGCGTCATCGGCGAGGTCACCCAGGTGTTCTGCCGCAACAGCGGCCCCGAGATGGGCGGCACGCACTTCGCCGATCCTGCCACCATGCCGCCCCCCTCCTCCTCGGCGCCGGGGGGGCTGTCCTGGGATCTCTGGCTGGGACCGGCGGCGAAGCGTGACTTTTACCGCGACTACCTGCCGCAGAAGTGGCGCTCTTTCTACGACTTCGGGCTCGGCATGCTGGGCGACTTCGGCTGCCACACCCTGGACACGCCCGTTTGGGCTCTCGATCTCGATTCGCCCACCGTGGTCGAATGCCTGCGGCGGGAAAAGTCGCTGGAGGGAGTGATTCCCACCGCGAGCCACATTCGCTTCCACTTTCCTGCCAAAGGCGCGCGCGGCCCCGTAACGCTGGACTGGTTCGATGGTCCGCAGGACTGGACCCGGGTCGGCCGCATTGATGCCTTCGGGGTAGAGCACGCCGGGCAGTTCGGCCGTGCCTGCTGGATGGTCGGAACCAGGGGGCTGCTGGCTTGCGGGACGCACGCCGGGCCGCCGGCCCTGCTGCCGGAAGAGGTCAGCGACGCGTGGAAAGCCAATCCCCCGCAGAAGACGATCCCCCGCGTGCAGGGCGGGCCCTTCCGCGAGTGGATTCGCGCCATCAAGGGCGAGCGACCGGAGCCGGGTTCCCACTTCGGCGTCGCAGCCAATCTCACCGAGATCATCCTGCTCGGCGTGCTCGCTCAGCGATTCCAGACCCGCATCGAGTGGGACTCCCGGGCCGGCCGGATCACCAACCGCCCCGAGCTGAATGCCTTCGTCAAGGAACCCGCCCGCACAGGCTGGCGCTTCGGCGAAACTCCTTAAGACTCGCACCAGAACAGGCACGCCTGGCTATGGCGTGGCGGACTTCATCGCGAGTTGGTCCGGCGCGCCGCTCAGCGCGGGTCGCCGACCCGCCAGCGGTGGCGCTCTACACCCTCCAGGTCCAGCTCCAGACCGATGCCGGGACCCTCGGGGAGGACCAGGCAGCCCGCCTCGATCTGCAGCGGCTTCTGGAGGATGTCGTCCCGCCAGGGAATGCCGCTCATGAACTCCATCGGCGCCGCGTTGGGGATGGCGGCCATCAGGTGCCCGGCCGCGACAATCCCAATCGGCCCCTTGGAGCTGTGAATCGAAACCGGCACGTGGAACGTATCCGCAATGGCCGCGATCTTCTGCACCTCCGTGATGCCACCCGCGTACATCAGGTCCGGCTGCGCGATGTCCACGCCGTCCAGTTCGAACAGTTGCCGGAACTGGGTTTTCGTGTTCAAGCGCTCGCTGCCCATGATCGGAATGGAAGTGCCCCGCCGCACTTTCGGGTAGGCGCTCAGGTCCTCGGGCGCCACCGGATCTTCGAAGGCGTAGAGCCGGTACGGCTCCAGGGCCCGCGCCAGGCGGATCGCGTTGGCGACCGTAAAGCGCCCGTGACAGTCCACCAACAGCTCAACCTGAGGCCCCACGGCTTCCCGGACCGCCGCGAAGAACGCCGCCGTCTCCTCCGGTCGGCCGTCCTCGGCATACAGGTCGAAGCTGCGGGCGCGCGTGCCGGATTTCAGTGCCGTGAAGCCCTCCGCCGCCTTCCGCAGAGCGCACGCGGCCGCCTCTTCCGGAGTGGCGCCGTGAAAATGGGTGTAGAGCGGCACCCGCTTGCGGAACCGTCCACCGAGTAGCTCCACCAGCGGAAGGTTCGCCACCTTGCCCTTGAGGTCCCAGAGGGCGAGATCGATCCCGGCCAGGGCGCTCATCGCCACGGGGCCCGCCATGCGCCAGATGCCGCCCACCGACGAGGGCCGGTAAATCTTGTGCCAGAGATACTCGATCCGGGCCGGGTCCTCCCCGATCAGTTCGCACTTCATGTGCTCGATCGCGGCGACGACCAGCGGCTCCTTGTTCGAGTAAGTCGCCTCGCCCAGACCAATCAACCCCTCGTCCGTGAAGACGCGGACAATGGTCCATTTGCGTCCCGGAGAATTCAGGAGCAACGTATCGACGTCGGTGATCTTCATCGTCTGTGCCTATCCGACGGGGAGTTCCTCGGGCCGCGCGGCCGTCGGTCAGACCGCGCGTCTCTGTGCGTTCTGTTTTGCCGATCCGCGCGAGTCACGGCGCCCACTCGGGATTGGGTCGCGCGATGCCCGTCGGGTCGCTGGAGGAGTCTCTCCCATAGATCGCCACGTTGTCCAGCAACCCGCGCCTCCTGCGCTCCCCTCAACCCTCCCCGTTCGATTCGCGGTTCCCGTCGAAGCGCAGCGCCGCGAGGATCTCCTCGTCCGTGCGGGTCGAATTCGCGTTGCGGGCCCAGCGGGCGCCCCCGGGGCCGGGGTTGAGGTTGCCACCGGAGTTAGGGTGGCACCTGGGACGATCGTTCAGGTCGATCTCCGCAGTCAGAGTGTTGTTTACGGCGGAGACGGCGAGGAGCTCGCCGCGCGTGTTGACGATCGCCGCGGGGGAACCGAGGGTGGCGGCGGCGATGTACACGTTGTTGTCGATCGCCCGGGCCGGGAGGATCTTCTCCTCGTAGCCGGCGTTGGGGAAGAGGATCAGTTCCGCGCCCTTCAGGGCAAGGATCCGCACCGACTCCGGCCACCAACTGTCGTAGCAGATCATCACTCCGACCACCCCGAAGTCCGTCGGGAAGACCTCGAAACCGTCACCGGGGGAGACGCCCATCGGCTCCTCGGGCCAGTAGGGATGGACCTTGCGGTACTTGCCGACCACCTCTCCCCGGCGGTCGAGCAGCAGGGCGGCGTTGAAGACGAACTCCCCGTCCCGTTCCAGGAGGCCGGCGCAGAGATAGCAGCCGTAGGCGCGCGCCTTCTCCGCGAGCATCGCGCAGAACGGACCGGGGATCTCCTCCGCCGACTCCCAGAGCGCCTGGCCGGAGCGGGGCGGGAGGGAGGCCGTGTTGGCGAACTCAGGCAGCACCACGATGTCCGGTTGTGTCGCTCCGAGCCGGTCGATCTGCTCGGCGTAGAGCCGAATGTGCTCTTCGGGGGTCGCCGGCTGCGGCGGCATGAACCGCATCGTGCCCACCCGGATCCAACGGGGCGTCGGCGCTTCCGTCTCGGCGAGCGAGACTTCCTCGAACCAGACCGTGGCCTCGGGATGGTAGCGGAGCAGCAGCCGCACCTCGGCGCCGTCGCAGTTAGCCGGCGCGACAAACGTGTCCTCCCCGACGATCCGGTCGTCCTCGCGCCGGTAGTGGCGGATCGCGTCCTCCGCACACCAGACTTCGTCCATGTCCCCCCGGCGCCAGACGATGTGTGGGGTCACGTGGAGGAAGAGGTGGTCGGTCCCTTCCACCCGCATCACGACGCGGAGCCGGTACGCCGTGCCCGGCCGTGCGGGGACCTGCCGGCGCCAGGCCCCGAAGCAGTGTCGGTTGCCGTTTCCCGAGACGCGCAGGCTCACCCTGTTCGCTCCCGTCCGCTCCACCGAGAACGCGGGCGCCAGGCTCGGCATCGGCGACCACGTGGACCAGGGATCGTCGCGCTGAAGTTCCGCAGAGTTCAGCAGGTTCTCGCTCACAATCGGTCCTCCTCCTTCAACCGCCATCCGGGCGCCCATCGAACTGTAACCTCGAAAGCGGGACGGTGTCTATTCGAGGGTCATGCCGCACTACCCTCTGTCCCGACGCCGCCTGCTGAGTACAGGATCTCTTCTTTCGCTGGCCGGCGGTGTGTCGCAGGTGATGCGTCTTCGCGCTGCGTCCGCGGCCGAAGGCGGCGCCGGCCGGAGCGACACCGCAGTGATTCTGGTGTGGCTGACCGGCGGCCTCTCCCACCTCGACACCTACGACATGAAGCCCGAGGCGCCGCGCGAGTACCGCGGCGACTTCGCACCGATCCGGACGAACGTCCCCGGGATCCAGGTCTGCGAACTGCTGCCGAGGCACGCCGGGGTCGCCGACAAGTTTTCCCTCATCCGCTCGGTCTCGCACGGTTACGGCGACCACGACGGCGCCCACAGGCGCGTCCTGACAGGGCGTAACCCCAGGTCGCCGATCGGCTTCGTCAACGACGCGCCCTCCGTCGGCTGCATCGTCAACAAAGTGCGCGATCGAGTCGGGTCCGCACGGCTCGCGTTCACCTCCGGGCAGCGCGCGGGCACGGACGCGGACAGCTACTCGCAGGGGGCGGGCTACCTCGGGCGCTCCTACGAACCGTTCCTGGTCGGCGGCGACCCCAGTGACGTGAAATGGTCCATCCCGAACCTCGCGGTGGTGCCGGAGTTGCAGCCGCGCCTGGCCGGCCGCCGCAGGCTCCTCTCGCGATTGGATCGTTTTCAACGCGACGTGGACGATTCCGGGACGCTCGCGGCCGCCGATCACTTCGAGCGCAAGGCGATGAACCTTCTGGTGAGCGAGTCCGCACGGAAGGCTTTCGACCTGACCGAGGAGAGCGCGGCGCTGCGCGATCGCTACGGACGAAACCCCTACGGCCAGCAGGCGCTGCTGGCCCGCCGCCTCGTGGAGGCGGGCACGAGTTTCGCCAACGTCGTGATGGAGCATCCCGGCGGCGCCGGCCCGCGCGACACGGTGTACAACTGGGACTGCCATGCCGTGAACTGCCACGTCTTCAACGATGCGCGCTGGCGGTTCCCCCCGTTCGATCAGGCGGTGACGGCGCTGATTGAAGACCTCTACACGCGCGGCCTGGACCGCAAGGTGATGCTGGTGGTGACGGGCGAGTTCGGGCACACGCCCAAGATCAGCTATCAGACGGGGACCGGCACCGGAGTCACGCAGCCCGGCCGCGACCACTGGCCCGGCGCTATGTCCATCCTGGTCTCCGGGGGCGGCCTGCGCATGGGTCAGGTGGTCGGCTCGACGGACCGGCTCGGCGAGCGACCGGACCAGCGGCCCCTGTCCCCGAACGACCTCTGGGCCACCGTCTACCGCCATCTGGGGATTGACACCGAGCTCACCTTCTCGGATCACACCGGCCGCCCGCTGGCGATCCTACCGGACGGCGAGCCGATTCGGGAGCTGATCTGAGGGACCGGTTCCGTGCGCCCCGATGGTAGGGGCAACCCCCTGTGGTTGCCCCGCGGCTGTGGCTGCCGCGCGGTGCGGGCAGCGAGACAGCGAGATGAGCCACGAACTCCCCCCACGCCGCCCCTCCGTCCGTACTCCCAGCGGGCTCCCGGCGCGTCCCCTCCGCGCCCCTCTGCGTCCTCTCAAGTAACTTGCCCAAGACTGTGGGAGATGCAACAGTATACGGACAAGTTTCTTCGTTGAAACTGGTCCGCGGTCTCCTCGGTCCCCGGCGCTCTCTCAAGTAACTTGCCCAAGACTGTGGGAGATGCAACAGTATACGGACAAGTTTCTTCGTTGAAACTGGTCCGCGGTCTCCTCGGTCCCCGGCGCTCTGCGGTGGAGCATCCGGCCCCCCACACCCTGCACCCGACCCACTTGCCGGGGGATTGCGGGCACTGACTTGGCCGCCCTGCCCGAAACCTTGACGCTCCTATTCACGGACATCGAGGGCAGCACCCGGCTCTGGGAAGAGCACCCCGGCGCCATGCGCCCGGCGCTCCTGCACCACGACGGCCTCCTCCGCGCCGGGTGCCCTCCGGGCGATCGAGAGCCACGGCGGCCGCGTCTTGAAAACCGTCGGTGATGCCCTCGCCCCGTGCTCGGCGACCCGCGCAGGGCCGTGGATACGGTGGCCCGCGATCAGTTCCGGTCCGGATGCTGGAACTTGGGCGGTGGATGCTCCCCCATGGCTCGCAGGACGCGGCGCTGGTTGACCAGGCCCGCGCGATTCAACTGGAGGCGAACGATGGTTGCGCGTCCCACAGCGGTCAGTCCCAGCACCTCGGTCCAGTCCTCCGACCAGGCGAAGTGTTCGAGCCAACGGTCATGCCGCGGATGAAACAGCGCCACCCGCTCGCCCGTGACCGGATCTACGGCTGCAGTTGCGGTGAACTTGAAATTGTTGCAGCCCTGGCAGGATAGCGCGAGATTGTCTGAGCTGTTACTCCCCCCACGACTGGACGGGAGAATGTGTTCCACTGAGAGCGCATCTTGCGAGAACGCGGCCTGAGCCGCACAGTACTCACAGCACCCCGCCGCCCGATTGGCAACTCGCCTCCTTCCGGCGTCAGGCAGGTGCCGCCTACGCATCAGGTGGCGCCTGGATTCCCAGTTGCCGCATGACCTCGCGCAGACCAGTTCGCCGCAGCCGCGCCAGCTCCGCCAGGCACTCGAGACGGCGCGCATCGGCAAGCTCAACCTGGTGCGTGAGCTCGAGAAGTTCTGCGTGCTCGTCGGGAGTAAGTCTCTCGTTACGACGCCGTTCCACGAGCGTGTGATAACGCTCCCATGTCTCGGGGGCGAGTCCTTCGTTGATACGCTGGATCAGCCCGGTCTCGGACGTGGGAACCGGAGCGCCGGGAGAATCAACCGGCGGGCGGCTGCCGGCGTCTTCGGAGGCGCCGGCGGCCGTCACCAGGTCGAGGCTCCGGGACAGGAGCGCATTCACGACGCTCTCGATGTCGCGGCCCTCGCGCTCGGCTTTCTCGCGGAGCCGCGCTTCGGTTTCAGGGGAGAGCGCAATGAGCATCGACTATCCTTCCGTCGCCGTTGGAGGGGGCGCAGATCAGGTAACCCTACTCAATGGTAACCCCGCCAACCGGAGAAAACAATCGTCGTCGCCGTCCGTTCGCCTGGAACTCCACCATCCGCCGAAGGAGTTCCTTGCCGCAGCAGGTGACGAGCTTCGTCGGCCGGGAGAGGGAGCTCGCCGAGGTCAAAGCGCTGTTTGGGAAGACCCGCTTGTTGACCCTGACCGGCGCGGGCGGGTGCGGGAAGACCCGGCTGGCATTGCAGGCGGCGGCGGATCTGCTGGACGGCTCGGGCGACGGCGTGTGGCTGGTAGAATTGGCCTCGCTGGCCGATCCGGCCCTCGTGCCCCAGGCGGCGGCGAGCGTGCTGGGTCTGCGGGAAGAGCCGGGCCGGCCGCTCTTGCAGACCCTGACGGACCACTTGAAGGGGAAGCACCTGCTGCTGCTCCTGGACGACTGCGAGCACCTGCTGGACGGCTGCGCCAGGCTGGCGGACGCGCTCCTGCGGCAGTGTCCCCGCGTGCTGCTCCTCGCCACCAGCCGGGAGCCCCTGGGGATCGCGGGCGAGACGACCTTCCGGGTCCCCTCGCTCACGCGTCCGGACCCGAGGGCCGACACAACCCCGGAGCAGCTCTCCCCCTACGAGGCGGTGCGCCTGTTCCTCGAGCGGGCGCGGCAGGTGCAGCCCGGCTTCCAGGTGACGAATCGGAACGCGTCGGCCCTCGCGGCCGTGTGTCACCGGCTGGATGGAGTCCCGCTGGCGCTCGAGCTGGCGGCGGCGCGGGTGCGGAGCCTCACGGTGGAGGAAGTGAACCAGCGGTTGGACCACCGGTTCCGGCTGCTGACGGGGGGAAGCCGGACGACGCTGCCCCGGCACCAGACGCTGCGGGCGCTGATCGACTGGAGCTAC
>SYMT01000707.1 GCA_005805375.1 Actinomycetota bacterium
CTGGGGCAGCGCCGGCGAGACCTGCGAGGTGACGCCGCGATCCGTGGGTGGCGCCGGCGAGACCTGCGAGGTGACGCCGCGATCTGTGGGTGGCGCCGGCGAGGCCTGCGAGGTGGTGCTGCCGGCCGCTTCCCGGACGCGCCACGGCCGGAACCTCCGAATTCGCACGCCTCCCCCACGATCGCGCCGAAGCCCCCCAGATCGAGCCCCCCGCTTCTATGATCTCGGCGAAGCCCCCCAGAGCCTCCTCTACCTCACAAGTCTCGGCGAAGCGCCCCGGATCCAGCGCCCAGCTTCGCGGACGGCGGACGCCGCTTCCACGTCGTACACACAGCGATGCCGCGGAGAAGAGACCACTCCGCACCGCGTCCGTGCGCCTGCGCGTCCCCGGCTTTCCCTACCGCACCTTGATGGTGTAGTAGGTGAACGTGCCGCTGACATCTCGGAACCAGTGCGGGGTGTTCCTGGGAATGATGATCACATCCCCCTTCGTCAGCTTGTGCGGGGTCCCGCCCTGAATGCGGGTGCCGGTGACTTCGTGAGGCCCATCCTCCCTGGGGTTTACGATGGTTCCCCCGGTGATGAAGGTCGCGCTGCCTTCCTGGATGTAGAACAGATCCGTATCCAGCTCGTGCAGCTCGGGCTCACCGGGGCGTTCGCGGCGGCTGGTGTGGACCTGGTAGTTCCGCTTGGGGTCCTGGAACAGGATCCCTCCCTTGCGAAAGCCCGCGGCAACCCGCGCGTGGGGGAAGACGGTGACCGGAAAGGGCGGCTCCGCCGCTGCGGCAATCGGGGCGCTGCGGGTGTGCAGCAGGAACAGCCCCGCGGTCAGCAGGACGGCAGCGAGACCGGCGGAGCGGACAAGAGTCTGGTTGGGTGGCTGCATGGCATTCTCCTTGCGCATCAGTTAGGAAGGGCCACAGGAAAAGCCTGCTCATCACGGGCAGAATTCGGCGAGAGCCACGCACCCGCCCTGCCTCTTGACCCCTGGCGCCCCACCGGCTCCCGCCGATTTGCGCACTCCTACAGAGTCCCCACAGCTCCGCCCTTCGACTTCGCATCCGGGTCGCCCTTCTCGACTTCGCCTTTCGGACAGCCCTTCTCCCTTCGTCTTCGATCTTTCGTCTTCGCCATTCGGATTCGGAGTGGCATAGTACGGAGGAGCGGGCCTTGTTTCCCGGCCCCGGAGTGCCCGTCATGTCCACAGCCCTGCTTCCTGCATCCCACCCTCGAGGGAGCCTGCCGGCGCCTTCTCCCCTGCCGTTCCGGGCCGGGGACCGGCTGGACCAGCCGACCTTTCACCGCCTGTCCGCACGGCTCCCGGAGCACCTCTCCGCCGAACTGGTGGAAGGAGTCGTCCTGATGGCCCCTTCTGTCACCGAGGACCACGGCGGTATTCACAGTCGCGCCACCACGGCCGCGGGGGTCTATGGAATGCGCACCCCCGGCGTGGAGATCGCCGACAACGCCAGTGTGATCCTGGGGCCCAACAGCGAGCTGCAACCGGATGTGATCCTGCGCCTGACTCCGGAGTGCGGAGGCCAGACCGTGGTCGTCAATCACCACCTCACCGGGGCGCCGGAACTGGTCGTGGAAGTGTCGGTCGGCACCGAGACCACCGACCTCGGCGGGAAGAAGCGGGACTACCAACGGGCCGGCGTGCAGGAGTACGTCGTGGTGCTGGTGCGCCACCGGCAGGCCGTCTGGTTCGAAAACCTGGACGGGGAGTTCGTGGAGCGGGCGCCCGACCCCGATGGGGTGTACCGATCCCGGCGCTTCCCCGGCTTCTGGCTCGATCCGCTTGCGTTGCTGGAACGGGACGGCCCGCGCCTCCTCGCCGTGCTCCAGCAGGGCCTCGACTCCCCGGAGCACGCAGCCTTCGTGGCGGAGCTCGCCGTCCGGCGCGCCGCCTCGACGACTCCGGCCGGCCCCTGATCTCTCCCGACCACACACCTATGTCCAGCGCACTTCGTGTTCAGCCCCCCCCGGATCCCTCCCTGCGCACAGACGAGGCCCAACCCCGCTTCTGGCGCTGCAGCGTGGCGACGTACCACCGTATGATCGAAACGGGTGTACTGACGCCCTCTGACCCGGTCGAATTGCTGGACGGCTGGCTGGTGGAAAAGATGCCCAAGAACCCGCGCCAACGGTCGGCAACCTGGAAGACCCGGCGTACCCTGGAGCAGGCCCTCCCGCCCGGCTGGTTCGTGAACGTGCAGGACCCGATCACCACCGAAACGAGCGAACCGGAGCCGGACGTGACGGTAGTCCGAGGCGACCCCACCGACTACGCAGACCGCCACCCCGGGCCGGCGGACACCCCGCTGGTCGTAGAAGTCGCCGACTCCTCGCTGGCCCACGATCGGAGCTGGAAACGCGATCTCTACGCCCGCGCCAACGTCCGAACCTACTGGATCGTCCACCTGGTGGACCACGTCCTGGAAGTCTTCACCGACCCCACCCCCGCCGCGGAGTTCCCCACCTACACGCACCACCAGATCCTCTCCCCCGGCCAGAACGTCACCCTCGACCTCGACCACACACGCCACACCTTCCCCGTCACCGCCTTCCTCGCCTGACCCAGCGCCACCAGTCCTGGACGGGCTCTCCACCGACTCCCTGCGTCAGGGGACCTGTCGCCCGCGCGGTCCTACCGCCCGCCCTCTCCGCACCCCACCCCCACGCCCCGGACCTTTCCGGGCCGCTTCCCCTTTTCCCGGTCCCCCATCCCACACCCGCACCGTCCCATCACTCCCCCCGCTCACCACCCGCTGCCCGTCTCCGCTCACCGCTACCGCCTGCACCAGATCCTCGTGGTCGCGCAGCGTGAGGCGGGCCTGGCCGCTGGCGCCGTCCCACACCCGCACCGTCCCATCACTCCCCCCGCTCACCACCCGCTGCCCGTCTCCGCTCACCGCTACCGCCAGCACCGACTTGCGGCCACCTTTGTCCGCTTCGTGGCCGCGCAGCGTGAGGCGGGCCTGGCCGCTGGCGCCGTCCCACACCCGCACCGTCCCATCACTCCCCCCGCTCACCACCCGCTGCCCGTCTCCGCTCACCGCTACCGCCTGCACCCACTTGTCACCGTCCTCGTCCGCTTCGTGGCCGCGCAGGACCTGCGGCGGTGCGGCAACCCGGTTCCAGAGGCCCCACTCGAAGCCGCGGTTGGGATGGGACGCAGTCTGACCCACCAGTTCGGTGATTCGCGTCTGGTCGATGGGCGGCGAGTCCCAGAGTTGCTGGATCAGGGCCATCTTCTCGAAATAGGTCGCCCGGTGCGCCTCTGCCAGATCCTCTTTCGCGCGGGTGGTTGCCGTCGCTGCCTGGGCACGAGCGGTCTCAGCGGCCCGGGCCTCGCGAATGGCGGCTGCCGACTGCTTGCCGGCTGCCGCCGCTTCCTTCACAGCAGCGGCGGCGGCGTTTTCCGCAAGCCGTAACTTCTCGGAGGCGGCCGTCACTTTCCGAGCGGCTTCGGTCTCTCGCGTCTCGGCTACGGCGGTGCGCCCATCGGCTTCGGATTGCCGCCGGTCGGCATCTGCCACACGCCGGTCGGCATCTGCCACACGCCGGTCGGCAGCCTGCACGCGCGCACCGGCCTGGCGAATCCGCTGGCCCGCGTCGTTCTTCGCGTCCTTCGCCTGGAGCGCGGCCAGTCCGGCGCCGAGGACAAATAGCAGCGAGACCACGACCGCACCGACCAGGCTCCGGCGCGCCCGGCGGGTGGTACGTTCGGCCTGGCGTTCCGCCTCCTCGGCGGTCTCTTGAGCGGCGCGCGCGGCTTCGGCCCGCACCCGGTCCGCCTGTGCCAGCTCCTGCAAGTAGATCCGCTCGCCGGCTTCCAGGAACTCCTGGTGTTCGGCGGGCAACGCCTTACCCACCTGCCAGGCGCGGGCTTCCCGGAGGCGTTCCCCGCGCAGCAGGGGGTTGGAGTCCCGTCTTTCCGACGCCAGCCAGGCGCGGAGGGACTCCGTGTACGGGCAGAGAGCAGCGAGGGTGTCGGCGGTCCAGTCCGCGTGGAACACCTCTGCGTAGAGGCGGTTGAAGGGAGTGAGGCGGCCCTCCCGTTCCAGCACCAGGCCGGTGAGCCGGAGTTCGAGCACCGCCGGGTTGGCCGACGCCGGGATCGCCTCGCCGGCCAGGACTCGCTGGTAGAGCGCCAGCATCTCCGGGGTGCGGCCGGTGGGGGTCTCCAGCAGCCGCTGCCGGATGGTCTCCAGGTGCTGCTGGACGGAGGGGTATTCGGACGGCCGGCGCACCCAGTCCCCGGCGAGGGCGTCCACCCGCTCGGTTTCCCGGCCCGGTGGGATGGGTTCCCCGGTGCGCGCGAGGTGGTCACAGAGCGCCTGAGTCAGGAAGGGCTGTCCCCCCGTCCAGGCCAGCACCGCCCGCACCACGTCCTCCGGGCGGCCGGCCCAGGCGGCGAGGCCCGGCGCAAGGGCAGCGAGGGTCTCAGCCTCCGGGAGTTCCCCGAGATCCACCGGACGGCCCACGTTGAACGGTGTGATCTGGGGATCGGAGACGAGTTCCGCGGGGGCGGCCACCCCGATGAGCACGAAGTTGAGGCGACGGAGTTCCGGGTGGTCGGGGCGGGCCTCGTGGAGTACCCGCAGCGTCGCAAAGAACTCATCCCGGCAGGCGCCAGCGCGGATCAGGGAGTCGATCTCCTCGAAGAAGAGGACGGTAGGCCGGGACGTGCGCGTCAGCAGCACCTCCGTACAGAAACGACGAAAGCGGGCGGGGGCGCTGAGTCCGGGGTTCTGTGCGCTCCACCAGGCATTTACGTCCGTATCCAGATCCGGCAGTTCGTTGGCGATCTCCTCTAGAATGCTGACGAAGAGCCGGTCGGGGCTCATGTCTCGTTCCGCCAGTCCCTGGAAGTCCACGGTGAGGCAGAGGAAATTGTCCTCCGGGCGGCGGAGACGATCCATTGTGCGGATGCGGAGGCTGGACTTGCCCATCTGGCGCGAGTTCAGCACGTAGCAGAGCGTTCCCGCCCGCAGCGCGGTGAGCAATTCCCGGTCCGCCGGGCGCTCTACGTAAGAGGACGCCGTCGGACGCAGCCCCCCCCCCACCTGGAAGCCCGGATCGGTCCGTTGCAGCCCGGACATTGCGCGCTACTGCTTCCCCAACACGCTGCGGAAATAGCGACGATAGAGATGGCACCGGACTACTGCTTCATCCCCCTCGTACTTCATCACCCCCAGCCCCACCAACCGGCGGGCCACTGACGGCGAGAGGCGGAGGGGTTGATCGCCGGCAACAGCCCGGATCATCACGTCTCGCAATTCCGGATGTGCTTCGAGGATGCGGTCCAGGTCCTGGAGATGGGAGCGAAACGCCTCGGCGCAGGGGCCTGTCGGTTCGGTGAGCGAAGTCAACGTCTCTTCCCCACGGGCAACCCCGTACAGCGCCAGACGCACCAGATGTGGATGTCCTCCCAACTCGCGCACGAGGGCATCCACCTCCCTCGTGCTCCAGTCCAGCCCATGCCGGCCACACAGATCCGCCACCTGCGCGGCCGAGAAGTCCGGCAGCCCCACGGGAGTGCCGACATTGCGCAACGGGGATTGGCCCAGTTCCTGGGCAGCGTACAGTTCGGTGGAATAGGTGAGGAGCCAGCGGACCCGGCTCAGGGGTTCGCCGGCGTCCCGGGCGCGCTCGGACAGACTTCGCAGGCGGCCACAGAACCCCTCGCGGAGGGGGTCCGCCGCCAGCACGGAGTCGAGTTCGTCCAGCACCATCAGGAGGGGACGCTCCGGGTCCAGACGGGGCAGCACGTCACGAGTGAAGAAGGTCCGGAGGTTCACAGTCGAGGGCGGGATGACTCCATCCAGCTCAGGAACTTCGTCAATCGTCGCCGTGCAAAACCAGGAGAGACATTCCGTCAGGCTGCCCTGGTTCTCTTCCTGGAACGAGAGGTATGCGACGGCGCCACCCTCTTCCCGGAACTCGTGCTGCAGACGAAACAGGAGCGAGGTCTTCCCACTTTGCCGGGGTCCGGTCACGCGCACCAGACCCCCGGGCTGACGGAGTACGGCCCGGCACTCGCTCTCCACCCGGGGACGTTCTACATAGAAGCGTGAATGGACCGGCATCCGGCCGGACCGGCCGGAGGGTAGCTCCAGATCCGGGGGCGGCGCTCCTGGAACCGCGGCCCCGAGCGGCTCCAGAATCTGCCGGAGCACCCGGTCGGTGTCATCCGGAGAACTCCAGCGGAGGAACTGTAGGGGCGCCACCAGCGCGCGGAACCCGTACTCCAGTTCATCCACCTTCAAACCGTGCAGCAAAACCGGAAGCACCGCAGGCTGTTCCAAAGGCCGCTGGCGTCGCAACCGGTCCGCCGTCCGCAGCTCCTCGCGGACCATTGGACTGGCCGCCGCCTCGCGGGAGAGCAGTAGCACGAAGCGGTCACACGCCTCCAATTCCACATCAATACGCCGCGACCACTCCTCACCTCCGCTCAGGCTCTCGCCCGCCATGAACGGAAGGTGCCCCGCCGCCACCAGCGCCTCATAGAGCCGCTGCGCCAGGCTCAGGTCCGGCTCGCGGCGCCGGTAGCTCAAGAATACCCGCCGCGCCAGTGGGCCGGGCGCCGCTACGGCCGGAGGGCCCGCACCGTCCAACCACCGCGCGCCCTCCGGCCAGACGGCGCGCACGGTCGCGATCCGAATCGCCAGTCCCCCCTGGGTGTGATCTCGTGCCGAGACGATGCCCACTACCCGCTGCCGTTCTACGTCATAGACCGGTGATCCACTGTAACCCTCCCGCACCCGCTGCGCATCCACCGGCACGGCGAGCCGGATTACCTCCCGGCCGCCGAACTCGATGTGGGGATTGCAGTCGGTGGTGGTCCCTTCCAGGGTGGCGCCCTCGGCAAAGTCGTCTCGTCCGAAACCGAACGCCAGATAACGCGCCGTGGGCCGGACCTCTGCCGAGGTGGGCGCGGCGGGTCCGGCATAGCCCGGGAGGCGCAGCACCGCCAGGTCATCGCCCTCTCCGAACGGCGGGCCCAGGTAGACCGCCTCCACCGGCTGGCCGAGCGCCCGCACCTGCTCCACCCCGCCGGCGAGGTCCACCACATGCCGGCAGGTCAGGAGGTGCCCCTCCGCCGAGATAAAGAACCCCGTCCCCCGGAGTTCCCCGCCCGCGTCCCGCAGGGGCGTGACGCACCGTTTCAGTTCTTCCCAGAGCATAGCGGCGGTAGTTCTTTCACGGGGTGCGCTTCCACACCAGTTTTATCGAGTAGTGCCCCTCCAGTCCGGCCTTGCTCACCACCACGTTCCCTTCGGCGGTGATCTTCAGCCCGAAGGAGATTTCCAACTCGGTCGGCGGGTCCGGCAGTTCCTGCACCGCGCCCAGCACGATCTCCGCCTGGTGCCGGAGGGTCCGCTGCAGATCCTGCTCGACCCACCGTTCGACCTCGGTCACTGTCTGCCGGACGTGATCCGCGATGCCGACCGGTCCCACCCCGACGCTGCCGACACTCCCTTCCGGCCCCGGCTCATCCACCTCGACCCAGACATCACCCCCATCCGGATGATGAAAATGAATGGTGCGCGCCATTCCGGCCTGCCTCCGTTCCGCTTCTTGTCCCCATTCTATTCGCCGCCCACAGCCCGCCTTCCTCACTCGCATCTCGCCCTCGGGCGCGATTCCTTCTCAATCAATGCGGACAAGCAGACGAACAAGCAGACGCTCGGCCGGGATCGGCATCGCATCCACAGGCGCACCATGTCTCCCTGGCTCGGCGGGGAGGTCTCTGACACAAGATGAGGCCCCGAGGTGGAAGAACCAGGCGCGGTAGGAGTCCAGGGCCGCCAAGACCAAAAGTGCGCCCGGCGGACACATGGTGCTGTACAATGGTGAGGGTAACAGGAATGCCGTAGAGGAGTGTCCTTCGACCCCAGGTTCTTCTCCACACCTCCCGGTGTCTCCCCGACTTGCCGGAAACCAGAGGATGCAGCGAGAAGTGAGAATCGAGTGTGGGTCCCACTCTGTGCTCACACCTCTCTACTCTACTCCTCACCACAGGATGCCCGCGGTCCCAGGTTTCTTTCCCCGGTCCACCTCCGCACTTAGGGAACCGCGCAGAATTAATCCTCCCGTCAGGCGGGGACCACTCCCGGGATGGTCACGAACCACTTCCCCAGTGCCGGGAGACGCTCGATCTGCGTTTCCAGGGCGGCCATCTCGGGTGCGAGGAGCCGCACGC
>SYMT01000708.1 GCA_005805375.1 Actinomycetota bacterium
CACCAGTGTTTCCACCATCTGGTCATAGGTGGGACCGTGCTGGCGGAGCACGTAGGCCGGATGGAATGCCGCCAGCGTCCAGGGAGCATAGGTGCTCGTGGTGAACCACTTCCCCCGTTCCGCCGTCATCCGGAATCCCTTGTGGATGATCGTGTTCGCTGCGGGCGCACCCAGACAAACTACCACGATCGGCCGGATGATCTCCAGTTGCTGCTCAAGCCAGGGCAGGCACGCACTCATCTCGTCCGTCGCAGGCGGGCGGTTCACCACCCGGCCATCGGTGAGCGTCGAGGCCCGGCACTTGACAGTGTTGCCGATGTAGACGTGGTGACGGGCCATCCCGGCGCGGCGCAGCACTTCGTCGAGCAACTTACCCGCGCGGCCGACGAACGGACGGCCCGTCGCATCTTCGTTTTCCCCCGGACCCTCGCCGATCAACACCAGCGGGGCCGCGGCATTCCCCTCGCCGAAGGCGACATGCGTCCGGGTGTCTGCCAGACCACAACGTGTGCAGGTGAGCGCCTGCCGACATACCTCGTCCAGGCGCACGGCCTTCTCTTCCGGCGAGAGTTCCGCCGCCGGAACGAAGGCAACTGCCGGAACCCGCGCCACCGATCCACCCGCCGGCGCGAGGGGGATCGCCGCGGAGGCCGAGCGAGGGGATTCGTCAAAAAGGGAGAACTGGCTCATCAGACCTCCGGGGGACCCAGTCGCTCCAGGGCGGCTGCAATCCGGTCGAAACTGCTGTGCAGGGCGTCCGGGAGCACCTTTGTCTCGCCGAGCACCGGCATGAAATTCGTGTCTCCGTTCCATCGGGGAACGACATGCATATGCAAATGGTCGGCAATTCCAGCGCCGGCTGTCTTCCCGAGATTCATTCCGATATTGAAACCCTCAGGATGGAACGCCTCGGTGAGCGCCCGCACGCAGTGGCGCGTCAACCGCATCATCTCCTCATGCTCCGCCGGGACCAGCCCGGGGAAGTCGGCCGTGTGCCGGTAAGGCGCCACCATCAAGTGTCCGTTGTTGTAGGGAAAGAGATTCATGATCACGAAGCAGCTCTCTCCCCGATAGAGGACGAGCCGCTCGCGGAGATCCGGCGCGTCGGGTGCGCTGCAAAAGACGCACCCCGGGTGCCGGCTGACCTCCACGTAGGCCATGCGCCATGGCGCCCACAGATGTTCCATCACATCCTCCAATCCGAATTCGAGCAGGACCCGGGGCCGGGTCCGGCGGACTTATAGGGGTAACGGCCGCGTCCCGCGGGCCGCTCACCCCCAATCCCTGTATGTCGCAGCTCGATCAACAACCCGTTGCCGCTTCCCCGTCCGCCCCACGCGGGTCCGGGAGGCCCGCTCCTGCGGGCGAGTCGGCGCTCGATCCGGGCGCCTATCGCGGGGGGGTGACCCTGCGTGCGGTGCTGATCGGCCTGTTCCTGATCCCGCTGAACACCTATTGGGTGATCTATGTAGAGGGCATTCGCCACTGGAATCATTGCACGGCGATGTCCCTCTTCTGGAACACCATCTTCTGTATCTTCCTGCTGGTGCTGGTGAACCTCGGGCTCAAGCGTTATTGCCCACACGCCCGCCTCTGGGGATACCACCGGGATCCACCGCTCGAAGCAAGCGAAGGTGACCGGCAGCGCCGCGCCCGCCCCCGGGGTCGCTGGGGCTGGAAAGAGGTCTCGCTGCCGTTCACCCAGGGCGAGTTCATCACCATCTACGTGATGATCACCATCGCTACCGCGCTGGCCGGCCACGACAGCCTGCAACTGGGCTATCCGATCATGTACATGCAGTTCAATTCCGAAACCCTGGCGAAGGGCCGGATTGACGCGCGTGAACTGTATCCTCCGCACCTCACCGTGCGCGACGAGACCATCATCAAGCCGCTCGAATGGGGAGGCGGCACCTTCTACCGCACCGAATACCTCCAGGCGTGGTTTGGACCCGTGCTCTGGTGGTGCCTGTTCATCACCGCCCTCGGGCTGGTGATGATCTGCATGAACGTCCTGATCCGCAAGCAGTGGACCGAAAACGAGAAGCTGAGCTATCCCATCGTCCAGTTGCCGCTGGCGATGACGCACGATGGGGGCACCCTTGAGTTCTTCCGCCATAAGCCGCTCTGGTTCGGATTCCTGCTCGGGGCGACGATTGATATTCTGAACGGGCTTCATCTCTACTACCCGATCGTGCCCGGCTTCGTCGTGCGCCACGACGCTCCCGAACTGAACCTGGGGAACCAGTTCACCACATTTCCCTGGACCGCCATCCCGAAGTCACTGGGCATGCCGCTCTACCCCTTCATGATTGCGGTCGGTTACTTTCTCCCACTGGACCTCAGTTTTTCCATCTGGTTCTTTTTTCTTCTGAAGCTGCTCAGCCTGGTGGTGAGCGCCGCGCTGGGCTACCAGCCCGGCCAGCCGCGAAACCCGCCCTTCCTCAACGAACAGTCCTGGGGCGCCTGGGGCGCGATCTTCCTGTACGTCATGTGGGTCGGGCGACCCCACTTCGCCCGGGTAGCCCGGACGGTGCTCGGGCTGCGGGGAGGCGAAGACGACAGCCGCGAACCCATGACCTATCGCGCCGCGGTGGCCGGTATCGTCGTCGGGTGCGCCTTCCTGTACTGGTTCTGCCTGATGGCGAAAATGACGCCGGGAGTGATTCTCGCGTTCTTCGCCATCTACTTCGTGCTCTCGATCGCCATCACCCGCGTGCGCGCTGAATTGGGCCCTCCTGCCCACGAGATGGCAGGAAACATGAACGCGGCCACGCTCCTGTACTGGATCTTCGGGACGAACGGCCTGGGCGCCCAGAACATGACGATGATGACCATGTTCTGGTGGTTCTCGGGCCGCGGCTACCGCACCCATCCGATGCCGTGCCAACTGGAGGCATTCAAGATGGGGGAGGCAGGGCGCATGGATATGCGCGGCCTGGGGTGGGCCATGCTGCTGGCCATGTTCTTCGGCGGCCTCGCCACCTATTGGGCCTGCCTCCACTGGGAGTACATTTACGGCGCCAACGGGATGACCAACCACAACCGGGGCATCTTCAGCCTGTTGAAGAGCCGCCTGGACAATCCCGCCGGGACCGACTACGTGAGCCTCCAGGCCCTGATCTTTGGAGGAATCCTTACGTTCGGCATGATTGTGGCTCGTCTGCGTGTGCCGTGGTGGCCGTTCCATCCCGCGGGCTATGCGCTCGCCATGAACTTCGGCATCGAGTACTTCTGGACGTGCCTGATGCTCTCCACGCTGCTGAAGTGGGCCGTACTGCGCTACGGGGGGCACCGCCTGAACCGGCAGATCATGCCGTTTATGTTCGGCCTCATCCTGGGCGAGTTCAACGTGGGCGCTTTCTGGAGCGTCATGAGTGTCCTCACCGGGGCCCGCACCTACGACTTCGCGCCTGGATAGCGCCATTCATGGACGCCGACACCCGCACACGGCGCGTCGCCCACCACGAGGCCGGTCACGTCGTTGCCCTCCTGGCATTGGGAGGGGACTTCGACTCCGTCTCCATCACCGGCGACCGCCGCTCTCTCGGCCATGTCCACAAGCCCCGGGTCACCCACAGTGCAGCACTGGACCGAAAAGCTCTACCGGCGGAGACGGACCACTCGGACGAATCCCCCCAGACAACTGACGAAACAGACTTGCCGACAGACGCCGAAGGGATAATCGCCGTTGCACTCCTAGCGGGAAGCCACGCCGAGCGCCACGCCTTCGGCGCCTGGGACCGCCGGGCTGCTGCCCACGATCGCCGAGAAGCCCGCCGCCTGCTGGAGCGACGCGGCGCGTCCGATCGCGCTCGCGCCCTCCCCTCGCTCGCTGCAGCACTGCCGGCAACAGAACCACCCCGCACGACACCGCCAAACGCCTCGACCGATCCGGAGGTGGAACAGGATCTACACCTGGAAGAACGAATCGCAGAACGCCTGATCCGCGACCGATGGGCCGTCGTGGAGCACATTACGCAGGCGCTCCTGGAACAGGGCTGCCTCTCGGGTGCTGAGTGCCGCCGTCTGGAAGCCCGAATCCTCAGAGCGATTGCACCGGCGGAGTGACCGGGGGCCGGAACCGATGGGGTTCGGGTCGTGAGTGCTTGCCTCCAGGCGGGCAAGTCGTCCCAGGTCTCCACCTCCGGCATCGGGTCAGCGCGGCGGAGCCTGGTTCTCGAAACCGCGTGTCGGACTCCACGCGGGGTGGCGGTCGCGTCCTCCTCGGCGAGCGCCCGAACCCGCACATCCAGTTCCGAGCCGATCCCCGGCACCCGAGAAACACATGCGCAGCTTCGCAGCGGGCCGCCGTGGGTACGCTGCACCAGTGCCCGAAGCGCCCCGAACTTTCCGAGCACGCAGGCCTCAGCGCAGGCCGCACCGGTGCTGGGCAATGATTTCCTGCCGGCGGTCCCTGCTGTCTCGGTCCGATTCCCCTGCGTACTCGATGGGGAATGCCCCTTGCCAATGCGGGTCCGGTGTACTGCGGAGTTGCGCTGCCGTATCATCAGTGCGGCTCCTGACTCCCGGGAGCCGAGCCGCGCGCGTGTCCAGCCACTGGACGAAACGCAGGGGCCCTGCTCCCTCAGGAAGCAACGACACGATGAAACCCTGCGGGGGGAGCCGGGCAGCGAAGCAACAGGCGTGATCGTAGATGCTCTGTGCCATGATGAGTTCTCGCGGGGAGTACGGGGGCGGTCTGGGTGGACCTCAATGCTAACCTTCCCGTTTCTGCCGTTTACATCGGGACCCACTCCCGATGTGTTCTTCGTATATCCCTGGGGCATCATATAGGGGAGAGTGCACAAGGGAAGGGGTCAGGGATGGTCGAAGCTCCGGAGACACTGGAAGGCTGGTACTGCCTGCACGACTTTCGCCGGGTGGATTGGGCGCGGTGGAAGGCCCTCCCGGAGAACGAGCGTGCCGCAGCAATTCAGGAAGCGGTAGAGTTCCTGACGCACACCGAGCAGCACACCGACGCCGCCGAGGGCTCCAGCGCCCTCTACAGCGTCCTGGGGCACAAGGCGGATCTGCTGTTCCTACACCTGCGTCCCACACCCGACGAGCTCAACGCTCTGGAAGGAGCATTCGCTCGCACCCGGCTGGCAGACTTCACCACTGCAGCCTACTCCTACGTTTCCGTCACCGAACTGGGGCTTTACGAGGCGCAAGCGCGCGGAGGGGCGACCGCCCCGGAGGAAATGCGCAACCTGCCCTTCGTGCAGGCCCGCCTCAAGCCGCAAATCCCGGCCCGCCGCTATGTCACATTCTACCCGATGAATAAGCGACGCGGTGAACACGAGAACTGGTACACGCTCCCCATGGACGAGCGACGCGCCATGATGCGGAGCCACGGGACCCTCGGACACAAGTACTTCGGCATCGTCCAGCAGATGATCACCGGATCGGTCGGCTTCGATGACTGGGAATGGGGAGTAACCCTTTTCTCCGAGGATCCGTTGCAATTCAAGAAACTCGTGTATGAGATGCGCTTCGACGAGGTGAGCGCGAAGTTCGCAGAGTTCGGCCCGTTCCTCCTCGGCGTGCGGGTCCAGCCGGACGAGCTGGATCGCCTGCTGCGCTAGACCGAGAACCTGAAGATCGAGAATGGGAAACGGAAGTGAGCGGCGAGGAATGGGGATGCAGGGACGGTGGCGGCCCGGCAGGCGTTCCGTCGCCATTTCCCGGAACCCGGTTCTCTTTGCTCCCGGCAGGCATTCACGATGTCCGATCTGCTGAAATCCGTAGACATCCGCACCCGGCTGGGGTGGATGATGGGAGGACTGGCCGTCCTGGCTGCGCTTGGGGCGGTCGGCGTCGGCCTGAACGGCTATTTGAACGCTCCACGTGCGACTGCCGGAAACCGTCCGGCAGCACTGGTGGTGACCGGAGCGGACGATCCTCTCGCTCCTAAAGTCTTTGACAAGACCGCTCAGGTCCGGGTGCATGTGGCGGGGGCCGTGCGGAAGCCGGGCGTCTATGCGCTGCCGGACTGGGCGCGCGTGGGAGATGCCATCAAGAAAGCTCGCGGCCCACTCCCCGCAGCCGACCTGGACGCCATCAATCTCGCCGACCGTATCCGGGACGGCGAGCAGATCCGGGTTCCCTACCAGGGCCGGACGGCAATCTCCACCGCTCATCCCCCGACCCCGGACCCGCCCAGTATTCCTCCCACCGTCGGGGGCCGCGGGGTGGGCCGCTACCCCTTCGCCGGCCCGCCCACTCAGGGGGCGCCGCCGGGCGGCGGCGGCGCAGAAGTAGACCTGAACACCGCGACCCTGGAACAGCTCGAGAGTCTCCCCAGCATCGGCGGCTCCCTCGCCGCCGCGATCATTGAGTATCGCACCCAACACGGCCGGTTTCTCCAGCCCGAGGACCTGCTCAACGTCCGCGGCATCGGGCAGCGCAAATTCGAGCAGATCCGCCCGCGGGTGGTGGTGCGTTAGGACCGACCCATCCCAGGAGACGGTGATGCTCACGGACATGCAGTGCAGCGGGTGCGGGCGCAAGCCCACCCTCTGGGAGTGGATCCGCGCGGAAATGTCCCAGAGCGGATATGAGGAGTGGCGCCACCCCGGGATCACGTTCACTCCGGCCGGGTGCCCATTCACGCCGAACAACCGGGACCAGTGCGAACGGCTTTTCGAAGACGTGTTTCAGCGGCCGCTGCCGTATGAGGCCTGCCATCTCTGCCCGGGGTGCCAGAATCGGGTGAACGCAGAACTTCCCGAGCTGCTGGCGCGTGACATTGCGAACGAAGGGGAACGACAACGGCAGCGCGAAGCACGCCGACGGGAGCAGCGCCAGGAGTACCTCGGAGTCCAGCGTCCCTGGGACTGATTCCCCCCGCGTGATAGAATCTCGAAGTTTTGGGGCGGGAGGCGCAAAGCCGGGGAGCAGCAGTTGCACGTCGAATTCTGGACCGGACCCCCGGTGGAGACGCACGCCTATTTGGTGGCCGATCGGGAAGCGGGCGAAGCCTGGGCGATTGATGCGCCGCTGTCCACCGCAGAGGCGCTCCTCACGCGAACCCGGGCTCTCGGCCTCCGCCTCACCCGCCTCATTCTGACCCACGGACACTTCGACCACTTCCTGGACGCAGCGCGTTACGACGCATCCGGGATCCCCATCGCCCTGCACTCCGCCGACATCCCCTTGCTCCGCTTCCCACAAACGATGATGTTTGGTGTGGACCTCCCGATGCCGCAGTTTTCCGTCCGGGAAGACCTGACCGAGGGCGGCCGCCTGGCCCTGGGACGCTTCCACTGGGACGTGTGGCATGTACCGGGCCACTCTCCCGGACACGTCGTGCTACACTGTCCCGAGCAAGCAGTGCTGCTCGGAGGGGATCTGCTGTTTCGCGGGGGATACGGCCGCGTAGACCTGCCGCACTCCGATCCGGCGGCGATGGCACAGAGCCTGCTTCGCCTACTCGATCTGCCCGACCGTACCGCTGTATTCCCCGGCCACGGCCCCCAACTGACGCTGGGTGAGGAACGCACCTGGCTGGAACCGCTCCTCTCCGATCCCCGCGGGGTTTCTCTCTGAAATCAGCTCATCCATGCCCAACCAAGAACAAGTGATTGTCTCGCGGCCCGCCCGCTACAAGAAACCCCAGGAAATTGAGAAGATTCGCCAGGCGGGCCGGATTGTGTCCCACGTCCTGGCCCTGCTCCGCGATAACACGCGCGCCGGCATCTCCACCCTCGAACTGGACGAGATTGCCCACCAGGAGATCACCAGGCAGGGAGGCACACCGTCGTTCCTCGGTCACCGCCACGGAAAACATGTCTACCATCACGCCCTCTGTGCTTCCGTGAATGACGAGGTGGTGCATGGCATTCCCCGCAGCGACCGCATCCTCAAAGAGGGCGATCTGGTCTCCCTGGACATCGGCGTCAAACACTCCGGCTTTCATGCTGACAGCGCGCTGACCGTGACGGTGGGACGTGTTTCGGAGGAGGCCGAGCGCCTCCTGGATGTGACTCGCGAGTCGCTCTGGCGCGGCATCCAGGCAGTACGACGGAATGGGCGCCTCCAGGATATCAGCCGGGCCGTGCAGCGCCATGTGGAGGCAAACGGGTTCACCGTGGTCCGGGTACTCACCGGCCACGGCATCGGACGGGAACTCTGGGAAGGTCCGGAAATCCTGAACTACGAGGACAGCAAACGTCCTAATCCAACCCTATCGCCCGGCCTGGTCCTGGCCATTGAACCCATGGTGAATGCGGGCGCCGAAGACGTACATTGCCTGCCCGACCACTGGACCATCGCCACGAAGGACGGCAGCCTCAGCGCCCATTTCGAGCACACCATCGCCATTACCCCGCGGGGTTACGAGATCCTGACCCTCGGCCCCCACGATCCGGGTCGGTAGCCGGTTCAAGCAGGCACTGTGTCGGATCAGTCCCACCCTTCCCCCCGCATCTACAAGGCCAACTGACCTTGCAGATGCGGGGGCGGTACCGGCGCAGTAGGGGTGGGAGAACTGCCCAGATGCCGGTAGGCCAGATGGGTGGCGCGGCGACCGGCGGGTGTGCGCGCCAGGAAGCCGATTTTCAGCAGATACGGCTCCACCACCTCTACCAGCGTCGTCTGCTCTTCGTTCAGCGTCGCCGCCAAGGCTTCGACGCCGACCGGGCCTCCTTGATAGGTGTCGGTAATCACGCGGAGGAGTTCCCGGTCCAGGCGATCAAGCCCCAGGGCATCTATCCCTTCCAGCTTCAAGGCCGCGTCGGCAGCCTGCGCGTGGAGGGTGCCGTCACCTTCCACCTCGGCGTAGTCGCGCACCCGACGCAGGAGGCGGTTAGCGATGCGCGGTGTCCCCCGCGCCCGGCGGGCGATTTCCTGCGCCCCGTCTTCGGTGAGCTTTGCCCCCAGGATGTTCGCCGAGCGCAGCACGATCGCCCGCAACTCTTCCGGACCATAGTAGTCCATGTGGTAGGTCAGCCCGAACCGACCGCGCAGGGGGGCGGAGAGCAATCCCGTCATCGTGGTCGCGCCGATGAGGGTGAAGTGCTTCAGGCGAAAGTTGAGCATCCTCGCATTCGCGCCCCGATCCAGCACAAAGTCCACCGTGAAGTCCTCCATCGCCGGATAGAGGTACTCCTCCACCGCGGCATCCAGACGGTGGATTTCGTCAATGAAGAAGACATCACCCTCTTTCAGGTTGGTGAGCAGGCCCATCAGGTCACCGGGACGCTTCAGAGCAGGACCGGACGTCACCTGGATGTCCTTGCCCATTTCGTGCCGCACGATGTGCGCAAGAGTGGTCTTGCCGAGGCCGGGGGGACCATGCAGCAATACGTGGTCGAGCGGCTCTTCCCGCTGCCGCGCAGCCTTCAGTGCGATGTGCAGAGGCCGCACCACCTCCGGTTGCCCGATGTACTCCGCCAGCGAACGCGGCCGGAGCGAGTTCATCTCCGGCTCTTCGCCCGGGAGCGGATCTCCCGTTACCACTCGTTCGCGCATGGCCTACCCCAGTTTCTCGCCCTTCCAGATCTCCTCCAGCAGCGCCTGAGCATCCTTCAACTCCGGCTGCCGGCGTCGGGCCGCTTCGATCATGCGCACCGCCTCCACCGGACGATGCCCCAGACTCACCAGCACCGCCTCGACATCCGCCACAAAGTCCGCCGGCGCCGCCGCGGGCACTTCATCAATCTCGGGTGCGGGCAACAACGCGAAATTGAGGGCCTTGCCTTTGAGCGTGGCGATGATCTGGTCGGCCTTCCGCCGCCCGATTCCCGGGAGGGCGCTCAGCGTACGCACGTCGCGTCGCTCAATCGCTCCCGCGTAATCACACACCGGAATGGTCATGGAGCGCGCAGCCGTCGTCGGGCCGATCTCTTTCACGTCAAGCAGCAAGCGGAAAAACTCTCGATCCTGCCGTTCGTGAAAGCCGATGAGCTGCGGACAGGGCTGTCGCTCCGCCACGTGGTAGTGGATCCAGAGGGCGGCTTCGCGCCCGATCACCTCCAGGTTGTCCACGTCCTTCAGCAACCGCGAACGGAGCGCCTTTGCCTCAATTCCGGGGAGCATCACGTGATAGCCCACGCCTCCCACGTCCAGAACCACGCAGTCCTCGTCCAGGTAGCGCACAGTACCGTGCAGGTAAGCGATCATGATGCTTCGATTTTAGCAAACTTCCGTTATCTTTTCCAGTAGTTCGTCGTGACCGGCAGCCAGGAGCGTGACGTGGCCCAGCTTTCGCCCCGGGGCGGGCTGCTTGTCATAGAGGTGAACATGGGCGCCGGGGACGCGGAGCAGGGCATCCAACGGCGGCGCCGTACCGATGAGATTCACCATCGCACAGACAGCCCGGGGCGCCGTGGAACCGAGGGGAAGGCCGGCTCTCGCGCGCAG
>SYMT01000709.1 GCA_005805375.1 Actinomycetota bacterium
CAGATGCCGCACCTGGACGGCATCGAAGCCACCCAGGCCATCCGAGCCCGGGAGCAGGGGCTGCGCGGATGTACACATTGGCCCGCCGGGTCGCCCATCCCGATCCCGGTGATCGCGATGACAGCGCACGCAGACTCGCGGGACCTGGCCCGATGTCTGGAGGCCGGGATGGACGGTTATCTGACCAAGCCCGTTGAGGTGCGGGAACTCCTGGCGACGCTGGCGACCGTGGCGGCCGCCGACTCGCCGCCTCCTCCACCTGCCGACGATGGAGACGGGCTGGCGATTCTGGATGTGCGGGAAGCCCTTGCCAGGGCGCAGGGAGACACAGGTTTGCTCTGTGACCTGGCGGGACTCTTGGCGCCGATGCTGGGCAGTGCCGGCCCGGCGCTGCGCGAAGCAGTGGCGCGGTCAGACTGGCGCAGCCTTGCCGAGACGGCTCACACGCTGCGGGGGGCGCTTGGCAACCTGTCCGCACACCGCGCCGCGCGGGCTGCTCAGCAGTTGGAACTTGCCGCCCGCGCCCACAATAGAGAAGGAGCAGCGGACGGAGTGGTGAAGCTGACGGAAGAAGTAGAGCGCCTCCAACCTGACCTGGCGAGGCTCAGGGCGGGAGAACTGAAATGCGAATCCTGATCGCGGAAGATGACATGGTCTCCCGCCGGCTATTGGAGGCAACCCTGCGCAAGTGGGGGTACGACATTGAGGTCGCGGTCAATGGTCGCACTGCGTTGGAGGCGCTGTCAACGCCGGACGCTCCGCCCATCAGCATTCTCGATTGGGAAATGCCCGAAATGACCGGTCCCGACGTCTGTCGCGCTGTCCGGGCGCGTGAGGGCGGATCGGCCCAATACCTCATTCTGGTCACCTCGCGGGGTGAAAAGCCGGATGTGGTGCAAGGTCTGGACGCAGGGGCAAACGACTACATCACCAAACCGTTCGACACCGATGAACTCCGCGCACGGATCGGAGTGGGTGTGCGGGTGGTCGAGCTCCAGGTGAGTCTGGCAACCCGCGTAGCCGAGTTGCAGGCAGCGCTGGAGGAAGTCCAGACGCTCCGGGGCATTATCCCGATCTGCTGCTACTGCAAAAAGGTGCGTTCGGACCATCGCTACTGGCAAGCTGTCGAGGAATACCTCACAGCGCGCACCGGGGCGGATTTCAGCCACGGCATCTGTCCGGAGTGCTGGGAGAACGTGGTGCAGCCGGAATACGAAAAGATCTGGGGTGAGCGGATTCCCTATGAGGATGCGGACCAACCGGCTTAGGCCTCACGGTTCGAGAGTGAGCGAATGAGCGACAGTATGGACATAGCAGGTCAGTGGGAGCGGGACGGATTCGTCAATGGGATCCCGATTCTGGAAGTGGCGGAAACGACCGAAATTCGGTCGGCGTTCGACAATTTGGAGCAGCGGGAGGGACCGGAGCGCTGCCAGATCGGGTTGATTGATCGGCACCTGGACGAGCAGTTCGTCTGGAGTCTGGCCACTCACCCGAAGGTGCTGGACGCCGTGGAGGCAGTCATGGGTCCGGACATCCTGCTCCTGGCCACGCACTTCTTCTGCAAGTATCCCGCAGCATCCGGCGTGCCCGGGCCTCCGGCCGCCTGGGCGGACCGGGGGACGGTTACCGCTGTGGAGGCGGAGGCAACACCCACGCCGCGCTTTGTGGCGTGGCACCAGGATGTGACCTACTGGGGTCTGGAGCCACCCTTCGCCCTGACTGCCTGGTACGCCGTGGACGACAGCGACGTGGAAAACGGCTGCATGCGGGTCATTCCGGGAACGCACGACGCGATCCGTGAGCACGGGAAGTCGGAACGCGAAGGGAATCTGTTGAGCATCAATCAGGAGGTGCCTGTTACCGGCGCGGAGGAAGCCAGTGCAGTAGATCTCTGCCTGCGTGCGGGTCAGATCTCGCTGCATCACGGCGCGCTGATTCACGGCAGCAACCCGAATACGTCCGGTCGCCGGCGCTGCGGACTCACGATTCGCTATGTACCGCCGCACGTGCGCCCGATCGAGGCGAACTCGCTGCGCCGCCCCTGGAAAGCAGTGCTGGTGCGGGGGACGGACCCGTCGGGCAATTTCGGGCGCACGCGGGCGCCGTTTCCGCAGGTGACCTGAGTGAAAGCACGCCGCAGGGACCGAGAACTGATGCTTCTCGTGTCCCCAGCGGCGGGCCGGTTGCTCAGGCGAGCGGCTCAGTGGTCAGACCTGTTCCGCGCGCGACGCCGGTGTGGGACCACAGCTTGAGCCGTGCGGCTCTGGCTCTGACGTCTACTTTCCGACCAGCCGGAAGTGGTCGGCGGTCAACTTCGGGTTGAGTGTGATCGCATCCACCCGGTGCGTGGGACTCAGCACTCGCCGTCCATCCAGCCGGGTCTCGGTGCCGTAAGGAAGTATCAGGCTGCCTACCTGCCGGAAGTCTGAGTACGTGACGACCACATCCCCCACTACCCCGAACGCTCGACCCCGATAGCGGGTCTGGACGATCCGCCCGCGCTCGTCCAGCGCCAACGTGGTGAGAACTCCGCGCCGCGATACCTGGAGGAGCGCCACCTCCTCGCCATTCACCCGATCCGTGCCGCCCGACGCCCCCAGGAAATCCGGTTCCTCGCGGGACTGAAGCAGCGCCAGAGGGTGTCGCTGCTGCGCCCTCAAGAAGTAATCTTGTTCACCGCGCTCCATCGGCCACGCCGTCTCCGCTTCTTGCCTGAAGCCGCCGTTCCCATCGGCCGCAGCGACACTGGCCCACTTACCCCAGCGCTCCTCGGTGCGGAAACGGCCCGGGAATCCCATCGTGAGAATCAAGTCTCCTTCCTGGCTTTCCCCTCCCGATCGGTAGATGATGCGTACTTTCGTCTGCAAACTGTGCACGCGCTCAAGGGCGGGGGCCCCTCCCAATCCCTCCAGCGCCCGGGCGAGGAGTGTGCGCCCCTGCTCCCGGTCGGTCGTGGTGACGGACACGGGTCGCTCCGCCGGATCCAGGAACCGATTCGGGGCTGTACGAAAGGCCGTGCGACAGATGTCGGAGGCGAAGACATAGATGCGGCCGTCGTGGACCAGAAATCGCTCCGGACTGCCCTGACCGCTGAGTGGGCCCATTCGTGCGCACGCTCCGCCCATCTGAATGGCGTACCGTTCGGGCCCGCCCTCGAAACGCCGCCGGTTTGCATCATTCGCGAATTGATAGCGATACCGACCGCGCACCACGGACCGCTGTGGACTCCCAGGCGTTTCGCGTCCGGCGATCAGATCAATGGGGTCGAGGCCACGCAAGGCCGTTTCGGGTGGCGGGACTGTCGGTCCCGCCAGCGCCGCTGCCGCCAGCCCAACGCTCGCGACCAGGATGTGCTGCTTCATCCGTCCCTCCCGGCAGATCCTCAGTCGAAACAGATGTTCGCTGTCGCCTGCCGGTGAGATTCTCGGCGTGTCTGGGTTGAAACCGGTAATTCAGAATCCCGGGGACAGCTATGCCTCCCCGGGCTCCGGATTCCCGGTTAACGCCGGGCACTGCGACCGACCTTCCGCGCGCCACCGCTGGGATTTGCTGCGCGAAGTGTGATGGTGGTCTCCGCCTGCACCCGCCACCTGCCGTCCGTGCGGGTGACGGCACGGGCGGTGAAGGTGTGTTCCCCCGGCAGGTGCGTGCCTGATCGAGTGCGCAGCGCGAGGATGACCCGATCCGACCCGGGGGCGGCCACGACAGGGGCGGTATCCACAAGGTTCACGAGTTCCGGCGGGGGAAGCAGCTCTACCTGCACGGGCTCTGTCAATCGGGGAGCGCGGGAGAGACGGAACGACAGCGTGGCCGTTCCGCCGGCCGACAATGCCGGTTCTTTCTCTTCGGCCTCGATCTTCAGCAGCGCTCCCTCAATCCAGACGGTGATCCGGCCGTCGAGCGGAACCGTGAGGAAGCGCTCCCGGCCGGTGGGATCCAGGACTTTCCCCACCCCGACGAGCACCATGCGGGAAGTGCGACTCGTTTCCAGCCACTCCGGCCAGAACACCGGGTACTCGGCCCGACTCACGGCGCCCGAAACGAGCAAGTCCGGACCGGAGATCCCCTGACGATAGCGATCCTGACGGGAGGACATCTGCAGCACGACCTCTCCGCCGTATCCGGCGTCCCGTTCGATCAAGATATCGGCCGGGAATTCGGCGCCCCGGGGCACGCGGCGCCCTCCTTCACGATCCGGCTGGAGAACCTTGAACGGCGCCTTCAGAGTCCCGCAGAGCAGCAGTTGCTCCGTAAGTAGCGCACTCGGACTACGCGGTGAGAGACTGCCTTCGGCGGGCACCAGCACGGAGTGAGTGACTGTCGTCCCCGCGATGTCGGCGGTCCCCTCGGCACGTGCCATCCCGGCGGTGACCGCCGCGCGCCCGTCCAGCGAAATCGGAACTGAAATCTGTGGGGCCCCGGCAGGAATGATCGTCTCCGGCGCCCCGAGAAACCCGGGAGGCAGGTTGTGGAGGCGGACCCGGATCGGCCCCTGGAATCCGCCCTGCCGCGTCACCGTGATCTTCAGGTCCGCTTTGCCGCCGGTGGGCACGTTCAGGCGCTGCACCGTGCGCAGCTCAAAATCCGCGCGCGCGCGTTCCGCCGTCAGCCGGAACGGGCCCGGTGGAGTGCTGCGGGCTCCTATCCCGGTCACTACCAGTGTGTACGTACCGCTCGCCGCCAGGCGAACCTCGAACCCGGAGTCGGAGGTGCCGGGCAGGTCGTCATTCTGCGCGACCTCCTTCCCGTCCGGGCCGAGGAGTGCCAGGCTTACGTCCCAGCCGGAACCAAGGGCGCGGCTTTCCAGAGAGAACCGCCAGAGCTCTCCCTGCTTCCCATCGGTGCGCCACCGCCAGTCCGGGGCTGCGGCCGAAAGCACCCCGTCGGCGGTTCCGGGGAGCCCCAGGCGCGCTGCTCCGTCCGGCGCGGGCGCCCGCGGTGCGTCTCTGACACCAGACGGCTCCTCGCGCACCGCCAGACGGTACACATAGGCCCAGTCGCCACGAAAATCGAGATCGTGGATGGCGACCTCGTACTCCTCACCCGCGACGGCAGGAAAGCGGACGAGCGGGTCCCGCCCCTCGGTGTCCACGAGATCGGCGATCACGTCCCCGCGCCGATCGCGGACTTCCACCGCGAGGTGGACATCGGCTCCCAGGCGCCGCGCGAACAGTTCGCAGGCGACCAGGCCCGTGTGTTCCGCGCGGAATCGGTAGCGATCCACATCTTCGACGCGATCCAACCGTCCCGAAATAGTGGTGGGCAGCGAAGGCAGCTCCTGGGCCGTGGCCCTGGTTTCGTCCTCCACAATCTCGGGTTCGTGGCTGACCACGAACACCCCGGTGCCGCTCGCGCCGTTTGCGTTGGCAACCTGCCAGCGAATCGGGCCGGCGGGAAGACCGGCCGGAAGCGTCAGGCGAGCCCGTACTTCGCGCGGGAGCGGCGGCGGCGCACTGTAGGACTTCACGCCGAACCAGTACGGAGGGGGGGTCAGCAGGATCGGGCCGGGCGGCCCCAGGACTTCCAGACGCACGCGGGGATCGTGGACGAAGTACTGGAGATCCGGCGTCCAATCGTAGCCCCCAAGACGCACCTCCACCGAAGATCCGGCTCGACCGCCGGACGGGAAGGCGTAACCCACATCCGGCGCCTTCTGCGCCCTCGCAGGGGCTGCCGCCAGCACCACCAATGCGGTGGCAGCAGCCGCAAACGGAATTCGCATCACTTCGCTCCAGCTCGGCGGGGAATCCGCGTCAGATCAGGCCCTTGATCAGTTCGCCGCCGTTGACAATGGGGACCGGGCGTCCAAGCTGGGTGTAGTAGGTGCGTGTGGTGTCCACGCCGAGCTGGTGGAAGATCGTTCGCAGCAGGTCCTCTACTCCAACCGCTTCGCTGACCGGGTAGGCGCACTCCCGGTCCGTCTCACCGATCACCTGGCCGGGCCGAATGCCACCGCCGGCGAAAAGCACGCTCTGAGTGAGCGACCAATGGTCCCGGCCGGCATCCTTGTTGATCCGCGGTGTGCGGCCCATCTCCCCCATCATCACCACGAGCGTGCTGTCGAGCAGGCCGCGCTCATGGAGGTCCTTCACCAGTGCCGCGAAGGCGCGATCGGCGTGGGGAATCAGGTCCTTCTCCAGGCTGAGGAAGTTTGAATAGTGTGTGTCCCAGCTCCCGTGGTCAATGCCCACGAACCGGCAGCCGGACTGTACCAGGCGCCGCGCGAGGAGAGCACATTGCCCCAGGGACGTATAGCCGTACGTCTCCCGCACCTTTTCAGGTTCGGAGCGGAGGTCGAACGCCTTCTGCGCGTCGGAAGACGTGATCAGGTCATACGCCTTGTCGTAATAGGTTGACATGGTGCTCGCGCGCCCCGGAACGCGCGGAGAGCCCTTCTCGGGCCCCAAACCGGCGAGTGCCCGCTTCCGGCGGTCGAACCGTCCGGCGGAGACACCCTGCACGAGACGCAGATCCTTCACCTCGAAATCGGGCTGCACCGGGTCCGACTCGATCACGAACGGGCCGTACTCCGCGCCGTAGAACCCGGGGCCCCCGGAGGTCATCGGGTGGGGCATGTTGACGTACACGGGCACGGGGCTCCGCGGTCCCAACTCACGAGCGACAACCGAGCCGATGGACGGGTACAGGACATTGTTCGGTACCCGGCTGTTGGCGCCGTCGGCAAAGTCCGCACGCACTCCGGTAAGGGTGTAGTGATAGCCGGTGTTGTGCCCGTTATCGTTGTGGCTGTGGCTGCGAAGAATGGAATAGAGGTGCGCGACTCGGGCGCTCTCCACGCAGTGCTCGCCGACCAGAATGCCCGGAACGTTGGTGCGGATCGGCTTGAAAGGCCCGCGGACCTCCGCCGGAGCATCCGGTTTCAGGTCCCACATGTCAATGGTGCTGGGTCCCCCCTGGAGAAAGAGGAAGATGCAGGACTGCGCCTTCGCCGGCTTCGGCGTGGCGGCTTCGGCCTGCATTTGGAGCAGGCCGGGCAGCGAGAGGCCGCCGATCAATCCCGACCCGCCGAGGCGCAGCGCCTCGCGGCGGGAAATTCGGTCGCAGTAGCTGTTCGCGCGCTTCATTCTCGTAGCCTCCGCCGCCGGATGCGGTCGTCCAATGGCCTGTTTCAGTGATTGTAGAGGAATTCTCTCGTGTTCAACAGCGTCCAGAGAAGATCCTCAACCCCTTCACGCCGATTCGGCGCTTCGCCGAAAGTGCGCAGCAGGGCAGTTCGCTCCTGCGCGGACGGGAGCCGGGTCAGCGTTCCGAGGAAGATCTCTTCCAGGATCGCGGCGGGGGTGAGATCACTCTCGGCAAGTCGGCGCGCCAGCCCACGCGGGGCGCCGATCTTCTCCGTGATTTCCGGAGAATTCATCAGATGCAGTGCCTGCGCAATGCTGGGTTCCGTGCTGCGCTCGCACTCACACACACTGGCGCGCACGGGTCTCCCGAAGATGCGGAAGAAATACGAGGGCATCCGGTTGTCCCACACCTGAATCGCCCGGAATCCTTCCGGCCATCCATTGAACTTTTCCGGGACAGCGGTCACCTGCGAGATTGCGTCGAGGAGTACTTCCGCGGGAAGCGCCGTCTCGTAGGAGCGGGAGAACTGCTGGTCATCCCGCAGATTTGTGGGGGTGGGGCGGCCGCTGAGCTGGTAGACTCGAGAAGTCAGCAGTGTGCGGGCAAACGCCTTGAGGTCGTACCGCAGTTCGCGGAGATGCCGGGCCAGCGCGTCGAGCAGGGGCTGGTTTGCGGCCGGGTTGGTGATGCGCAGATCGTCCAACGGCTCCACCAGGCCGCGGCCGAAGTAGTGTGCCCAGATACGATTCACGATGGCGCGCGCAAAGAACGGGTTGTCCGGCTGCGTCATCCACTCCGCGAGCGCAGCGCGGCGGTCCGCTCCGGGAGCGAACTCGGGGGGCGCCGCAGCCAGAGCCCGCGCCGGCAGTAGTTTTCCGGTGCGAGGGTGGGGCAGGTCTTTTCCGGGCCGGACGACCACGGCCTCCCCCCCGTCCGGCAGAGCTTTGGTGCCCACGCCGGTAAAGAAACCCGCCAGCGCCCAGTAATCTTCCTGGCCCCATCGCTCGGAGGGGTGGTGGTGGCATTGAGCGCATTCGATCCGGGTCCCGAGGAACAGTTGGCTGATCGACCGGCTGAGCACATCCGGCCCGGTGAGTGCTTTGTAGAACGCCGCCGGACCCTCCGCCCGCGTGCTTCCCTGCGCCGAGATGAGTTCCCGCGCCCACTGGTCATAGGGACGATTCTCGGCGAACTGGCGCCGCAGCCAGCGCACGAACGCGACCGCCCCCTGCGGGGTCACCGCATCGCGGTCTACCCGCAAGATATCCGCCCACCGCATTGCCCAGTAATCTGCGTATTCCGGGCGATCCAGTAATTCTCCGATCAGCCCCGCCCGCAGCGCTGCCTGGTCGCCCCCCCGGCGCGGCTCCCGTGCCGGGTCTTGCCCGCCGGAGGGGCGTCCCGGGCGAACCGTTCCCGTCGACGCCGGTGCCGATCTGCGGGTGAGTTCCAGGAACCGGCGCGCCTCCTCCGCAGTGGGGAGTGTCCCGATCGTGTCGAGGTAGACCCGCCGCAGGAAGGTGGCATCATCGGCGGGACCGCTGGCCTGGATGCCCAATCGTTCCAGGCCATCCCACACCAGTCCGTCGAGGAAGTTCTGCGTCGGCGGTCGGGGGAACCGCGCGCCGGGGCGTGGCAGCATCACCCGGCACACGGCCACCTCGCCGCGGTAGCGCACGAGCACCGCAGCCGTACCCGGGTTGGCGCCGGCACGGATGCGGCCCTCGTCGTTTGTGTCCGCGATTGCCGTCGCGTTGGAGCCGAACTCCGCCTCGGCGGTCACGCACCGCGTGCGGCCGTCCGCTTCGGTGGCGACCACCCGAAGCTGGCACTCGCCCTTCAGCGGAAGCGAAATCTCCGCCGGGAACACCGTCAGCCGGGGCGCCGGCGCCTCCCCGTCAAACCGCGCTCCTTCAGCAATCCACCGGGCCAGCACCCGATACGCGGGGCTGCCGATGGCGAACCGGCCTCCGCCCGCGTGCGGCAGGTTCAGGGTCGCCTTTCGCAGGATCAGACTCTGCTCCGGGGCGGCTCGGGCGATCCGGCGTCCCTCTGCATCCCGGACCATCGCCCGGTAGTCGGCTTCTACATCGAACCCGAAGACACTCAGGCGAAACCCGTTCCGGCCCTCCGCTTTGCCGTGACACTTGCCCGAATTGCATCCGTGGCGCGTGAGGACCGGCACGATGTCCCGTGCAAAAGAGATGGGTTCCGGTTGAGAAATTCCCGCTGTGATGACCGGGACCCGTACCTGCTCCCTCCCCACACGCACCACGAGTTGTGTGGTCCCATCTCGCTGCGCTCCGACGCGGCCCGAGGCCGACACCGTCGCGGCTTGCCCAGGCGCAATCAGAAACTGGGCGGAGCCGGTTGCGTCAACGGAACGGCCGGGTGCTGTCTGCCGCACCGAGAGCTGGACGCGGGCCTCGGGGCCGACCACGCGCACCGGATTCGGTTCGACGCGCAGTTCCGCTCCCACGGGGGCCGCGATGCCCGCCGCCAGAACCACCGCGCTCCACCCGCCGAAACGTTGCCGCCGCATACATCCTCTTTCGTCAGCCGGCGCCGTGATTTCGGCGCTGGACAGCAATGTCTGGGACACGGCAAGATCAAGACGGTTTCGGGCGAAGAGGCGGTGACTTGGTAAGGAGTGCGCGTAGAACGGGGGCACGCGAGGGCAACTCGCGTGTTGCAGCGATTGCACGCAGACCCTCGGCCACGCCTACCCATCGGGGCACTTCGGTCCGGTGCGAGCGAGTTCGGCTTGTGCCGCTGTCCATCCTTACTCTCTGACGCCGTTATGTGTCGTCGGCGCTCGGCCCCCAGGGCGCACGGAGGGGAACAGTCGGGGTGCTGGATCGGGCGCGGGGTTGGTCTCGGCCCCAGAACGCGCGGAGGGGAGTGGAGCAGTTGGACTGGCGCCATCCGGCGGTGGACGGTACCAGACTGCGATGATTCCGCCCGGCGGTGAGTGGAGCCACGTGGACCGTCAGGCGGAGTACGTCAGCGCGCGACAGGGCCCACTCCAGCGGAGAGCACCTGTCCCGGGGATGCATTTCCAGACGAGAGTCCACCTCGGGCGGACTCGCCGTCCGCGCCGGGAGTGGGACTGTGAAGCGCGGCAACCCATCAGGCCGGAACGGACCGGTGGCTCGCAGTGTGAGTGTCGTACCCATCCAGCCGCGTTCCAGCCGAATCTCGATCGCCGGCACGGAAAAGCCAGGCAGCGGCGGGGCGGAGCCGGCGCCGCCCTCCCGCTGCACCGCCGTGAGCCCGCGAACGAAGTCTGGCGTGAGCGGGATGGCGCCCGGATGCGTGTTGGACACCAACACTGCCTCCCCGCGCACAGGCGGGCACGCGCCGGCGCCGGGAGGCCGACTGCGGCGCGCAGTACGGCTCGTTGTTCGGGCACAAGAACCACGGCGCTCGGTGCTGTCCGAAGGCGTTCCGGCCCCGGGAACGCGAGGTTGCCCTCGTCGCGTCGCCGCCCGGCCGCTCGGTCCGCTTGGGATCCGGCCGGGGTCGGACGCTCCTGCAATTGTCAGCGGGAGTGGCGCGAGGAAGTGGGATTCGCGATTACCAGCCCTGACCGGAAACACCCAGGACCGCCGGATCTCGCGCCGATCACCCGGTGTCACCGGCGGACCGAGAACCGGAGGCACTCGGCGGGGGAGGTCGCGCTGCGGGACGATGCGGACCTCGGACGGACCAGGAAGGTCGCGCAGACTCGGGCGCGGTGTGGTCCCGCGGCGATCCGTCGGCTGCGCCGGGAAGGGGTCACGCACATCACCCGGGAACCACACTGGCCGGCCGCAAAGCCTGCCGAAAACTGCGCTTGCGGGGCATACCCGAGAATGGAATCGGCGTGCCTTTGGCCCGCGGCAAGCAATGAGGGCTCTCGGCGCCCATTGTGGAGGAGATCACCACTCATTCTGCGCGGCCAAAGCGCCTCCTTCGACCTGGGTTCGAGCGCTGAACACCCAGCGTGCGGGCATTGCGCCGCACTTTCCGTATCCAATGGGTTGTGTCTCAGTCTGTCACCTGTGTAACAGTTCCAGAGCAGCACGCAGTGCCTCATCCAGTTCCGGGCGCCGAAACCGAAATCCGGAGTGCAGCAGTCGAGTCGGCAGCACCCGCTGGCTCGCCAGCAGCAGCGAGTCTGCCATTTCCCGACCCAGGGCCATTCGCAGGGCAAACGCCGGTGTAGCAAGCCGGGCGGGGCGGCCTACCGCCCGTCCGACGGCTTCGGCAAACTCGCGATTGCGTACGGGGTTCGGCGCTACCAGGTTGACCGCCCCGTGCAGATCCGACCGTTCGAGGATGAGCTGGATCGCAGCCGTCAGGTCGTCCAGAGCAATCCAGCTCATCCACTGGTTGCCGTCGCCCAGGGGACCGCCCAGCCCGAGACGGAACATGGGCAGCATCTTCGCCAGTGGGCCACCGGACGCGCTCAACACGATCCCGGTACGCAGGTGCGCCACACGGATGCCTGCGTCCGAGGCGGCGCGGGTTCCCTCCTCCCAGGCACGACATACGCCGGCAAGAAAGTCGGTTCCCGGAGAACTTTCCTCCGTCAACAATGTATTGCCCTGGCTGCCGTAGTAGCCGACTGCCGAAGCGGAAACGAGAACGGTGGGCGGGTGCGCCATCTCCGCAAGATGGCCGCACAGGCGTGAGGTCGCCGGTCCCCGACTGTCGTAGATCCGGTTCCGCAGGGCCGGCGTCCACCGGCCCGCGGCGACATTCTCACCGGCCAGGTGGACCACCGCGTCCAGCCCCTCCGAAAGTGGTCCGCCCGCGAGTTCCCCGGAGGATGGGTCCCAGACCACTGCATCGCCGGCGGGTAGGCCGGAGCGTCGAATGGGAAAGATGTGGTGGCCCTCACCTCGCAGTTGCGAGATGAGGGCACTCCCGATCAGGCCCGTTGCCCCTGTAATCCCGACACGCATACCGTCAAGTCTCCCGGGGAAGCTTCCCGGGTGATTCTATCCGCGCGGACGGGCCGCGGGCGCCGGAATCAGGGTGTGCATCTGCGGACCGCGCCGCGGCGGTGCGAATTCGAATCGCATCGCGATTGTGGGGTCAGTCGGGAGCCAGGCGCGTCCCAGTATGGAACTCAACGGAATCGGGCCAAGATTGCGGCTATCCTCGGAATTGTTGAAGTTGTCGCCGAGGACGAAAACGGAATCTCTGGGCACGACGATGTCCCGCACGCGAATATTCCGATCGTTCTGGCCGATCGCATTGTGAGTGTCGGAGACGCGGGTCTCCCGTACCGGCTTTACCCAGTCGCGGTACGCCTCAATGTACGTGAGCTCCTCGCCCGGAGCACGATAGACACGCTTCACGTACGTCGAGTCACCATGTCGGAAGACAATGACTTCGCCGCGCTTCGGCGTATGATTCCGGTAGTACACTTTGTCAATGAACAGCATCGCGCCGGGTTTCAGGGTAGGCATCATCGAGTTCCCGACCACAAGTGTCGGTTGAGCCATACTGGCTCCGATGAATGCCGCTGCCGCGAAAGATCCGATTCCGTACCAGTACTTCATATTGCTCACTCTCGATCTTGACTTCGCATTTGCGTGTCATGCCGTGATAGACGACTGCACGCTGGTCGTGCCCTGTGATCTGGCTCACACACCTCGAGTGCTTGAATGCGGGGAACTTCTCGCCGGTTCCCCTTCGCCGCACTTTCGTCACCGGTTCTCCTCTCAGTTGAAAAGCAGTGCATCGGAGCGCTCATTCTTCTGGGAGAAAGAATTGGTAGATCCGGGGCACAACTGGAGGCCGTACGCCTCCACCATTCGTATGGTGCAGAGATCAGGTGGCGGGACCCGGTGCGCATGGAGTTCGTTCCAAGGAGCGCTGGGTGAATTCCCGATTGTGCACGCAGCGGAGGGGTGACAGGATGAAGGCAGGGCCGACTCTCACATTGCTTCATACCAACGACTTTCACGGCCGGTTGCGCCCTCCGGCGACCGATGCACTGCGCCGCCTCCGGGAGGAGCATCCGGATGCATTGCTGCTCGATGCGGGAGATGCGGTGACGGCCGGCAACCTGGGGTTTCGCCTGACCGGTGAACCCATTCTGGACACGATGTCCGATCTGGGATACTCGGCGATGTGTCTGGGCAACCGGGAGACGCATCCCCGGAAGGAGATCTTTCCGATCAAGGTGGCGGGGGCGCGGTTCCCGATCCTGTGCGGCAACCTCATGCCGAAAGGGGATGCTCCGGTACCGACTGTCCCCTCTCTGCGCCTGGAATTGGGAGGCATACGGCTCGGAATCTGCGCCGCTACGGTGCCGATGTTCACCCGCAAGCAGTGGTCCCAGTCTCTGTGCGACTACTGGTTTGAGGACCCGATCACCAGTGTCTGTGCCCAGGCAGAGGTTCTCCGTCCAGAGGTGGATGTTCTGATCGCGTTGACGCACATCGGATTCCAGCGCGATGTGCGGCTTGCCGAACAGTGTCCGGAGCTGGATCTGATCGTCGGCGGGCATAGTCACACCGACCTGGAGGAGCCGTACCGGGTCGGGCACTGTGCTGTGGTGCAGGCCAGGTCGCACGCCTTCTTCGCCGGGGTAGCGACCCTGGAGGTGGCGGATGGCAGGGGGGAACTCCGGGCGTGGAGAAAGGAACCTCTGCGCGATGCCCCTGCGTGACGCAACGAAACCTCCGCTGTTTTCGTAGACACCGGTGGCGAGTCTCCCGCCCCCTCTATCAGCACACCGTGATTGCTCCGCTCCTCACGCTCATCGCCGGCCTCGTCGCGGCTGCCGGGTACGGCCTTGGGTGGCTGCGCCTGCTCGGTGGCCGGGAGCCGTTGAATTCGGTGCGGCTCCTGCAAGCAGTCGGTCTTGGTCTGGGAACGCTCGCGTATCTCATACTCGCGTTGGGACTCACTGCGCTGCTCGTTCCGGGCGCGCTGGTCGTGCTGGCGGTGAGCGGATGGGCGCTGGCGATTGCCCTGGGAGTGGTGTTTCGCCGGATAGCGCGCTCTGCACCGGGGCCGGCGGAAGAAGTGGATGCCCCGGCTCCTCAAGGGGAACGGTTGGGCACGCTCGGTCTGCTGGCCCTCCTCGGACTGGTTGCGTTGATGACGTTCGCTTCCGTCCTACGTCCGGCGGACGGAGGGGATTGGGACGGCCTCAGCTACCACCTCGCGGTTCCCAAGATCTACCTGCGCGAGGGCAAGATCCCCTTCATTGCGTACGACTCCCATGCCCATTTTCCGTTCACCCTCGAAATGCTCTTCACGTTCGGTCTCCAATTCGGGGGAACGGCCGGTGCGAAGAGCTTCCATTGGGCCTGCGGCTGGCTCACAGCGGCGGCACTCGGAGCCTGAACCGCCCGGCTGAATCTCAGCGCGCATCGGCCGCCGATGTGGGCCGGCCCTCTGGCCGCCGGGGTGTTCATCACGATGCCGATTGTGCTGTGGGAGTTGGGAGTTGCCTATGTGGATCTGGGCACGGCGTTGTTTCAGTTTCTGGCTCTGGCTGCAGTCCTGGACGCAGTAGAGCGCACGGAGCAGGGCTGGGAATTGCGCCGACCCGGAGAACTCGTGGTGGCGGGGATGCTCTCAGGCTTCGCATTGGGGACAAAGTACACGGCGCTTCTGCAATTCGGATTGCTGGGGCTGGGGCTGGTACTGTGCTGGGTCAGATCGCCTACCGGCGCGCGCAGTGGATGGCTCCGCGGAGTCCTGGGGTTCGGGCTGGTCGGGCTCCTGGTCGGTTCGCCCTGGTACATCAAGAATTGGCTGTGGGTCCACAACCCGGTATACCCGTTTTTTTTCAGCCTGTTCCCCCAATCCTATAGCTGGACCCGCCACGCGGAAATTGCGTACCAGACGGAGCAGCGCAGTTTCGGCCTGGGCCGTGGACCAGCCGAAGTGCTCGGCGTGTTCTGGAACCTGGGGATGCACGGGCGCGCATTCTACATCAACCAGCGATCGCTCGTTGGAGACCGGCTCGGCAGCCTCGGCGTCGTGTGGGCAGGGGCCGCGCCGCTGCTGCTGTGGATGCGCGCGCTGCCGTGGCGGCTTGTGGCGTGCCTCGTGTATGGAGGAGCGTCCATCGCTGCCTGGTTCGTCCTGAGCCACCAGGCCCGTTACCTCCTCCCGGTGTTTGCACCGCTGGCTGTGCCCGTTGCACTACTGCCGGCTCTCTTGCCGGCGCGGCTTCTGCGCGTCGCGGCGGGTGGCTTTCTCGCGCTCTGCCTGCTGCTGAACGTACAGATGCATCTGCCGCTCTTCCAGGACACCATGCAGGTGGTCGGCGGGCAGGTGTCCGAGCAGTCTTTCCTGGATCAGACCCTGCCGGGAGTGTACGAAGCCTCGCAGTACGTGAACACCCTGCCGCCGTCGGTGCACGTGGCGCTGTATCAGGAGACGCGGGGCTACTACCTGGATCGTCCCTACTTCTGGGCGAATCCCCTGCAGCACAACCTCATTCCGTACGACACGCTGCCGGACGGACGCGCGCTGGCGAGAGACCTGCGCCGGTTCCGGATCACCCACGTACTCATCAACTATGATTTCTGCCGCGGGGTCGAAGCCGCCGCCTGGTACCGGTTGCTGATGGATGCCATCCGCGAGGGCGTGCTGCGGGAGACATTTCGGTCGCGGTCCGCATCGGCCGGTCAACGGGGAGTCATCGTCTATGAGCTGGAGGTGGGCCGTTGACCAGGCGAGATGCTCCGCGCGCGGGACAGGGAGCGCAAAGCGGCGCGCCGGGGGCGGGAAATGGCGAGGAAGGAGGCGGAGGCGTCGCGCCCCACGTCACCCCTCCCGCTGGTGACGGTGCGTCCGCCGCAGCGCGCCGCGCACGTTTCGCACCCCGCGCGCTGCTGGCTGTTCTGATCCTGACCGCCGCACTCGCGTGCGCCTACTCGGCGTTCATGCCGCTCGGCGCTGCCCCGGACGAGGGCGCTCACTTGCAGTACGTGCGCGTACTGGCGCACGAGGGGCGCCTGCCAGCGCTGAACATCAGCCAGCGGCGCGCATCCCATGCTGATCCCGACTATGAATCACACCAGGCGCCGCTTTACTACGCCATCTGCGTGCCCTTCTTCCGAGTCGGGGAGGCGGTGGCGGGCGAGACAGGGGCGGGGCAGGCGTGTCGCGCCGTCTCGATCCTCATCGGTCTGCTGGCGACCTGGCTCATCTGGCTCCTGGCACGAGAGATCGCACCGCACCGGCCCGACTGGGGCTTGACGGCGACAGCACTCGCCGGGTTCCTTCCCATGCGGCTGTCGGTGCTTGCCTCCGTGAGCAACGACACGCTCGCTGAGGCGGCCTCCAGCCTCGCACTCCTGGTGATGGTGCGCGCCGTGAAGGGAGACTGGGGATTTCGGCAGGCAGGTATCCTGGGTGGGGCGCTGGCGCTGGCGCTCCTCTCCAAGCAAAACACTTTCCTCCTCTTCCCCCCGGCGCTGGTGGCGGTCTACCTGGCCACGGCGGGAGGAGTTGGGAACACCGGGCGCCAGGGAATCGGCAGTCAGGAGCAGAGCGTCGAACCCGAGCCGCACCCGCCCGACTGCGGGCCTGCCCACGGGATCTCCGGTCGGGAGCACGCCGGGGGGTGGGCGCCACGCGAGCCCGGTTGTGGTCCCGGCGGTGTTAGTGCCGAACAGGCGGCGGGTGAGGTGCGCCGGTTCTTCGCCACCGGGTTCGTCACGCTGGGAGTCACGCTGGCACTGGCAGGGTGGTGGTTCGTGCGCAATCAGGTGCTCTACGGCGATCCCCTTGGGCTCCGGGTGTTTAACTGGTATTTTGCCGATACCCCACTCTGGGCGGATTTCCGCGATCGCCAGGGAATGGCTTTCGGCACATACCTCTTTGACAAGGTGTTTCCCACCACTTTCGCAAGCTTCTGGGGCGCCTTCGGGCATCTGGACCCCCAGCATCCGGAGTGGTTCATGGGGTTTTACCGCCGGCCCGACGTACCCGAGTGGGCGCGTCTGTGGATGTCGCCCCTCGAGCTTTTCTGGCCCTTCCACACCTATCCCCCCCGGTCCTGGGTCTATCCCCTGTTGATGGCG